>JAICKX010000056.1 GCA_025927685.1 Thermoleophilia bacterium | reverse complement strand
TGGAGCGGCTTCGACGAGCGCACGCTGCCCTCCACCCTTGCCGGGTCGGGGACCGCGAAGACCTCCTCGGTCGGGAGGTTGGGATGGTGCACGAGGCCGTAGTGCGTCGTCAGGTGCCCGCCCATCCACTTCGACGTCGGCAGGAGCCCGATCTCGAGGTCTGTGCCCGGCCCGCGCAGGTGGACGGCATCGAGCATGAGCGCGTTGAGCGACGCCTTGGCGCGCTCGATCTGCTCCATCCGCTCGCCCCACGCACCAACCGGGTCGGCCTCGTCGACCCGGCAGATGTGCACGACCTGCTCCCACAGCTTCGCCAGCGCCTCGTCGGCGTCGAGGTCGGGATGGACGAGCGCGGCCCAGCCCGGCGAGGGACATGGGATCGCCGACCAGTTGAGCTTGGCCCCGCGCAGGTTCTCGATCGCCTCGCGCCGGCCGGGCGGGACGTCGCGGCGGATGCGGTCGGGATCGGCGCCGTCCAGGAGGCCCGGCGCCACCGGCCCGCTGAGGCCGATGCTCGCGCCCCGCTCCTCCCCCATCTCGCGCATCATCTGCACGACCCAGCCCGGCTCGTAGCCGAGCGCCTCGTCGGACGCGTCGTCCAGCCGGGCGCGCTGCACCCACGGGTCGCTGTAGACGACGTTGACGAAGACGGCGCCCGCCCTGTAGCAGCGGGCCGCGATCGCGCGGGCCAGGTCCTCCTGCCCCACCGACGCGCCGACGTGCACCCGCTGGCCGGGCTGGACGTTGGCGCCGAACTCGACGACCAGGTCGGCCATTCGCTCGAGCGTGCCGCTCTCCACGGCGCGACTCTACCCCAGGCTGCGATACTTCCACCATGCCCTCTGCACGAGGAGCGCGGTACCTGACGCTCGCCGGCCTCGCCGCCGTGTCGGCCACCGCGGCGCACGGCGGCTGGAGCGAGCTCACCGATCCGCGCTGGGCAGCGGCGGCAGCGCTGGGCGCGGCCCTCGCGGCGGCCGGCCTGGCGTGGACCGGGATCGTGGCGTCGGCGGCGCGCTGGGCGGCGGCGGAGCTCGAGCACGGCCGCGTGGAACGCCTGCCCGGCGCCGGGCACCGGCCGCTCAGCGTGCTCGAGGCCGCGGTTGTCCTCGCGACCTCGCAGGCGTGCGCCCACGCCGCCCTGCTCGCCGCCGGCGCACCGGCGCATACGGGCGCCGGAGGCGCGGTCGCGCTCCACCTCGCGCTGGCGCTCGCCGCCGCACTCGCCGCGGCCGCAGTGGACAGGACGCTCGTTTCGGCGCTCGAGCGGCTCGACGCGGCCGCCGGCCGGCTGCTCGAGCTGCTCTCCGACCTCTCGCCGGCGCAGAGCTCGCGCCCCCACCCGATACCGACGCCGGCGCCCGCCCGGCGCCTGCCGCAGGGACGCGCGCCGCCACTCGCCGCCTGACCCGCGCTCTCTGCGATCAGGAGGTACTGCCCATGCGCGCATTCGCGCTTGCGGCGGCCGTGCTTCTGGCCTTCCCGGCCGCGGCCTCCGCCCATGTCGAGATGTCCCCCGAACGCGTCGACCCCGGCTCGTTCACCCTCTTCACCGTGCTCTCGCCCGACGAGAGCGAGCAGCCCCTCACGGGCCTGCGGCTGACCGTGCCCGAGGGCATGGAGGTCGACGCAGCCTCGGCAACGCCCGGCTTCACCACCCAGCTCGTCCGTGACCAGTCCCACCGGATCGTCGCGATCAGCTGGCAGGGCGGCTCCGTGGCTCCCGACGACCTCGGCCTGTTCCACTTCTCGGCGTCGGTGGGATCCGGCGAGGCCACGCTCCATCTCGTCGGCGTGCAGACCTTCGCCGACGGGACGACGAAGGTGTGGAGGACGCCGGTCGTCGAGGTGGCCAAGGAGTCGTCAGGGTCGAGCAGCGACACGACCGGGCGCACGCTCGGAGCCGCCGCGCTCGGCCTCGCCGTCGTGGCGCTCGCCGCCGGCTTCAGGAGGAGCCGCTGAGGCGAGCCGCCGTCCTCGTCGCGTTCCTGCTCCCGGCCGCCTTCCCGGCGGCCGCGCAGGCCCACGCCAACCTGCTGACGACCGATCCGGCCGCCGGATCGGTCGTCGCCACGGCGCCGTCTCGGGTCGTCCTGCACTTCGACCAGCAGGTGCGCGACGTCGCGAGCACCGTGACGAACGCCCAGGGCGAGACCGTCACGTCCGGCTCCACCCGCACCGACCCGGGCGACGTTCGGGCGCTCGTGATCCCTCTCCAAAAAGGCCTCCCGGACGGCGACTACACCGTCCGCTGGCGGATCGTCTCGACCGACGGCCACATCATCTCCGGCGTCTTCGCCGTCGGCATCGGCGCCGGACGGCCGCCTCCCCAGGCGGCCGAGGTGCAATCGGCGACGCTCGACTGGCCGTTCCTCGTCTCCCGCTTCGCCTACTTCTGCGGGCTCATGCTCGTGATCGGCGGCGTCGTCTTCCGGGCGGGGATCTGGCGGCCTGTGCTGGCCTCGGTCGACGGCCAGCCGCGCGCCATGGCCGACCTGCGGGAGCGGATCCGGGCGACGCAGGTCTTCACGGCCGCCGCGGTGCTCCTGCTCGCGGGGGGCTGGGTGGCGCTCACCCGGCAGGGCGCGGAGGTGGCGGGCGTCTCGTTCTGGGAGGCGTTCGACCACCGCGGCCCCGTCGGCTCGGCGATCCAGGCCACCCGCTTCGGGCGGGAGTTCGGCCGCGGGATCGATCTGGCGGCCATCTTCTGCGTCTGCGCGGCAGCAGCCTTCGCGACGGTCCGCCGCAGCCGGCTCGGCGCGGCGGCGCTGGCGGTGCCGGCCGTGGCCCTCGGCGTGTGGACGATCGTCGTTCCGGGCTACTCGGGGCACGCCGGTGACCCCGGCCGGGGGCTCTTCACGATCACCGTCGACGCGGTTCACGTGGCGGCCGCGGCGGTCTGGATCGGCGGTCTGGCGCAGCTCGTCCTGGTCGTCCCGCATGCAACCCGCGGCCTTTCCGACGATGCGCGCCAGCGCGTGCGGCGATCGGTGCTCGGGCGCTTCTCGAAGGTCGCGCTCGCGTCCGTGGCCGTGGTCGCCGTGACGGGCGCCGGCCGGGCGCTCTGGGAGGTGGGCGCCGTGAGCCAGGTGTGGTCGACCGGCTACGGGCGCGCCCTGATGGTGAAGACGCTCCTGCTCGCCGGCCTCGTCGGGCTCGGGTACAGGAACCGGAACGCGCTCGATCGCTTCGGCGAGGTGCGCCGCCGGGCCGTGGCGGAGCTGGCGCTGCTGGCGGGCGTCCTCGCGGCCGTGTCGCTCCTGACCGACCTCCAGCCGGCGAACACGCCGGGCTTCGCCAGCGCCGCCGCGGCCGCTCCGGCGGGCGGCCCGACGCTGGTCGCGCTCGCCGAGAACGCCCGTCTGGCGGTCTGGCCCGGGTACGCCGGCCCGAACGTGGTCGCCGTGCGGACCGGACAGCGGGTGAAGACGATCGAGGCGCTCGTGGGCGGGCGGCCGCTCACGCTCGACCGGGAGGCCGACGGCACCTACGTCGGCACCGGCACGCTGACGGAGGGCCGGCACAGCATCCTCGTCACCGGGGGGACCAAGACCTGGGCCGCATCCGCCGAGATCGGGAAGTCGCGCTCCGTCTCGCAGTCGCCGGTCCCGCCGCTCCGGACCGGGCCCGTCGCCGCCGAGCAGGCGGACACGCTCGCCGTCGGCCTCCAGCGCACCTCCGCCACCACGGCCCGGGTGACCATCCTCGGTCCCTCCGGCGCGGGGCTCCCGACCGCGCTCGCCCTCGTCGGCGGCCATGTCGCACTCCCCTGCCAGGGCGTGCGCGGCGTGTGCTACTCCGCCACCGTGCCGCGCGGCTCGCGCCCGCTGCCGGTGCAGGTGCGGCTGCCCGGCAAGCCTCCCGTCACTGCGACGGTGCGGCTCCCGCCCTTCGACGCGCCCGACGGAACTCGGCTCCTGCGCGAGGCGACGGCCAACTTCCGCGCGCTCCGGAGCGTCCGCGCCCTGAACGTGCTCGAGTCGGCGCCCGGCCACGCGGTGACCACGAACTTCACCATCCAGGCGCCCGATCGGCTGGCCTTCTCGGTGCGGGGAGGCGCCTCGGCGCGCATCATCGGCGGCACGCGGTGGGACCGCCGGCCGGGCACGGGTTGGGTGCGCTCGGAGACGCCGCGCTCGAGGGTCCCGGACGCCTTCTGGGCGCCGGGCGCGGAGGCGGTCTACCTCGCCGGGGGCGACCGCACGACGAGACAGCTCACCCTGGTCCTGCCCGGCGGGCCGACGTTCTTCCGGCTGTGGATCGACCGGGCCTCGGAGCAGGTGCTGCGGCTGCGCATGATCACCGCGGCCCACTTCATGCGGGAGCGCGAGTACGACCAGAACCGGGCGCCACCGGTCAAACCGCCGGCCTGAGCCTCAGTCGAAGGCCCAGCCGCCGTCGATCAGGATCGGAACCTCGTCACCGGCCGCCGTGGTGCCGGTGACCGCGACTCCGTCGCCGCCGATCATGAAGTCGATGTGGATCTCGCTTCGGTTGATGCGGTCGAGATCCTCGTCGCCGACGGACTCGTAGGCGCTTCCGAGCGCGATATGGCTGGAGGCGTTCTCGTCGAGCAGGGAGTCGAAGAACACCGTATCGAGCGGGGCGATCCGGCCCTCGCGGTCGACCAGCGCCACCTCCCCCAGGAAGGCGCCGCCCTGGTCGCGCTGCGTGCGCGCCTGGAGCGCGTCGGCGCCGGACGCGGCGGTGAACTCGACCGCCCGGCCGGCGTCGAAACGGACCTGGAGGTCGCGCACCGTCGTCCCGCCCATCTCGAGCGGCTTGGTCGCCCTGACGACACCCGACGTGCGCGCCGGGTCGGGGGTCGTGAAGACCTCCTCCGTCGGCAGGTTGGGCATGTGCTCGATGCCGTCGACGGTCTGCTCGCCGCCGCCCATCCAGCGCGAGGTGGGCAGGAGGCCGACGGTGAGGTCGGTGCCCGGCCCGCGGAACCGCAGCGAGTCGAGCCTCAGGCCGGTCAGGCGTCCGGCGACCGTGCGGATCTCGGATGATCGCTGCTGCCAGGCCGCCACCGGATCGTCCTCGTCGATGCGGCAGACGTGGAACACCTGCTCCCAGAGCCGCTCCAGGGCGTGTTCCGGCTCGACCTCCGGGTGCACCGTCACCGCCCAGGGCGCCGTCGGCGCGGGCACGACCGTCCAGTTCACGGTGCGCGCGTTGATCACGTCCTGCCAGTCGACCGCCTCGGGCGACCGGTCGCGGCCGAGACGGTCGGTGTCGAGATCGTCCAGGATCCCCGGCTCGGCGGCGCCGGCCAGGTAGATCGACGCGCCGTGCCGCTCGCTCAGCTCCTGCACGTGGCGGCGCACCCAGTCGGGCGCGTAGCCGAGCGCCGCGTCGGGCGCGTGCAGGATGCGGGCCCGCTTCACGTGCAGGTCGTCATAGGTCACCGACACGTGCGCCGCGCCTGCCCGGTAGGCGGCCCTGGCGATGGCTCGTGTGAGCTCCTCCTTCCCGAGCTCGGAGCCCACCTCCACCACCTGCCCGGGCTGGACGTTGGCCGCGAACCTGACGATCAGCTCCGCGTAGCGCTCCAGGGCCGCCGGGTCCATGCGGCGGCGACTCTATCGGAACCTCCGGTACGATCCGCCACCAATGCCCGGACTCGTCGAGCAGTGGGACGCGATCGTGGCGGCGCAGCCGAGCGACTGGTCGAGCCTCTACCTGGAGCTGCGCCTGCGGGACGCGGCCCAGTCCGAGGAGTGCGCCCTCGTCATCTGCCCGCTGAACCCATGGCACGACGACAGCTGGCGAAGCGGCGTCTTCCACTTCCGCGCGGCGCGCAGCTTCGGCTACGGCGCCGCGGCGGAGCTGTGCCGCAAGCGGCTCGGCACGCTCGACGGCCTGGGCATCGTCGCCAGCCTGAAGCTGGAGCGCCGCGCGACCGACGTCCGCCCGGTGGCCACGCAGGGCGTGGTCTAACCACCCACGCAACAGCTTATTTCGGCCCGTCCGGGATGAACTCGGCGTCCAGGCCGAGGGTCCGGAACCACTCGACCATGGCGAGCTGCGGCGGCTTCTCGGTGCCGTAATGGGTGCCGTCGACGACGGCGATCCCGGAGGTCTCGGCGAGGGCCAGGAACTCCGCCGCCCAGCGCGTGAAGGTGCCGCCGGAGACGTACGTCTCGCAGCCGCGATCCAGCGCCGCCTCGAGTGCCTCGCGGTCGGCGCCGCCGCCGCCGACCACGGCCACTCGGCCTGCGGCGTCCGTCCCGGCGCGCCGGCGGACGATCTTCACCGGCACCTCCGGCCCGAGAAAGCCCTGGAGGCTCGCGGCGACATCGTCGAGCGTCCCCGTGCCCGGGCCGATGACCGCCGCGCCGCCGGGGATCCCCTCCGCGATCGGGAGGAACTCCTCCTCCACCGGCACGCCGATGGCGGCAGCGCACATCCGCGAGGGCGAGATCTCGGGATGGTGGTCGAGCGGCGCGTGGACGTGGTAGAAGCTGATGCCGTCCGCCCGCAGGCGCTCGAAGCTCTCCCGGGAGAGCGGCAGGAAGCCCGGCTCGTCGGCGTAGTCGATCGGATGCTCGGAGAAGAGGAACGTGCCGGCCTCGAGGCCCGCGATCACGCGGTCGGACGGGAAGACGCACGTCGCCGCCCGCTCCACGTCGTCCGCGCCGCGCACGAGGAGGCCGTTCCAGCGGCCCTCGTAGCCCGGCTCCGCGTAGTCGCGCCAGTACGGCTCGGGGTAGACCAGCTCGAAGAGGTCCTCCCAGTCGTCGCCGCGCACGTCGCGGGTGCCGAAGTAGGCGTCGAGCAGCCCGACCAGCTCGTCGCGGTTCATTCCCGCAGCTCACCCCCGAGCTCGGCGGCGAGCGCGGCCACGATGCGTTCGCGGGCCGCGTCGCCCTCGGCGTCCGTGAGCGTCCGCTCGGACGACTGGAAGACCAGGTGCAGGGCCACGCTCTTCCTGCCCTCCGGCACGGGGGCGCCGCGATAGACGTCGAAGACGTCGACCGCCGCCAGCTCCGCCCCGCCGGAGGCCCGCACGACCTCGACGATGCGGCCTGCCGGCACGTCCTCGCCGACGACGACGGCGATGTCCTGGCGAAGCGGTGGGAAGCTCGTCACGTCCCGGTAGAGCACCTCTTCGCGCGGCGGGCCCCGCAGGACGTCGACGCCCAGCTCGAACACGGCGGCCGTCCCCTCCAGGCCGTACGCCGCGGCCACCTCCGGATGCAGCTCGCCGACGAAGCCGTCGAGGACGGACGCCGACCGGCCCGGGTGCAGGAACGGCTCGTCCGCGGGCTCGAAGCCGGCCGTCTCGACGCGGGCAGCCGCCAGAAGCGCCTCGACCACGCCCTTGGCCTCGAAGAAGCCGGCACCCTCCCCCGCCAGGACCCCGGCCGCGCGGGCCGGCTGATCGGGCAGCGCCTCCCCGCTCCGCAGGAACACGTGGCCGACCTCGAACATCGCGACAGCGGCCTGGCCCATGGCCAGGTTCGTACGCGCCGAATGCAGGAGGCCGGGGAAGATCAGCGTCCGCATCGCCGTCCACTCGGCGCTCATCGGGTTCTGGATCTCGACGAGATCGCGCCGGGCGTCGCCTGAAGCCAGACGGAGCCGGTCCGGCACGCCGGCGTCCCACAGGGTGAGCGTGGCGGCCTCCGTCAGGCCCGCCCCGCGCAGGACGCCGACGACCTGCCGCCGCAGCACCTCGTCCTCGCCCAGCCGCCCGCCGCCCGGGTGGCCGCCCGGCATCTCGGCCGGCACCCGCTCGATGCCGGCGATGCGCATGACCTCCTCGATCAGGTCCACCTCGCGGGTCGTGTCGGCCGCGCGCCAGGTCGGTACCAGCCAGCGGCCGTCCTGCGGCTCGTAGCCGAGCCGGGTCAGCGCGCGCTCGATCTCCCGGTCGGTGTACGCGACGCCGATCAGCGCCTCCAGCCGCTCCTTGCGCAGGCCGACCACGGGCGGCTGCGGCAGCTCGCCGTGCAGGTCGACGGTCCCGGGGACGAGCTCGGCACCGGTCAGCGCGACCATCAGCTGCGAGGCGAGCGCGAGCGCGTGCGGCACCAGGTGCGGGTCGAGGCCCTTCTCCCATCGGCTCGACCCCTCGGTGCGCAGGCCGAGCCGGATCGAGGACCGCTGGGTCGACGGCCCGTCGAAGTTCGCGCACTCGATCAGCACCGTCGTCGTCCCGTCGGTCACCTCGCTCCACTCCGCGCCCATCAGGCCGGCGATGGCCGAGGGCCGCTCCGCGTCCGCGATCACGAGGACGTCGGTGTCGAGCGTCCGGGCCTGGCCGTCGAGCGTCGTCACCGCCTCGGAGTCGCGGGCGCGGCGGACGATGATCTCGCGGCCGGCGACCTTGTCGAGGTCGAACGCGTGGGTCGGCTCTCCGATCGCGAGCATGACGTAGTTCGTGATGTCGACGACGTTGGAGATCGGGCGCATGCCGGCGGCGGCGATGCGGGCCTTGAGCCAGGGCGGTGACGGCCCCACCTTGACGCCGGTGAAGACCCGCCCCGCCCAGCGTGGGCACAGATCGGGCGCGTCGATCCTGGCGGTGACGTGGTCCTCGACGCTTCCCGATCCGGTGGCCTCGGGCTCGGCTCCCGGCCACGGGCCGAGGTCGGCGTCGAGCGCCGCCGAGACCTCGCGGGCGATGCCGTACACGTTCTGGCAGTCGGGCCGGTTCGAGGTGATCTCGAACTCGAGCACGTCCTCGGCGATCGCCAGGTGGTCGATCAGCGCGTCTCCGACGGACCAGTCGTCCGGGAGGAGCATGATCCCGGCGTGGTCCTGGCCGAGATCGAGCTCGCTCTCCGAGAGCATCATGCCGTGCGACTCGACGCCGCGCAGCTTGGCGATCCGCAGCTCGGTGCCGTCGGGCAGCACCGCGCCCGGGAGCGCGACCGCGACCGTCGCGCCGGCGTCGAAGTTGGAGGCACCGCAGACGATCTGGCGCGGGTCGCCGTCACCGACGTCGACCGTGCACAGGCTGAGGCGGTCGGCGTTCGGGTGCTGCTCCCGCGTCAGCACGCGCCCGACCCGGTAGAGCTCGAGGCCGCGCGGCACGCCGCGGCGATGGAGCGCCTCGAGCTTCGTCCCCGTCATGGACATCAGCTCGCCCAGCTCCGGGAGCGGCGTGTCGAACGAGACGTACTCACGCAGCCACGAGACCGGCACCCTCATCCGAACTGCCCCGTGAAGCGCAGATCGTTCTCCCACAGGAGGCGGATGTCAGGGATGTCGTGGCGCAGCCCCGCCACCCGCTCGACGCCGAGGCCGAATGCGAAGCCCGACACCTCCTCGGGGTCGTAGCCGTCGACGTAGCCGTACAGGTTGGGGTCGACCATGCCGGCGCCCAGGATCTCGACCCAGCCCTCCCCCTTGCACACGCGGCACGGCGAGCCGTCGCGGGCGCAGTTGAAGCAGCTCACGTCGACCTCCACGGACGGCTCCGTGAACGGGAAGAAGTGCGGGCGCAGGCGCACCTCGCGCTCGGCACCGAAGATGGCGCGGGCGAACCCCAGCAGCGTCCCTTTCAGGTGGGCCAGGGTGATGCCGCGGTCGACGACCAGACCCTCGATCTGGGTGAACATCGCCGTGTGGGTGGCGTCGGGCGTGTCGCGCCGGTAGCAGCGCCCGGCGGTCGCCATGTACACCGGCGGCGGGCCCGCTTCCATGGTGCGGATCTGGACCGGCGAGGTGTGGGTGCGAAGCACGACGTCGTCGGCGATGTAGAAGGTGTCGGTCACCTGCCGGGACGGATGCGTCGGCGCGTGGTTCAGCGCGTCGAAGTTGTAGTGGACGAGGTCGATCTCGGGCCCGTCCACCACGACGTACCCGAACCCCACGAAGACGTCGAGGATGTCGCGCCGGGTCTGCTCGATCAGGTGCGAGTAGCCGCGCGGGTGGCGGACGCCAGGCAGGGTCACGTCGACCCGGTCGGTGCGCAGCCGCTCCTCGAGCTCCCGCCGGCGCAGCTCGCGCGCGCGCTCGTCGACGACCCCCTCGAGCGACCGCCGGGCCCGGTTCAGCTCGTCCCCGCGCGCCCGGCGCTCGTCCGGCGGGAGGGAGGCGAGCTCGCGCAGCGCCTGCACGAGCGGCGCCTTCCGGCCGAGCACCTCGATGCGGATCTCCTCGAGCGCAGCCACGTCTCGAGCCGCCTCGATGCGGGCCGTCGCCTCGGAGACCAGGGCGTCCACGTCCATGATGGCCGGGTAGTGTAAAGGCCGTGAGCTCCGCCTACGACCGGCTCGGGCCGGCGTACGACGCCTGGTGCCGGTCGGTGCTCGAGGACATCCCGTTCTACGTCGACCTGGCGGTGCGAAGCGGCGGGCCGGTGCTCGAGCTGGGCGTCGGCTCGGGCCGGGTCGCCGTGCCGACCGCGCTGGCCGGGGTCACCGTCGTCGGGGTCGACACGTCGCCCGCGATGCTCGAGCTGGCCCGGCGGCGGGCGGCGCCGCACCACGTCGACCTGGCGCTCGTCGAGGCCGACATGCGGGCCCTGCCCGACCTCGGCACGTTCGCCCTCGTGACCATCCCGTTCCGGGCCCTGCTCCATCTCTCGTCCGACGAGGAGCGGCTCGGCGTCCTCACGGCCGCGCGCGAGCGGCTCGAGCCCGGCGGCACGCTCGCCTTCGACGTCTTCCACCCCGACGCCCGGGACATCGCCGAGACGCACGACCGCTGGCTGGTGCGCGAGCCGGGCATCCGGGAGCGGGCCAGGTGGGATGCGGCCGCCCGCGAGCTGGAGCTGGCCGTCCGCACCGAGGCGTCCGAGGCCGCCATGCGGCTCTGGTGGCTCGAGCCCGACGACTGGCGCCGGCTCCTCGGCGAGGCGGGGTTCGGCGACGTCGAGGCGTACGGCTGGTTCGACCGCAGCCCGCTCGAGCCCGGCGGCGCAGACTCCGTGTGGGTCGCCCGCAGGGTCGGCTAGGGTCCCCGCCATGGAGCCCTACCCCGTCACATTCTCAGTCGACTATCCCGACCGCGATCTCAACCGCCTGACGAGCGCGTTTCGGATCTTCACGGCGGTCCCGATCGTGGTCATCGTCGCAACCGTGAGCAGCGCAGTCTTCGCCAGTCTCGTGCTGATGCTGCTCTTCCGCAAGAAGTACCCACGGTGGTGGTATGACTGGAACCTCGAGCTCTCTCGATTCACGAACCGTGTGGGCGCCTACGTGCTGCTGATGGACGACCGGTATCCGTCGACGGACGACCACCAGTCGGTGCACCTCCAGTGGCCCGAGGTGACCGGCGCGGAGCTGAGTCGGGGGCTTCCGCTCATCAAGTGGCTCCTGGCGATCCCGCACTATGTCGTGCTCTTCTTCCTGGGCATCGCGGCGTTCTTCGTAACGATCTACGTGTGGTTCGCGGTCCTCTTCACCGGGCGCTACCCGCGCGGCGCGTTCGAGTTCCTCGAGGGCGTCCTGCGATGGACGAATCGCGTCTCGGGATACGTCTACGACCTCGTGACCGACCGGTATCCGCCGTTCAGCCTGTCGCCGTAGCGGCTGCCCTCTGCCGAGCGGCCTCGTAGAGCGCGAGCGTCGCCGCCTGGGCGGCGTTCAGCGAGTCGGCTGCGGCGGCCTGCGGGATACGGCAGGTCGCGTCGCACCGCTCCACGAGCTCCGCCGGGAGGCCGTGGCGCTCGGCGCCGACGACGAGCACGGCGGCCTGCGTCAGGTCGAGTGCCCAGAGCGGCGTCGGCGCGTCCGGGACAAGGGCGATCCGGACGCCGTCCTGCGGCACGTCGGCGCCCGCCTCGATCGGCACGCGGAACACGGCCCCCATGGACGCCCGCACGCCCTTCGCGGAGAGGGGATCAGAGCAGCCGGGCGAGAGCGAGAGCCAGGCCGGGCCGAGCGCGCCGCAGGCACGGACGACGGTGCCCACGTTCCCGGGGTCGATGACGCGGTGGAGGTGCACGCCGAGTGAAACATTGGCATCAGACACCGGTGGTTCACGGCTGGGGAGGGCGGAGACCTCGAAGATGCACACCACCCGCGCCGGATGGCCGAGCGAGCCGACGCCGGCCAGGAGCCGATCCTCCACGACGAGCACCGGCCCGCCGCGGGAGAGGCGCTGGACGAGCGCCTCGTCGGGCGGGCGTGCGGCCGCGACGAACGTCTCGGCGGGCAGGATCCCGGCGGCCAGCGCCTCCTCGACGACGTCCTCGCCCTCGGCCAGGAACTGGCCCAGCTCGCGGCGGCGACGCGTGGCCAGCAGCCGGCGCGCGTGCTTCAGACGGGCGTTCTGGCCTGAGGTGATCAGGCGGCGAGCGCGGCCTTCGCCGCCGCGGCGAGCGCCTCGAACGCATTCGGGTCGGAGACGGCGATGTCGGCCAGCACCTTGCGGTCGAGGTCGATCTCCGCCTTCTTCAGCCCGAAGATGAACTGGTTGTACGACAGGCCGTGCTGGCGGGCGCCCGCGTTGATGCGGATGATCCACAGGCGGCGGAAGTCACGCTTGCGCGTGCGCCGGTCGCGGTAGGCGTAGGAGAGCGACTTCAGCATCTGCTCCTTCGCCTTGCGGTACGTGTTCTTCTTGAGGCCGCGATACCCCGACGCGGCCGCGAGCACCTCGCGGCGCTTCTTCTTGCCGTGGACGCTGCGCTTGACGCGTGCCATGGCTACCTCCTTCCGAGGAGGCGGAGCGCCTCGCGGTTGTCCGTGCCGTCCATGCCCTTGTCACGCCGCTTCTTGCGCAGGCGCTTCGGGCTCTTGTTCTCGAGCAGGTGTGACTTGAACGCCCGGCGGCGCATCACCTTGCCGCCCGCGGTGATCCGGAACCGCTTCTTGGCGGCCGATGAGGTCTTGATCTTTGGCATCGCGTCTCCCTGTCAGCCCGTCGCCGCAGCGTCCGCCTGAGGCGCGGGGGGCTCCTGCTGCTTCTGGACTGCAGGCGCCTTGTGCGGGGCGAGCATCATCACCATGTTGCGGCCGTCCTGAAGCGGCTGGGACTCGATCAGCCCGAGGTCCTTCACGTCCTCCGCGAGCCGCAGGAGCAGGTCCCTGCCCCGCTCCGGATGCGTCATCTCGCGGCCACGGAACATGATCGTGACCTTGACCTTGGCGCGGTTCTTGAGGAAGCGGATGACGTGACCGCGCTTGGTCGCGTAGTCGCCCTGGCCGATCTTCGGCCGCAGCTTGATCTCCTTGATCGTGATCGTCGACTGGTGCTTTCGCGCGAGCTTGGCCTTCTGCTCCTGCTCGTACCGGTACTTGGAGTAGTCCATGACCCGGCACACGGGCGGGCGCGCATCGGGAGCCACCTCGACGAGGTCGAGGTTCTTGTCCCACGCGTACTTCAGCGCGTCGTCGGTGCTCTTGATCCCGACCTGGGCGCCGTTCTCGTCGATCAGGCGCACCTGGGGCACGCGAATGCCCTCGTTGATCCGGGTCGTCGGTTCCTGGGGCCGCTGGTCGAGTGGCCGGCGAGGCCTCAAGCTACGCGCCTAGTCACGATCATTCCCAAACTGACGGTCTCCTCTCGTCACACGAAAAAACGGGCACGCAGCCGCACCCGTTGTCCGATGTCCAACTCGGTTGAACCCGCCGGCGCCTGGCCGGACTCGGGTGAGAAGCGGATGCCTCTGCTTGCCAGACGGGCAGTATAGCAAGGGCCCCATGCGCGCAAATTCGCGCTCTGGAACCCTTGACCGCCCCTCGCTCCTGCGCGATGATCGTGCGATGTTCCGTGACCGCACCCAGGCAGGTGCGGCGCTTGCCGCGGCTCTCCCCGAATACCGAAGGAAGACCAATGTCACGGTGATCGGGCTGGCCCGCGGCGGCGTCGAGGTCGCCGCCGAGCTCGCCCGGCAGCTCGACCAGCCGCTCGACGTGCTGTGCGTGCGCAAGGTGTCGATGCCCGGGCATCCGGAGCTGGCGATGGGCGCCGTGGCCCCGATGGGCGAGCGGTTCACGAACCGGCGGCTGGCCGCGCGGCTGCCGGCGCCGGTCATCGACGCCGCCTACGACGCCGCCACCGCGCAGGCGCGCGAGATGGACGAGCGCCTGCGCGGCGGCGTGCCCATGATGCTGATCGGGCGCGTGGCGCTGATCGTCGACGACGGCGCCGCCACCGGAGCGTCGGTGCGTGCGGCGCTCGCCGCCGTCCGCAACGCCGGCGCCCGCCAGACGGTGATCGCCCTGCCGGTGCTGCCGCGGCTCGCGGCCGAGCGGCTGTCGCGGGAGTGCGACCGGCTGGTGGCCCTGCGCGATCCCCAGCGCTTCCACGCCGTCAGCCAGTTCTACGAGATCTTCGGCGACGTGGGCGAGGAGCGCGTGCGCGACCTGCTGGCGGCGGCCAAGCCCGCCGTCGAGATCCCCGCCTAGATTGCGGCGAGCAGCTCGCCGACTCGCACCTGCTCGGTCAGGAGGCGGCGGAACCGCTGGAGGTCGCCGCCCACCCACCGCTCGCACAGCTCGCGCCCGGCCGAGTACGTGACGATGTAGCTGCGGGACGTCGGCTCGCGCATGAACCGGACCCCGTGCGCGGACCGCTCAGGGGTGATGAGCCCCCACCGCTCGAGGTAGGCCCGGGCCTCGGCCTCGCTCGCGCCGTCCTCGTACAGCATCAGCGCGGCGTTGACGTCGGCCCAGTCGCAGGCCGCCATCGCCCGCCGCACCTCGAGCAGCTGCGCCATGTCGAACTCGACGCCCGCGTCGGCGACGACGGTTGCCAGCTCGGCACCGGCCTCGCTCGTGAGCACGAGGTCCGCGGCCAGCTCGGCGATCCCCTCCGCGATCAGCGACTGCGGCGTCGGGACGAGGACGATCGCCTCCTCCAGGCGTCCGCCCTTGCGCACGAGCACGTCGTCCTTCACGCACCGCTCGGCGTGGTGCCCGGGGTAGGTCTCGTGCAGCGCCAGGTTCAGGACCTCCCCGGCGGACCTGCGCAGGTCGGCGTTCAGCTCGATGCGGCTCTGGAGGTCGCCGAGGTAGTAGCAGAAGCCGCCCCACGGCTTGTCGGAGACGATCTCGAGTGCCACGCCCTCGCCGGCGGGGAGGTCGACCACCCGGCTCGTCCAGTGGCGCCCCAGCCGCATCACGGCCGTGACGATGCGTTCGAGCTGCTCCCGCGAGACGGACGCCGCGTTCAGCCACGCCTGGTAGCGATCGACCAGCGGTCCCTCACCGGGCAGGAGCTCCTCCAGGCGCGCGTGGGCGTCGGCAAACGCCGCCTCGTCGGTGCGGTGCGGGCGGACGCCGTAGCAGCGCTCGACCTCGTCCGCATACGCGAGCGTCTCGCCGGCGACGACACGCGCGAACGTGTGCAGCCCCGCGATCTGGTCGCGCACCCAGCCGTCCTCCACCTCGGCCAGGAGCGCCTCGGCGTCGGCGACGAGCGCGGCCGGGTCGACCGGGGCCGCCGCCTGCACCTCGGCGGCGAGGTCCGGCGGGCCGAAATAGGCGTCCACGGTCCCCTCGACGTGCCGGTCGAGCTGAAGCCCGAGCCGCAGATAGCGCTCGATGATGCCGCCGTTCACGCGGCCAGCCCCAGGATCTCGCGCGCCCGCCGGGGGCTCGCCACGGGCCGGCCCGACAGCTCTCCGATCCGGGCCACGCGCTCCACCAGCTCGGCGTTCGAGCTCGCGAGCCGGCCGCGCTCGTACTCCACCTGGTCCTCGAACCCGAGCCGCACGTGCCCGCCGGCCGCGATCGCGGTCATGGCGACCGGGAGGTGGCTGCGGCCGATCCCGGTGGCCGACCACGTGGCGCCGTCCGGGAGCCGGCCGGCCATGAGCGTGACGTTGGCGGGCGTGCCGGCCGCGCCGCCCGGCACGCCGAGCACGAAGTCGTGGTGCTGGGGGCCCTCGAGCGGCGCCTTCGCGGCGAGCCAGCCGGCGTTGTCCAGGTGCCCGAGGTCGAAGATCTCCAGCTCGGGCCGCACCCCGGCCGCCAGGATCGCCGTCGCGAACTCCAGCATGAGCGGCGCCGGGTTCTCGAAGACGCCGCGGCCGAAGTTGACGGTTCCGCACGTGAGGGTCGCCATCTCCGGCCGGGCGGCGAGGGAGCCCAGCCGCTCCTCCGCGGTCATGCCGATCGCTCCGCCGGTCGAGACCTGCACGATCATCTCGGGCGCCTCCTGCCGGATCGCCGCCACCGTGTCGCGGTAGCGGCCGGCGTCCTGGGTCGGCACGCCGTCGTCCCAGCGGGCGTGGACGTGGATCATGCGCGCGCCGGCCTCGAACGAGCGGCGGGCCTCGGCCGCGATCTCGGCCGGCGTGTACGGGACCGCCGGGTTGTGCTCGCGGGTCGTCTCGGCGCCGCACGGGGCGACGGTGATCACCAGCTCGTCGCTCACGCCGCCGCCAGCGCCGGGTCGGCGACCTGCGGCCACGGCCGCACCCGCTCGAGCGCGGCGCCGATCCGGAAGGCCGAGACGTCGTCGTACGGGCGGGCGGCGATCTGGACGCCGGTCGGCACGCCGTCGTCCGTCCGGCCGGACGGCACCGACAGCACCGGATTTCGGCTGCACACGTTGAAGACCACCGTGAGCAGCATGTCGTAGACCTCGACGTCCAGGCAGTCGTCGCCGGCGCGAAGCTTCGCGACCCCGAAGCCGGGGCCGACCAGGGCCCGGTACCGGCGGTGGATCCGGCCCAGCGCGGCGTGGATCTGCGCCTCGATCTGCATGCCGCGGATGTAGTCGGCCATCGTGACCTCCGCCGACTCCTCGCCGAACTTCACCGTGTAGGCGGTCATGAGATCGCGGTGGGCCTCGAGCTCCTCCGCGATGGAGCCGCCGAACATCGCGCCGAAGTGGGCCCGGGCTGCGGCCGTCACCTCGGCGTGCGCCCAGCCGACCTCGACCTCCTCCAGAACCGCCCCGGCCTCTCTCAGCCCGTCCACGGCGGCGACCACGCCTTCGCGCACCTCGGGATCGACGTCGTATCCGAGATCGAGCGAGTACGCGATCTTCCATCCCTCGATGCCGCCCAGCTCGGCCGGGATGCGCAGCTTGGGCCGGAGCGCGACCGGGTCGTCCGGATGCGGGCCGGAGAGGACGTTCTGGAGCAGGGCGCAGTCCGCCACCGTGCGGCCCAGCGGGCCGTCGTGGCAGAAGTGGTCGAGGTTGTAGGGCGCCTCCGCCGGGACCCGCCCGTACGGTGGCTTGAAGCCGACGACACCGCTGAACGTCGCGGGGATGCGGACCGATCCGCCGATGTCCGAGCCCGTCGCGAGCATCGCGGAGCCGGCCGCGAGCGCCGCCGCGCCGCCGCCGGTCGACCCGCCCGGCGTGTAGTCGGTGTTCCACGGGTTGCGCGTGATCCCGTAGAGGCGCGAGTGCGTGAACGGGGCCGCCGAGAACTCCGGCGTGGCGCTGCGGGCATGGACGATGCCGCCGGCGCGCATCACACGCTCGGGGACGACGGCGGTGTAGTCGGCGACGTCGTCCTTGTAGATGAGCGACGCCTGTGTCAGCGGCTGGCCGCGGATCGGTGTCTCGTCCTTGATCGCGACCGGCAGGCCCTCGAGCGGGCGCGGCCGCGGGCCCTTCCCCGCGTAGCGCGCCTCGGCCGCACGGGCCGCGGTGAGGGCGTCTTCGTAGTAGGTGTGCGGGAAGGCGTTGATCGCCAGCTCCACCTGCTCGGCGCGACGGATCACCGCCTCCAGGAGCTCGACCGGCGAGAGCTCCCCTGCGCGCATCGCGCGCAGCGCCTCGGTGGCGGACAGCCGGTGGAGGTCGTCCACGATCAGGCGCCCCGGCCGCCGGGGCCGCGGTGGTGCTCCGTCTTCACGACATACGTCCCGCGGGCCCTGGTGACGAGCAGCGGCTCGTCGAGCAGGTCGGCGGCCGAGGGGCTCACGTCCGGGCGGGCGGTGATGTCCTTCCAGATCTCCAGGTCGACCGTGCGGCTCGTGGTCCCCATTCGAACGATCGTCCCCTTCGCGCGCACGAAGTCGCCGCCGAAGAGCGGCGCCAGGAACTCGACCGACTCGTAGCCGGCGAAGAGCCCCTCGTCGCCGTCGGTGCGGATCGCGAGCTCCGTCACGATGTCGCCGAAGAGCTCGAGCCCATGGGCGCCGTCGACGAGGTTCCCGCCGTAGTGGACGTCGGCCGCTGAGAGCCGCGTCCGCAGCTCGACGGTCATGCCTTCCATGCGCTCACTCCTCCTCGCGTCCGTGGCCACGTCGCTCGCCGTACGATCCTGTCCAACTTACCGGACGAGGGTCTGAGCGTGGATGGGTTCCAGGACAGGGTGGGGCGGCAGCCGGGATATCCTTCCGGGCGGAATTCCCGAAATCGCGGTGGAGGTGCCGATGGAGTACTCGCCCGAGACGATCCTTGGCGTTCCGGTGCCCAGCCCGGCACCCGACGCGGCGCGCGTCGTCGACACAGTCGTGGACCTGACCGACCCGGTGCCGGCCCGCCGCCCACCCGGCCCGAACGGCTCCGCCGCGGCGGATCACCGGCGTGTCGCGGAGCTGGTCGAGAACGGCACGGCCGTCGGCAATGCGATCACCCGCGCCGCCGAGGACACCGGCAAGGCCCGCAACACGATCCAGAACAACTACTACCGGACCGTGCGGAAGCTGCGCGCGCAGGCGAGCGCGGAGTCTGGCCCGGCTGAGCCGGCCGCAGGCGACGGGGTCACCACGCTCGGGGCGCTGCCGGACGATGTCATCGACGGGATCGTCTCGGAGGTGGTGAAGGGCGTGAAGCTTCTCGCCGCGGCCGCCGAGGCCCGGGCGGCCGAGATCGCCCAGCTGCGCGCGAAGCTTGAGGCCGTCCGGCGCGCAACCGAGTAGGGCCCGGGACGCGGGATGCGGCTCATCCGCGCCGCCGCGCCACCAGCTCCTGAGCGATCCACCCCGCCACCGTGGACGGCGTCGAGCCGGGCCCGAAGCCGGCGTCGTAGCCGAGCTCCTTGGCGAAGGTGTTCGAGAGCCGCGGGCCGCCGCACACGAGCAGGAAGCGGTCGCGCACGCCCTCCGCCTCGAGCAGGTCGACCAGCTTCGTCAGCTGGCGGGCGTGCACCTGCTTCTGCGTCA
>JAICKX010000088.1 GCA_025927685.1 Thermoleophilia bacterium | reverse complement strand
GTCCCACTCGGCCAGGGCGACCTCGCCGGCCGAGCGCCAGACCAGCCGCGGGTCGGCCCGCACCACCTCGTCGACCAGCTGGTGGACGAGCGCCGACGGGGCGCTCCGGAGCGCGAAGAGACAGGCCGCCGCCTCGCTCAGGCCGACCGGCGCGCGACGCGTGCACAGGAGGTCGTGCAGGCGGTCCGCGCCGTCGAGCGTGAGCTGCGCGACCGCGGGCATCGAACGTATGTTCGCACACGGCGCGGACGGCGGCTGCGACTCGGCGTAACGGATGACCCCGCAGCGGCGGTCTACGTCAGTGAGGAGCCGAAGCACTACGGGAGGAGGTCGAGATGACACGGGGTGCCATTGGGATCGCACTGGCGGCGCTCGTGACGCTTGCCGGAGGAGCAGGCAGCGCAGGCGCACAGACGCTGGAGTGCACGATCACGGGCACGGCCGGAGCCGACCAACTGATGGGGACGCCGGGAGCCGACGTGATCTGCGGCCTGGGCGGGAACGACCGCATCTTCGGCCGCGGCGGCGACGACGTCGTGGTCGGCGGGCGCGGAGCCGACAGGATCAGCGGCGGCAAGGGCGACGACATGCTCCGAGGCGGGCGCGGGGCCGACATCGTGACCGGCGGCCGGGACGCGGACGCGCTGCTCGGCGGCCGCGGCCCAGACCTCCTCGTGACGCGCGACGGCGTGGAGTCGAACGATACGGCCGACGGCGGACGCGGCGCAGATCGCTGCCGCGCCGACTCGGGCGACACGCTCGTGAGCTGCTAGCGGAGACCGCGCTCAGGACGGGTGAGAGACCGCGAGCGGCGGGCCGACCACGTCCATGCCCGCCTCGGCCCCGGCCGCGCGGAACGACTCGGGGTCGAAGCGGCCGGCCGGGATCGTCGCGAACCGCTCGAAGAAGCGCTCCATCCCCGACGGGGTGAAGAGCACGAGCAGGCGCGCGGGCGCCGTCCCGACGTTCTGGAAGCAGTGCGGCGTCCCGCGCGGGACGAAGACGAACGAGCCGGTCGGCGCGGGCGCCAGCTCGCCGCCAAGCGAGAAGCGCAGGTCGCCGTCGAGCACGTACCACGACTCGTCCTCGGCGGCGTGCGTGTGCATGGGCGGGCCCTCGCCGGGCGGGATCACGTTCACGAGCGCCGTCAGCGAGCCGCCGGTCTCGCTCCCGCGCACCTTGAACGCCAGCGGGCCGCCGACCGGGCCCTCGATCGTCGTCCCCTCCCCGGGCGTCACGATCACGGGACGCGGGCCGTCGGGCATGCGAAGTCTCCTCGGGTCGGCTTAACCGACGCGAGCGCCCCCGCGAGCCCGGCGCGGGGACGCTCGAGCGTCACACCTCTACTGTTTGACGGCGGCCTTGAGCTGGCTGCCGGCCGAGAACTTCGGCACCTTGCTCGCGGGGATGGTGACCTTCTGCGAGGGATTTCGCGGGTTCACGCCGGTGCGGGCCTTGCGCGCCTGCACGCTGAACTTGCCGAACCCGGTGAAGGCAACCTCGTCACCGTTCTGAAGCGCGTCCTTCACGGAATCGAGCACCGCGTCCAGCGCCACGCCCGCGTCCTTCTTGCTGAGGCCCGAGCGGGCGGCCACGGCGTCGATGAAATCGCTTTTCGTCACGCCTCTCCTCCTGGGTCGTGGGTCCTGAAACGTGTGAAGCGCTGGCACCCTACCACCGGCATCGGACGGCCACAATTCGAATCCCCAAGCGGGATCAGGCAGATTGCGTCACAGATGTGACGCCCAGGTCCGACGCGGTGAACAGGGGGTGGAACGGCACGCCCGCGGCGGCGACGGCCGCGGCGCCTCCCTCCTCGCGGTCAACCACGCAAATTGCAGCGCAAACGTCGAGATCCGCGTTGCGGAGCGCGGCGACCGCGGCGAGGAGCGCGCCGCCTGACGTCACGACGTCCTCGACCACGCAGACCCGCTGCCCCGGCTCGTAGACGCCCTCCAGCCGGTTTGCGGTCCCGTAGTCCTTTGCGGCTTTTCGCACGATCACGAACGGCAGCCCCGCTTCCATGGAGGCGGCCGCCGCCAGCGGCACGGCGCCCAGCTCGGGCCCCGCCCGGAGCTCGGCGGCGGGGGCGTGCTCGCGCTGGAGGGCGGCGATCTCGCGGCCCAGGCCGGCGAGGAGCTCCGGCTCGGTCTCGAACCGGTACTTGTCGAGGTAGTAGCGGCTGCGGCGCCCAGACCGGAGCACGAAGTCGCCCTCCAGGTACGCGCGCTCGAGGAGCCGGCGGCCCAGCTCGGCCCGGCCGGGCCCGGTCACCCCGCCTCGGCGAGGAGCTCGGTCGCGATCGGAAGCAGCGCGTCGGCGTCGGGCGAGCCGGTGCCGAGCGACATCATCGAGCCGTCGTCGAAGTAGAGGTCGACCCGCGTGCGGCTGCGGGCGCTGCGGCGGCGATAGAGCATCGTCCCGGCGAAGGAGCCCGCGCCGACCAGGACGAAGACGAGGCGGCGCTTAGCCATCGGCCTCGGCGTCCTTCCCCGCCCCGTTCTCCACCTGGCGGAGCAGCGTCTTCAGGTCGTAGAAGACGAGCCCGACGGTGGGGTCGGGGCCGGTGGTGGCGACCGCCAGGCGGCCGGAGTCGAGGACGACGAACACGCTCCCGCCGGGCGTCGCCGCTTGGAGCTGGGCCAGCGCCTCGCGGCCGAGGTCGCTGCGCACGCCGTCGGCGCGCGTCACGAGGTCGGCGGCGAGCCGCGCCACCTTGGCCGAGCGCTCGTCCGGCAGCGTCGAGGCGATGGGCGCGCCGTCGCTGCCAGCCAGGACAACGGCCTCGATCTGGGTCGAGAGGTCCTGCAGCTCGCGGATCGCGGTGCCGGGATCCATCGAGATGACGCTAGCACATGCCGATATCCTCACCTGCAGTGGCAACGCCCGGCCACACCGTCCTGCGACCCTTCCGCAACGCGGCCCGCCAGGGGCATCCCGTGCTCGCGAAGTTCGTGCAGGACCGGGGGCCGCACCTGGCGGCCATGGTCGCCTACTACGCGCTGCTCTCGCTCGTCCCCTTCATGTTCCTCGCGGTGTCGCTGCTCGGGCTCTTCGGCCAGCTCTCGGCCAGCTCGTACCTGATCCGGGAGCTGGGCCACATCCTGCCGGGGCAGTCGACCCACGACCTGCTCCAGCCGGTCCGGAGCGTGCAGCGAAACGCGACCACGCTGAGCGTGATCGGCCTGCTCGGCATCGTGTGGGCGTCGCTCGGCTTCTACTCGGCGCTCGAGTCGGCGCTGAACATCGTCTTCCGCGTGCAGAACCGGGCGTTCCTGCACCAGAAGTGGGTCACGTTCTCCCTGGTGGTGGCGTCGGTGGTGGTGCTGTTCGCCTCGCTCCTCACGACGATCGCCGCGACCGGCTGGGTCGACCGGCACGCGCCGCACCTGATCCAGCTCAACGTGGCCGCGTACCTGGCGACGATGGCGGGGTCCTCGGTCGGGTCGTTCATCTTCCTGCTCGCGATCTACCGCTACCTGACGAACGTCGACCTGCACCGCGGCGACGTGTGGCCGGGGGCGCTGGTGGGCGCCGGCCTCTTCCAGCTCTCGTTCCAGGCCCTGCCGCTCTACCTGCGCTTCTCCGACCAGCTGCTCGCGCTGCGCGCGTTCGGGGGCCTCGTGATCCTGCTCGTGTGGCTCTACCTGATGGCGAACATCATCGTGCTCGGCGCCGAGATCAACTGGTTCCACTGGTCGCGCCGCCAGCCGAGCGAGGAGGAGCTCTCAGGCCTCGCCTGAAAAATTGGGGTCTGACCCCAATTTTTCACGCAGGGCGCGGGCCGCGCGGGCGCGGTGGGAGACGGCGTCCTTCTCGTCCGGCGACATCTCCGCCACCGTGCGCGACTCGCCGTCCGGGACGAACGCCGGGTCGTAGCCGAAGCCGCCCGTGCCGCGCGGTGCGGCGGCCAGCGTGCCGGCCAGCTCCCCGCGGGCGGTGACCTCTCCGCCGCCCGGGCCGATCGCGACCAGCTCCGCGACGTACCGCACCCGGCGGTCGTCCGCGCCGTCGAGCGCGCCGATCAGCTTGGCCAGGTTCTGCTCGTCGGTCGCATCCTCGCCGGCGTAGCGGGCCGAGCGGACGCCCGGCACGCCGCCCAGCGCGGCGGCCTCGATCCCGGAGTCGTCGGCCAGCACCCACTCCCCGCCGCCCAGCGCCGCGTGCACGTGGCGGGCCTTGAGGCGGGCGTTCTCGACGAAGGTCTGGCCCGTCTCCTCCGGCAGCTCGCCGGCGAACGTCTCGACGTCCCAGCCCTCGAGCAGCCGCCCCAGCTCGCGAGCCTTGTGGGCGTTCCCCGACGCGAGGACGATCCTCACGCCGGCCCGGCGAGCACGCGCTCCTGCTCGCGCGAGATCTCGCCGATGCCGGCCGCGGCGAGCTCCAGCATGCGGTCGAGCGACGCGCGCCCGAACGGCGTCTTCTCGGCTGTCGCCTGCACCTCGATCAGCTCGCCGGACCCGGTCATGACGACGTTCATGTCGACCTCGGCCCGGCTGTCCTCGACGTACGGCAGGTCGAGCACCGGCTCCCCGTCCACGATCCCCACCGAGATCGCCGCCACCGAGTCGCTGAGCGGCGTCCGCGCGAGCGACCCGTTCCCGACCAGCCGCCGGAACGCGCTCGCCAGCGCCACGTAGCCGCCGCAGATGGCCGCGCAGCGGGTGCCGCCGTCAGCCTGGATGACGTCGCAGTCGATCCAGACCGTGCGCTCGCCGAGCGCCGCGAAGTCGACCACCGACCGCAGCGAGCGGCCAACGAGCCGCTGGATCTCGACGGTGCGTCCGTCCTGCTTGCCGCGGGTCGCGTCGCGCTGCTTGCGCTCGCCCGTCGAGCCGGGGAGCATCCCGTACTCGGACGTCACCCACCCGGTGCCGCGGCCGCGCATCCACGGCGGCACCGAGTCCTCGACCATCGCCGTGCAGATGAGCCGGGTCGAGCCGATCCCGAAGAGCACCGAGCCGGTCGCCGACGGGATGAAGTCGAGCTCCATCGCGACCTCGCGCAGCTCGTCGGCCGCCCGGCCGTCGGCGCGCGTCATGCCGCCACCGCGAGCGCCGCCGGGTCGACCCGCTCGACCTCGGTGAGCGGGAGCTGGAGGAACCGCCCGGCCACCTCGCGGAACGCCCCCGGGTCTCCGGTGCACATGAAGCGGTACGTCCCCTCCCGGCCCGGCTCGTTGGACACGCCGCGGCGGGCGACGGTGTCGGCCGCCTCGCGGGCGATCTCCTCCGCCGAGGTGATCAGCGTGACGCCGCGGCCGAAGATGCGCTGGAGCATCGGCCGGATGAGCGGGTAGTGCGTGCAGCCCAGGATGACGGTGTCGACGTCGGCGTCCTTCAGCTCCGCCGCGTACGCGCGGGCCGCGTCGTGGAGCTCCTCGCCGTGGACGTCGCCGGACTGGATCAGGGGGACGAGCAGCGGGCAGGCCACCTGGGCCACCTCGATGCCGGCGTCGAGCAGGTGGACGGCCTGCGGGTAGCGCCCGCTCGCCACCGTGGCCTCGGTCGCCATCACCCCGACCCGGCGCGTTCGCGTGGCCTGCACCGCCGCATGCGCCTCGGGCGTGATCACGCCGATCAGCGGCACCGCGAACTCGCGCTGAAGCCCGGGCAGCGCCGACGCGGTCGCGGCGTTGCACGCCACCACGATCAGCTTCACGTCGAGCGCCGCCAGGTGGGCCGCCACCTCGTGCGCGAACCGGGCGATGACGCCGGCCGGCTTCGGGCCGTACGGGAAGCGGTCGGGGTGCGAGTCGCCGAAGTAGACGAAGTCCTCGTGCGGCAGCGTCACCAGGCACTCGTGCAGCACGGTGAGGCCGCCGACGCCGGAGTCGAACATGCCGATCGGCCGCGCATCCATCCGCGGGAGTGTACGGGGGCGCGAAACATCCATGCCTGATGCCAATGGTTCACCGCCATCGGTACGGTTCCTGGCATGGCCGACCTGATCCCGCGCAGGATCCTCTTCGGGAACCCGGACAAGGGCTCCCCGGAGGTCGCGCCCGACGGCCGCCGGCTGGCCCACCTGGCCCCGGTCTCAGACGTCCTGAACGTGTGGGTCGAGGACCTCTCGGGCGAGGGCGCCCGCCCCGTCACCTCCGACACCGACCGCGGCATCCGCACCTACCGCTGGGCCGAGGACGGCCGCCACCTGATCTACCTCCAGGACTCGGGCGGAGACGAGAACTGGCGCGTGCACGTCGTCGACCCGGAGACCGGCGACGACCGCGACGCAACGCCGTTCGAGGGCGTGCAGGCGCGCGTCCTGGGCGTCTCGCGGCGCCGGCCCGGGCACGTCCTGCTCGGCCTGAACAAGGACGACCCCACCCTCCACGACGCCTATCTCCTGGAGCTCGCGACCGGCACGCTCGAGCGCGTCGCCGAGAACCCCGGCTACTACGACTGGCTCGTCGACAACGAGCTGCGGCCGCGCGGCGGGATGCGCATGCGCGACGACGGCTCCGGCGCGTTCGAGCTCGACGGATCGACCCTGCTCGAGCTCGATCCCGACGACGCGATCTCGAGCCGTGCGATCGGCTTCACCGCCGACGACGCCGCGCTCTACCTCGTCACGCCCGCGGATGCGAACGCCGCCGGCCTGGTCAGGCTCGCCCCCGGCGCGACGCCCGAGACGCTCGCGGACGATCCCACCTACGACGTCGCCTCCGCGGAGCTCCATCCGGTGAGCCGGGAGGTGGAGATCGTGAGCTTCCTCCGCGCGCGCCTCGAGCACGAGGTGCTCGACCCGGCCCTGGCCCCCGACGTCGAGGCGATCGCCGAGCTCCATCCCGGCGACGCCTTCTTCATCTCGCGCGACCACGCCGACCGGGTGTGGACGGTCGGCTTCACGGCCGACGACGGCCCGATCGCCTACTACGCGTTCGATCGCGGCGAGCGGTCGGGCCGCTTCCTCTTCAACCATCACGACGACCTGGCGCGCTTCCGGCTCGCCGCGATGGAGCCGTTCGCGTTCGCCGCCCGTGACGGGCTCGAGCTCAACGGCTACCTGACGTTCCCGCCCGACGGCCCGCGGGCGGGCCTGCCGACAGTGCTCTATGTCCACGGCGGGCCCTGGGCACGCGACACGTGGGGCTACGACGCCACCGCCCAGTGGCTCGCCAACCGCGGCTACCTGTGCGTCCAGGTGAACTACCGCGGCTCGTCGGGCTACGGCAAGGCGTTCCTGAACGCCGGCGACCGCGAGTGGGGCCGAAAGATGCACCGCGACCTGATCGACGCGGTCGAGCACGTCGTCTCGCGGGGCTACGCCGAACGGTCGCGGATCGGGATCTACGGCGGCTCCTACGGCGGTTACGCCGCCCTCGCCGGAGCCAGCTTCACGCCGGACGTCTTCCGTTGCGCGGTCGACATCGTCGGCCCGTCCAACCTGCGAACGCTGCTCGAGACCATCCCGCCGTACTGGAAGCAGCTCGTCTCGCAGTTCCACCGCCGGGTGGGGCATCCCGAGACCGACCGCGAGCTCTTGTGGGAGCGCTCGCCGCTCTCGCGCGCCGGCGACATCCGCATCCCGCTCCTGATCGCGCAGGGCGCGAACGACCCGCGCGTGAAGATGAGCGAGTCCGACCAGATCGTCGAGGCGCTGCGGGAGCGCGGCATCCCCCACACCTATCTCGTCTACCCCGACGAGGGCCACGGCTTCAAGAAGCCCGAGAACGCGATGGCCTTCCAGGCCGAGGCCGAGCGGTTCCTGTCCGAGCACCTCGGAGGGCGGTGCGAGCCGTGAGGCCACGGGCGCTCCACATCATGAACGAGTCGAGCGGGCCGGCCGCCGTCTTCGTCGAGGCGCTCGAGGAGCGCGGCTTCGAGATCGTCACCGTGAGCCCGCACGCCGGCGAGCTGCCGGAGTCGCCGGACGGCTACGCGGCGATCCTCTCGGGCGGCGGGACGGCCGACACGCACCAGACCGACGAGCACCCCTGGCTCGGGCACGAGGTCGCGCTCCTGCGCGAGGCGCTCGAGCGCGGCGTGCCGACGATGGGCCTCTGCCTGGGCGCGCAGCTCCTCACGGAGGCCGCGGGCGGCACGGTCTACCGGTGCGATCCGGCCGAGGTGGGCTGGTTCGAGGTGGCCTCGGGGCCGGAGGCGGCCGGCGACCCGGTGATGGGCTCGCTCCCGCCCACATTCCGGGCCATGCAGTGGCACCTCTACGCCTGCGAGGTGCCGCGGTCGGCCGTCGAGCTGGCGCGGAACTCGGCCTGTATCCAGGCGTTCCGGATCGGCGAGGCGGCCTGGGCCACCCAATTCCACATCGAGACGACGCGCGACATCCTGACGTTGTGGGCCGACATGGCGCCGGACGAGCTGGAGCGATACGGCTACGACCGGGCCCGCTACGACGCCGAGCTCGACCGCTACGGCCCGGCCCACGAGGCGATCGGCCGCGACATGGCGGGCCGCTTCGCCGAGGTCGCCCTGCGCGAGCTGCAGACGGTCTAGACCACCTCGCCCGGGCGGCCGGTTGAGATCCGACCGCTCGACGTTCTAATGTCGCCGGATCGGCAACTCTCGAAGGGAGGGTTCATGAGCACCGATCCCGGTGCCCCCGGCGGTCCGACACCGCCCGGCGGCGGCCACCCCACGGGCGGCGGCACACCACCTCCACCCGCGGCGGATCCGCACGCGCACCTGTCCGACGACGAGCGGACGCTCCACAGCCTGGGCTACGCGCAGGAGCTCCTGCGCGGCTGGGGCGGCTTCTCGAACTTCGCCATCTCGTTCACCATCATCTCCATCCTGGCCGGCTGCCTCACGTCCTACTACATCGCCATCGGATGGGGCGGCCCGATCATGGCCACGTGGGGCTGGCTGCTCGTCGGCGGGTTCTGCATCATCGTCTCGCTGGCGATGGGCGAGATCGCCTCGACGTATCCCACCGCGGGGGGCCTGTACTACTGGTCGTCGCGCCTGGGAAGCCCCGGCTGGGGCTGGTTCACCGGCTGGTTCAACCTCGTCGGCCAGGTCGCTGTGACCGCGGCGATCGACTTCGGGGCGGCGACTTTCATCTCGTCGCTCATGAACCTGTGGTTCGGGTATGCGCTGTCAAAGGGCCACGTCTTCCTCACCTACACGGTGGTCGTGGCGCTCCACGGGCTCATCAACGTGTTCGGCCCACGCCTTCTGGCCCGGATCAACAACATCTCGGCCTGGTGGCACATGGCCGGAGTGCTCGTCGTCGTGGGCGTCCTCATCGTCGTCCCCGACCACCACAAGTCGCTCTCGTTCGTGTTCACCGACACCGAGAACTTCTCGGGGTTCCAGGGCCACGGCTTCTCGAACCCGATGTTCTGGGTCGTCTGCGGCATAGGCCTCCTGATGGCGCAGTACACGATCACGGGATACGACGCCTCGGCCCACATGAGCGAGGAGACGCAGAACGCCTCCCGCTCAGCCGCGATCGGCATGGTCATGTCGGTCGTGGTGTCGGTCATCTTCGGGTTCATCCTGCTCGTCGCGGTCACGTTCGCCATCCCCGGCGACGTCGCCGACGCCGCGGGCCAGTATGGGTTCGCGGTGCAGTACATCTGGGAGAACTCGATGAGCACGAAGTGGGCCGAGTTCCTGCTCGTCATCGCCTGCGTGGCGCAGTTCTTCTGCGGGCTCGCGTCGGTGACCTCGGCCTCCCGGATGATGTTCGCGTTCTCGCGCGACCGTGCGATTCCGGGCCATCAGCTCTGGCGTCATGTGTCCAAGCGGGAGCGCGTCCCGGTGAACTCGATCTGGGCCATCTGCTTCCTCTCGTGGGCGCTCATGCTGCCGACGCTCAAGAACCCGACGGTCGGCTATGCGGTCGGGACATCGATCGCGGTGATCGGCCTCTACATCGCGTTCGTCCTGCCGGTCATCCTCCGCTACCGCGCGAAGGAGAACTTCGAACGCGGCGCGTGGCACCTCGGCAACCACTACAAGTGGATCGACCCGCTGGCCATCGGCTGGATCGCCCTGATCTGCATCCTGTTCCTGCTGCCGCTCTTCCCGGACGGCATCCCGGGGAACGACGCTGTGGTCGGGTCGCACTTCCTGTTGAACGTCAACTGGATCGACGTCAACTATGCACCGCTGACGGTGGGCGGCGCCTTCATCCTCTTCGGCGGATGGTGGGTGCTCTCCGCGAACAAGTGGTTCAAGGGCCCCGTGCGCATGGGCTCCGAGGAGGAGCTGGAGCGCATCGAGGCCGGCTTCGCCTCAGGCGACTGAGCGATCCGCTGGGGCCGGGCCTACGCCGGGCCCGGCCCCAGCAGCGCGTCGCGGACGGTCGTGAAGTCGTCGAACGAGATGTAGCGGACGCCCTCGCGGTCGAGGTAGGAGGCCAGCGTGCCGCGGGCGAAGCGGACGTCGGCGGCCTGGGCGCCGCAGCGGTCGGAGTAGCCGTCGCCGACGTAGACCACCTCGCGCCCGTTCCGCATCGCGTCGACCACCGACCGCTTGCACTCCTCGCCGCACACGGGGCACGGCTCGCCGTGGCGGAAGTCGACGACCCCGCCCTCAGGCGTGAAGCGGACGTCGTGGGCGAACACCTCGAGCCGGCCGAGCCCCTCCCGCTCGAGGATCGGCCGGATGATCGACTCGAAGCCGCTCGAGACGACGACCACCCGGTCTCCCGCCGCCTCGGCTGCGCGCACGAACCCGGCGAAGCCGGCCCGCACCCGCGCCCGGTCGACGGTCTCGGAGACGATCGTGTCGTGATCGCCGACGATCGGCGCGAACTCGGCGGCGATCACCTCGCGCAGCGTCATCGTGCGGCGCTGCAGGTCGTTCTCCGCCGCGGCCCACGCCTCGGGCGCATAGATGCGGCACATCTCGTCGAGGGTGTCGCGCTCGGTGATCGTGCCGTCGAAGTCGACGACGATGAGTCGGCTCACCCGCGCCGGACCCACTTGGCCACGGTGTCCGCGTCGTGGCCGGCCGCGATCAGCTGGAACAGGGGCTTCGGGCTCTTGAGCGTCTTCATGGTGTCCATCCGCCCGACCGAGATGCCCTGCCGCTGGCAGAAGCGAAGCAGCGACTGGCGGTCGGAGGAGAGCAGCCGCCAGACCGTCTCCTGGCGGTGGCGGTCGAAGTCCGGGTACGCGCCGACGTCGCCGGCCACGGCCCGGCTCACGGCCTGGTTGTACTGCTCGCGATAATCGTGCTCTTCCGCCATCGCGGCTAGTCTAGTGAGCGGTGCGGGCGCATCGTCACGTCTCCCTTCTGGTCGCGGCCATCGGCCTCGCGGCCGCAGCCCCTGCCGCCCACGCGGCCGCGTGGTCGACCGTGTCGAGCCCGAACCCGAGCGCCGGGCAGGACGTGCTGAACGACGTCGGCCGCCTGCCGGGCACGAAGGTGCTCTACGCCGTCGGCCGCACCAACACCGGGACGCTCGTCCTGCGGTCCGAGAGCGCCGGCGCGTCGTGGCACGTCGAATCGGCGCCGAGCCCCGGCACGGGCGCGCAGCTCTCCGCCGTCGCCGTGCGAAGGCGCGGCGTGTGGGCCGTCGGCTACCGCGCCGGGCCGCACCGCACGACCACGCTCACCATGCGCCGGAAGGGTGACACCTGGCGGGTCGTCAGCAGCTCGAACCCGGCCCCCTTCGACTTCCTGTACGACGTCGTGACGACGACCGCCGGCACCTGGGCGGTCGGCGCCGCCACGGGCAGCGGCGGGAGCAGCCGCCCGCTCATCCTGCGCTGGAACGGCCGTTCCTGGAAGGAGCAGCGGGTGCCGTCGCTCCCGAAGGGCGACAACCAGCTCTTCGGGGTCGCCGGAACGGGCGGGCACCTGTGGGCATTGGGGGAGCGGTCGAAGGGGAGCGGGCGGCTGCACCCGCTGGCGCTCCACCGGACCGGATCGGGGTGGCACGTCTCCAACGCGCCGGATCCGGCGCGGGGCGGCGAGTCGTTCTTCCTCGACGGCACGTTCTCGGGGAGGACGCTCTGGGCGGTCGGCGGCCGCGGAGCCGGCTCCAGCCATGCGCTCGCCGACCGCCACACGCCCGCCGGCTGGAAGGCGTTCAAGGTGCCGGACGGGTGCCCAGTCACGAACACGCTGGCGGCGGTCGTCCCGATCCCGGGCACGAAGCAGCTGTGGGCGGTCGGGGACTGCTCCCCGGGCCTCGGCAACCGCACGCTCGTCTCCAAGCGCCGAAACGGCGTGTGGAAGCACGTCAGGAGCCCGACGCCCGACACAAGCGGAAGCTTCCTGACCGGTGTCGTGGCGCTCTCGAGGACCAGGGCGGCGGCGGTGGGCTACCGGCACCCCGCCGGATTCCGTACGATGGCGCTGATCCACCGCTGAGCCGATGACCGACACGACCTCCCCGGCCACACGCCTCTACGGCGCGCAGAGCATGACCGCGCCCCTCCACGACGTCGTCGTGAAGCGCCCGGGCGCGGCATTCGGCGCCGCCTACGACAATCCCGCGCACGGGTTCCTGCACCCGGTCGACCTGACCGAGGCGCAGCGCCAGCACGACGCCTTCTGCGAGGTCCTGACCGGCCTCGGCGTGCGCGTCCATCAGCTCGAGGCGGAGACCGAGAGCCCCGACCTCACCTACACGTTCGACCCGGCCGTCGTCACCGACCGGGGCATGATCGGCCTGCGGTCGGGGAAGCCCACGAGGCAGGGCGAGGCGACGCCGCTCATGGACTGGGCGGTCGCGCACGACATCCCCGTGATCGGCGCGCTGGGCGAGGGCGAGACGGCCGACGGCGGCGACACGTTCTGGCTACGGCCGGACGTGTTCTGCATCGGCCGGTCGCTTCGCACGAACCGCGCCGGGGCCGCCCGCCTGACCGAGCTCGTCGGCGGCGAGGTACACGTCTTCGACGTCCCGTACGGCAACGGCCCCGCCGAGTGCCTGCACCTGCTGTCGGTGATCTCGCCGATCGCCGACGACCTGGCCGCCGTCTTCCTGCCCCAGCTCCCAGCCGGGCTCTACGAGCTCCTGGCGGAGCGGTGCGTGGCGCTCGTCTCCGTGCCCGAGGAGGAGCTCGTGGGCCAGGGCTGCAACATCCTGGCCGTGCGGCCGGGCGTCGTCGTCATGGTCGAGGGCAGCCCGGTCACGCAGCGCGCGCTCCTCGACCGCGGCTGCGAGGTGCACACGTTCCCGGGCACCGAGGTGTGCGTGAACGGCTCGGGCGGCCCGACCTGCATCACCCGCCCGATCCTTCGGGGATGAAGAACCTCACCCCGG
>JAICKX010000074.1 GCA_025927685.1 Thermoleophilia bacterium | reverse complement strand
CGCTGGTGCGGCGGAGTGGCCGCGATCGGGGCGGTGGTCTGGGACTGGCTGGTGCGGCCGAGTGGCCGCGATCGGGGCGGTGGTCTGGCACTGGCTGGTACGGCCGAGTGGCCGGACGCGCGGCGGTGGTCTGGCACTCGCTGGTGCGGCCGAGTGGCCGGACCCGTGGCGGTGGTCTGGCACTGGCTGGTGCGGCCGAGTGGCCGCACGCGCGGCGGTGGTCTGACACTGGCTGGTACGGCCGAGTGGCCGGACCCGCGGCGGTGGTCTGACACCCGCTGGTACGGCCAAGTGGCCACACGCCCGCCCACCGCTCGGCCACAATGCGGACATGCCGAGCGTGACCGATGCCTGAGCTCCCCGAGGTCGAGACCGTCCGCCGCGGGCTCGATCCGCTGCTCCGCGGCCGGACGGTCGAGGAGGCCGACATCATGGACGGCCGCCTGACGGCGCCCGAGGATCCGGCGGCCGTCGCAGCCGAGCTCCTCGGCGAGCGCTTCACCGCGGTGGGCCGGCGCGGCAAGTACCTGCTCTTCGGGCTCGACACCGGCCGGACCCTGGTCGTCCACCTGCGGATGACGGGCTGGTTCCACCACCGCCGCGGCGACGGCGAGGAGCTGACCCACGTCCGCGCCGTGCTCGGCCTGGACGACGGCTCGACGCTCGTCTACGCCGACCAGCGCCGCTTCGGGACGTGGCGGCTGATCGAGCCGGGCGGGCTCGAGGAGTACCTCCGGCCCCGGGCCGGGCCCGAGCCGCTCTCCGACGAGTGGACGCCGCGCCGGTTCCGGCACGACCTGGCCGGACGGCGGGCGTCGGTGAAGGCGCTGCTGCTTCACCAGGGGGTCGTCGCAGGAGTCGGGAACATCTACGCCGACGAGGCGCTGTGGCAGGCCCGGATCCATCCTCTGCGGCCGGGCGGCGGGCTGACCGCGGCCGAGGTGCGGCGGCTGCACGCGGCCGTCGTCGAGACGCTCCGGCGCGGGATCGCCTACCAGGGCGCGAGCATCCGCAATTACCGCGGCCCGGGCGGCGCGCCGGGTGGGATGCAGGAGCGCTTCAACGCCTACGACCGCGACGGCGAGCCGTGCCCCCGGTGCGGCACGCCGATCGAGAAGATCCGCGTCGCCCAGCGAGGGACCCACCTGTGCCCGAGATGCACCCGACAGCCGTGAAGGTGGCCGAGCGGCTCCGGGCCGCCGGCCTCGACGTCGACGTGCAGGAGCTGGACGCCTCGACCCGCACGGCCGAGGAGGCGGCGTCCGCGGCCGGGTGCGAGCTGGGCCAGATCGTGAAGTCGCTCGTCTTCGCCGACGGCGACGGCCCGGTGCTCGTCCTGTGCGCGGGCGACCGCCGCGTCGACACGACGCGCGTGGGGGAGGACGTCCGCCGAGCGACGCCGGACGAGGTGCGCGATGCGACCGGCTTCGCGATCGGGGGCGTGCCGCCGCTGGGGCACGAGCGGCCCGTGCGGACGGTCGTCGACGAGTCGCTGCGCCGGTTCGCGACGGTGTGGTGCGCCGCCGGGACGCCGCGGGCCGTCTTCGAGGTCGCGACCGACCGGCTGATCGCGGCGATGCCCGGCGCCGAGGTGCGGGAGGTCACGAGCTGATGGCGGAGCGGATGGTCTCGATAAACGGCGTCGAGATCTGCACCGAGCCATTCGGCGATCCGTCTGACCCGCCCGTGCTGCTGATGATGGGGGTGGCCGGCTCGATGCTCTGGTGGGACGAGGCCTTCTGCGCAATGCTCGCCGGCCGCGGTCGGTACGTGATCCGCTACGACCCCCGCGACACCGGCAGGTCCACCACGTACGAGGTGGGCCGGCCGGGCTACGGCGGCGCGGACCTGGTGGCCGACGCGGCCGGCGTGCTCGACGGGTACGGGATCGCCGCCGCCCACGTCGTCGGCGTCTCGGCCGGAGGCGCGCTCGCGCAGGTGCTGGCGATCGACCATCCGGAGCGCGTGCTGTCGCTCGTCCTCATCAGCACGTCCTTCGCCGCCGGGGGCGACCGCTCGCCGCTCCCCGGCCCATCGGAGGAGCTGAGCCGCTTCTGGAGGACGCCGCAGCCGGGCTGGGCCGATCTCGGAGCGGTCGCGGACCACCTCGTCGCCTACCTCCGCGTGCTCACCGGCGGCCGGCGCCCGTTCGACGAGCCGTTCGCCCGCGAGCTTGTCCGCCGGGACATGGAGCGGGCCCGGAACTACCCGGCGGTCCAGAACCACGAGCTGCTCGAGGGCGCGAGGCCCAGCCGGGCCGTCTCGGCCATCTCCGCGCCGACGCTCGTCGTCCACGGCACCGCCGACCCGATGTTCCCGCCCGCCCACGGCGAGGCGCTGGCGAGCGCGATCCCGGGCGCGCGGCTGCTGCTGCTCGACGACGCCGGGCACGGGGTCGAGCCCGCCGACTGGGAGACGCTGGCCGGGGCGATCGCCGACCACACCGCCGGCTAGCCGGAGAGCTCGTAGACGTACGCCTCGAGCACGAGCCCGCCGGGCGTGTGGAAGTCGCGCCCCGGCGTCCGCGCGAAGCCGAGGCTCCGGTAGAGGGCGTGCGCCGCGGTCATCGCCCGGGTCGTGTGCAGCACGAGCCGTGAGCGCTCCGTCGCCCGCGCCCGCTCCAGGCAGGCCTGGGCGAGCATCCGGCCGACGCCGAGCCCCTGCGCCGCCGGGTCGACCGCGAGCATCCGCATGCCCGACTCGTCGGCCCCCTCGAACTCGGCCAGCGGGCCGAGCCCGGGGACGAACGTGACGGCGCCCACGATGCGCCCGTCCGGTGCGGCGGCGACGAGCACCTCGGCGGTCTCGGCCCGCGCGGCGATGTCGCGCATCTCCGCCTCGTAGCGCGGCCCCGGCGAGAACCCCTCGATCGACGCGTAGGCGGCGACCGTGATGTCGCCCGCCGCCTCGTAGTCCTCGGGGCGGGCCGGCCGCACCAGAACGTCCGCCGGCATCGCGGCACCCTACACTGAGGCCGTGGGACGCACGTACAAGGCCGACGCGGTCGTGCTGCGCTCGCTCCGCTTCGGCGAGGCGGACCGCGTGCTCCACCTCTACACCGCCGAGCGCGGGCGCGTCAACGCCATCGCCAAGGGGGTGCGCAAGACGACCTCGCGGTTCGGCGGCCGGCTCGAGCCGCTGACGCACGCCCAGCTCCTGCTCCACGAGGGCCGCGGCGAGCTGCACACCATCTCCGGCGCCGACATCGTCACGGCCCACGCGGGCGTGCGCGGGGCGCCGTACGCGCTGGCGGTGGCCCAGATCGGCTCAGAGGCGGTGCTGAAGCTGTTTCCGGAGCCCGAGCCGCACCCGCGCGTCTTCGAGGGGCTCGTGCGGTTCCTCGACCTGCTCGAGCGCGGGATCGACCCCGGGCCGGACCCCGTGCTCGAGGCGGCCGGCCTCGGCTTCCAGCTGAAGCTCCTGGCGCTCGCCGGCTACCTGCCGCATCTGGAGTCGTGCGCCGGCTGCGGTGCCCCGGGGCCGCTGGTCGGCTACTCGGCGGCCTCCGGGGGCGCCGTCTGCGAACGCTGCACGGTCGAGGACGGCGCGTTCGTGCTGCGCCCGGGGAGCCTCGAGGCCGTCGCCGCGCTCGTCGAGCGCCCGCTCGTCGCCGGGGCGCTGCCGCGGCCGGCCGCCGCCGACGCCGTCCGCGTGGTCGAGACGACCTACGAGCATCATGGCGGCTTCCGCCTGCGCACGCTGCACGCGTAGCCGACGCCTGCGCTCCTGATAGCTTCCGCCTCCGATGGCGGCGACCTTCCAGGGGATGATCTCGGCCCTTCAGGCCTTCTGGGAGGAGCAGGGCTGCGTCATCGTGCAGCCGTACCACACCGAGGTCGGCGCGGGCACCTCGAACCCGGCGACGCTGCTTCGCGTGCTCGGCCCCGAGCCGTGGCGGGCGGCCTACGTGGAGCCCTCCATCCGGCCCGACGACGGCCGGTACGCCGAGAGCCCGTACCGCTTCCAGGAGCACTACCAGTACCAGGTGATCCTGAAGCCCGCGCCCGACGACGTCCAGGAGGTCTACCTCGACTCGCTGCGGGCGATCGGCATCCCGATCGAGCAGCACGACGTGCGGTTCGTCGAGGACAACTGGGAGAGCCCCAGCCTCGGCGCGTGGGGGCTGGGCTGGGAGGTGTGGATGGACGGGATGGAGATCACCCAGTTCACCTACTTCCAGCAGGCCGGCGGGATCGAGCTCGATCCGGTGTCGGCCGAGATCACCTACGGCCTCGAGCGGCTGGCGATGCACCTTCAGGGGGTGCGCCGGGCCCACGACATGGAGTGGGGCTCCGGCGTCACCTGGGCGGCCGTGCGCGAGGCGGGTGAGCGGCAGTTCTCGGCCTACAACTACGAGCTCGCCGACACGGCGATGCTCGCGCGGCACTTCGACGACCACGAGGCCGAGGCCCGTCGCTGCGTCGAGGCGGGGCTGCCGCTGGTCGCCTACGACCACGTGCTCAAGTGCTCGCACGCCTTCAACCTGCTCGACTCCCGGCGGGCGATCGCGGTGACCGACCGGGCCGCCTACATCCTGCGCATGCGACGGCTGGCGCAGGCCGTGGCGGCCGCCCACCTCGAGCAGGTCCCGGGCGATGGCTGACCTGCTCCTCGAGGTCGGCTGCGAGGAGCTTCCGGCGGCGCACTGCCGTCTCGCCGAGGAGGCGCTGCCCGGCCTGCTGGCGGCCGAGCTGGAGCGGGCCGGGATCCCGGCGGAGACCGTGGGCGCGCACGTGGCGCCGCGCCGCCTGGCGGCGATCGCGCGCGGGCTCCCCGAGGGCCGCGAGGCGCAGCGGCAGGAGGTTCGCGGTCCCCGTGCCGGGGCGCCCGAGCAGGCCAGGCAGGGCTTCGCGCGCAAGCACGGCCTCTCCGTGGACGCGCTCGAGGAGCGCGACGGGTTCGTGTGGGCCGTCTCCGAGGGGGCGGCGGTGTCCGCGTCCGAGCTCGTCGCCGCCGCCGTCGCCGCCGCCGTCGGCCGGCTCCAGTTCCCGCGCACGATGCGCTGGCCGGGCGGCCGCTTCTCGCGCCCGATCCGCTGGCTCGTCTGCAAGCTCGGCACGGACGTGGTGGCCGCGCACGTCGCCGGCGTCGCGTCCACCGGCGGGAGCCGCGGTCCGCGGCCCGGCAAGGAGGCCGTGTCGATCGGCTCGGCCGGGACCTACCTCGACGACCTGCGTGCGCACGGCGTCCTCGTCGACGCCGGCGAGCGGCGGGCCGCGATCCGCGCGGGGCTCGAGGAGCACGGCGCATCCGATCCGATGGCGAAGCTCGAGGAGGTCGTCTACCTCGTGGAGCGGCCGCACGTCCTGGTCGGGGAGTTCCCGGCGCGCTACCTCGACCTGCCCGAGCGGATCCCGATCACGGCCATGCAGTCCCATCAGCGCTACTTCCCGATCCGCGCCGCCGACGGCGGCCTCGAGCCTCGCTTCGTCGTGATCTCGAACGGCGGCGACGCCGACGTCGTGCGGCGCGGGAACGAGGAGGTGCTCGTCGGCCGGCTCGACGACGCGCGCTTCGCCTACGACCGCGACCGGCAGCTCGGCCTGGACGCGATGGTGGGTGAGCTCGACCGCGTGAGCTTCATCGAGGGCGGCGGGTCGCTCGCCGACAAGGCCGCCCGCCTCGGCCCGCTCGTCGAGGCGCTCTGCGACCGAAACGACGTCGACGCCGCCGTCAGGGCCACCGCGCTGCGGGCGGCCGCGCTCTGCAAGGCCGACCTCGTCTCCCGGCTCGTGGGCGAGTTCTCGGCGCTCCAGGGCTACGCCGGCTCCGTCTACGCGCGGATCGCGGGCGAGGGCGAGGAGGTGTGCGCCGCCATCGCCGAGCACCACCGGCCGGACGAGGCGGGTGGCGAGCTGCCCGCGAACGCGGCCGGCGCGCTGGTGGCGGTCGCCGACAAGGGCGACACGGTGCAGGTCGCGTTCGGCGCCGGCCTCGAGCCGACCGGGAGCCGTGACCCCTACGGGCTGCGCCGGGCCGCGGCCGGCGTGGTGGCGATCGCGCTCGAGCGCGGCTGGCGGGTCGACCTGCCGGGGCTCGTCGGGGAGGGCGCGGTCGGCTTCGTGCTCGACCGGCTCGAGCCGCTGCTGCTCGACGAGGGCGTGACGATCGAGGAGTTGCGCGCGGCCCGCGGGTCGGGCGCGACCGAGCCGGTCGAGGTCACGGCGCTCGCCCGCGCCCAGCACGCGTTCGCCGGCCCGCGCCGCGACGCGGTGCGCGACGCGTACGGCCGCTGCGCCCGGATCGCCGGCGACACGGCCGCGGGCCACGTGGACGACGCCCTACTCTCCGACCCCGCCGAGCGCGCTCTCGCCGGCGAGCTGGCGTCGGGTGCGGGCGGCACGCTCGAGTCCGCCGCGGAGCTGGCGGGGGCGATCGAGCGCTTCTTCGAGGAGGTGCTCGTGATGGCCGAGGACGAGGCGGTGCGCCAGAACCGGCTCAGGCTGGTCGCGGGCGTCCGCGATCGTCTCCGCCGCCTCGGCGATTTCGCGCAGCTTCCGGGTTAGGATGGCTCCGGATGGGCGAGCGGCTCGAGATCCACATCGTGAGCGACTCCACCGGCGACACCGGCGCCCGGGTCGCGCGGGCGGCCCAGAGCCAGTTCGACAACACCGAGATCGAGATGGTGCGCCACGCGCGCGTGCAGACCCGTGAGCAGCTCGCGCGGGCGCTGGAGTCGGCCACGGGCCGCCGCGCGGCCGTCTTCTACACGCTCGTCGATGCGGGCCTGCGCGAGGCCATCGTCGAGCTGGCCCGCGAGCACAACCTCGTCGTGCAGGACGTGCTCGGGCCGGCCCTGAACGCCGTCGCGACCGCGTCGGGCCGTGAGGCGACGATGGTGCCGGGCCGGACGGCGCCGCTCGACGCCCAGTACTTCCGCCGGATCGCGGCGATCGAGTTCGCGGTGAAGCACGACGACGGGCGCGGCGCCGACGACCTGAGCCAGGCGGATGTCGTCCTGATCGGCGTCTCGCGCACATCCAAGACGCCGACGTCGATGCACCTCGGCTACATGGGCTACATGGCGGCCAACATCCCGATCGTGCGCGGCGTCGACCCGCCGCCGGCGCTCTTCCAGATCGACACCTGGAAGCTGGTCGGGCTCACGATCGACGCCGAGCGGCTCTCGGAGATCCGCCGCCGGCGCGTGCGCGCGCTCGCCGCAGGGGCCGGCGCCCGCTACGCCGACCTCCAGGAGATCTACGAGGAGCTGGACCTGACCGCCTCCCTCCACAGGCGGCTCGGCTGCCCCGTGATCGACGTCACCGGCCTTGCGATCGAGGAGACGGCGGCGCGCGCGGCGGAGCTCGTCGAGGCCAGGCGCCGGGCGGCCCTGGAGGGCGTGAAGGCCTAGACCGCGGCCCAGGGAGGCGGGTCAGAGGCCGGGAACGACTGCCACGACGCCTCCTCGACGGCGTCGGCACCCTGCACGACCCAGTAGCCGCTGCGGCGGGCGACGACGACCTCGTCGGCGGCGCCGGACGTGTGCCCGGGCGCGACGGCCCGTGACCCGTCCGCGTGGATCGCCTGCCATTCGCCGGGATCGAGGCCGAGCCGCTCGGTGCAGTCGGCCCGCCCGCACTCGCATGCCGAGAGTGTCAGCGTCACCCTCCCACCTTAGCGCCGGTATGCGGTGGGCGGCCCCCGCCGGGGAGCCGCCCACGCAGGGGCCCTTCCGCTGAGCCCGTTCTCAAGACAGCGCTGCCTCTGAACGCTGCGTCGCGCGCCGCGCGACGCCTCGGGTTCCGCTGTCCCGTCGAATTCGGCATCGTGCCCCCACCCAGACGCGGGAGTGGACGCCCATCTTCCCGCGGGATCGGGATCGGCCGGATCCGTTCTATGCTTCCCGGCCGTGGCGGCCTACGTCTACGCGTTCGCGGACGGCTCGAGCGACATGCGCGACATCCTCGGCGGGAAGGGCGCAGAGCTCGCCGAGATGACCTCCATCGGCCTTCCGGTGCCCGACGGGTTCACGGTGACGACGGAGGCCTGCCGCGCGTATCTCGGAGCGGGCGGGACGTGGCCGGAGGGCCTGAGGGAGCAGGTGTCCGAGCATCTCGCCGCCCTGGAGGAGCGCTGCGGTGGGCGCCGTCTCGGCGACCCGCAGGATCCGCTCCTCGTGTCGGTCCGCTCGGGCGCGCCGATCTCGATGCCGGGCATGATGGACACCATCCTGAACCTGGGGCTTAACCCGCGGTCGGTGGAGGGGCTCGCCCGCTCGTCGGGGAACGAGCGCTTCGCCGCGGATTCGTACCGCCGGTTCATCCAGATGTACGCCAACGTGGTGCTCGGCGTCTCGAGCGACCTCTTCGAGGAGGCCATCGCCGGGGCGAAGCAGGCACGCGGCGTGAAGGACGACGTGGAGCTGGACACCGCCGCGTTGCGCGATCTCGCCGAGAGGTTCCTCGCGATCAGCCGAAGCGAGACCGGACGCGAGTTTCCGGAGGACCCCCGCGAGCAGCTCGACGGCGCGGTCGAGGCCGTCTTCTCGTCGTGGAACACGCCCCGGGCGCGCACGTATCGCCGCCACGAGGGGATCTCCGACGACCTCGGCACGGCCGTCAACGTCATGCAGATGGTGTTCGGGAACCTGGGCGACGACTCGGCGACGGGCGTCGTCTTCACCCGGAACCCGTCCACCGGCGAGCGTGCGCCCTTCGGCGAGTTCCTTCCGAACGCCCAGGGCGAGGACGTCGTCGCGGGCATCCGCACACCGCGCCCGATCGCCGAGATGCAGCGGGATCTCCCGCAGAGCTACCGGGAGCTGGAGGAGGCGATGGCGACGCTGGAGTCGCACTACCGCGACCTCCAGGACGTCGAGTTCACCATCGAGCGCGGGCGGTTCTACGTCCTCCAGACGCGCGCGGGCAAGCGCACCGCACAGGCGGCCGTGCGCGTCGCCCGCGATCTGGTCTCGGAGGGCGTGATCGACCAGAACGAGGCGGTGCGGCGGATCAACGCCGGCCAGTTCGACCAGCTCATGCACCCGGCCATCGACCCGGCCGCCGAGTACGACGTCCTGGCGACTGGCCTCAACGCCTCCCCCGGCGCCGCGGTCGGCCGGGCGGTGTTCGACGCCGACACCGCCGAGGCCCGCGGGCGGGCGGGCGAGCCGGTGATCCTGGTGCGCTGGGAGACGACGCCGGACGACATCCACGGCGTGATCCAGGCCCAGGGGGTGCTGACCGCGCACGGCGGGATGACGTCGCACGCCGCCGTCGTCGCCCGCGGCATGGGGAAGCCGTGCGTGTGCGGCGTCGAGGCGCTTCGCATCGACGCGGGTGCCCGGAGCTTCTCGGTGGACGGGACGGTCGTCTCCGAGGGGGACGAGATCTCGATCGACGGCAGCCGCGGGCACGTCATCAGCGGCGCGGTGCCGCTCGTGCCGCCGCAGATGACCGACGACTTCGCCGCGGTCACGACCTGGGCCGACGAGGCCCGCCGGCTCGGCGTCCGCGCCAACGCCGACACGCCCGAAGACGCCCGCCGAGCGCGCGAGTTCGGCGCCCAGGGGATCGGCCTCTGCCGCACGGAGCACATGTTCTTCGGCGACGAGCGCCTGCCCGTGATGCGCGAGATGATCCTGGCCCGCGACGAGGAGGGCCGGCGGGCGGCCCTCGACCGGCTCCTGCCCTTCCAGCAGTCGGACTTCGAGGGCATCCTGGCGGCGATGGACGGCGATCCGGTGACGATCCGGCTTCTCGACCCGCCGCTGCACGAGTTCCTGCCGGACCTCGAGGACGTCGACCCGTCGGACGAGCGCCTGCGCTCGCGGATCAAGGCGCTGCGCGAGGTGAACCCGATGCTGGGGACGCGCGGCTGCCGGCTCGGGCTCCTGCATCCCGAGATCTACGAGATGCAGGTGCGGGCGATCGTGCGCGCCGCGCTCACCGTCGACGGGTCGAAGGCCGAGGTCATGCACCCCCTGGTCGCCTTCGCCACCGAGCTGCAGCGCCTGCGCGACCTGACCGAGCGCGTGATCGAGGAGGAGGGCGGCGGAGATCTCGGCATCCTGATCGGCACCATGGTCGAGGTGCCGCGGGCTGCGCTCCTCGCCGACCGGATCGCTCCGTACGCCGATTTCATGAGCTTCGGGACGAACGACCTGACGCAGACGACGCTGGCCTTCAGCCGCGACGACGCGGAGGGCAAGTTTCTGACGCAGTACCTCGAGGACGACGTGCTCTCGCGCAACCCGTTCGAGACGCTGGACGACGGCGTCCGCGCCCTGATCGAGCGGGCGGTCGAGCGCGCGCGCGGCGTGAAGCCGGACATCAAGCTCGGCATCTGCGGCGAGCACGGTGGGGACCCCGACTCGGTCGAGTTCTGCAACGCGGTCGGGCTCGACTACGTCTCGTGCTCGCCGTTCCGCGTCCCCACGGCGCGCCTCGCGGCCGCCCAGGCGGAGCTGGCACAGCGGTGAGGATCGACGTCGCGTTTGCGCCCGGCGAGCTGCCGGCCGCGCCCGTGACCGTGGTCGTGGACGTGATCCGGGCCACGACGACGATCGCGCACGCGGTGGGCCAGGGGTACAGCCGGGTGCTGGCGTGCGGCGACATCGACCAGGCCCGCCGGCTGCGCGCGCGGCTCGGGAACGGGGCCGTCCTGGCCGGCGAGGTGGCGTGCGTGAGGCCGGACGGGTTCGACCTCGGCAACTCGCCCGGGGACTACGCCGAGGGCCCCGCGCTCGGAGAGACCCTCGTCCTGGCGACCACGAACGGCACGCGCGCGATCGTGGCCGCGGCGGCCGATGCGGACACCGTGCTCGTCGGCAGCCTGGCGAACCTGACCGCCTGCGCGGCGGCCGCGGCGCGGCTCGCTCGAGATGGCGGCCGCGAGGTGCTCATCCAGTGCGCCGGGGTGGAGGGCGCCTTCGCCCTGGACGACGCGTACGCCGCCGGCCGGTTCGTCTCCGAGCTGCGCGTCTGGCTCGCGGAGTGGGGCACCACCGACTCGGCGTTGGCGGCCGAGGTGCTGGCCGGCGGCTTCGAGTCGTCCGCCGGGGCCCTGGGGATGTCGACGAGCGCCGCCAAGCTGCGCGCCGCAGGCCTGGCCGAGGACCTCCGGGCCTGCGCCCGCGAGAGCGCGGTCGACGTCGTGCCGACGGTCGACGACGTCGACCGTGGCGTCGCCCTCATCTCGGTCTGATCGCCGGGAGCTCGGCGTGCTGGTTGCCGCCCGCGCGGGCTCCGCTGGTGGTGGGGCGGCGGTACCGGCCCTTCGGGCCGGACGTTGCACGGCTGCGCCCCCAAACCGAGTTCACCCGCCCGGGGGTTGCCGGCAGCTCGTCTGGCGCCGATCCTGTGGAGGCAACCGCGAGGAGGGTCATCCAATGGTTCGCAGGCTGCTTGACGGCGAAGAGCCGTGGGCGTACGAAAGCCGTGGTTCCGTGCTCGAGTGGGCGCAGGATCACGTGGTGCTGGCCGTGGCTGCGGCTGTCACCATCTGGTTCGGTGTCATCTACGTGATGACACTGGCCGCCGGGTTCTTCTCATAGTCAGACGCGGTTCTGCGGCGTACACTCGGACGTGTGCGCCCACCCGCACTTGTGGACTCCGCACGCCGCGCCGCCCGGCGCGCGGCGGATGCAATGGGCAGCCTGCGTGGCGATCGTGGGCCCGAGGCGCGTCCGGTGAACCCGCCGGTTCGCGAAGCCGCCGAGGCGCCTGAGGCACCGCGCGCCCCGCTGCCGCCGCCCGTTCACGTCCCGTACGCCAGGACCGGCGCCGCCTCCGAGGTCGTCGAGGCCCCGTCCGCGAAGCCGGCTCCACGGCGGCCGGCGCGATCGCCGTTCTGGGCCGCGGTGCGGTCACACGTCTGGCTCGTCACGATCGTCCTCGTGCTCGGAGGCGTGGCCGGCACCGCCTACTGGGCGCTGCGCGTCCACCAGCGCATCGACGCGGCGACGCTCGAGCGCGGCATCGGCGGCCGCGAGCACGCCTCCGCCGTGCGCTGCGTCGAGCAGCAGTCGAACGGCTCGGTGTGGGCCTGTGGGCTGGTCTACCGCGCCGCCTCGGTCTGCCTGATCGCGAACGTGAACGCCGTCGGGGACTGGAACACGAACGACGGCCCCGGGCTGTGCGACAACCGGCCCGAGCTCTCGGCGATCCTGCCGGACCGGATCACCGCAGCGGCGGTGTCGGACGACATGTCGTCGCAGCAGGTGATGCCGGATGCCCACTGCGCCAAGCTGCCGCAGCACAGCGTGCGCTGGGCGTGCGAGGGACCCCCCGGCACCGGGGGCTGCATGCTCGTCCGGATCGCCTCGTGGAATTCGCTCGCGACCGAGCAGAGCACGGTGTGCGATCACCTGCCGGCGCTCAACAACCGACGCGGAAAATCTTCGTGACCGCGCGTTGGCCCAAATACCGGCTTTTGGCGATTGGCGTCCGTCCGGCGTATGCGATACGGTGCCGCGGGGAGGACGACAGTCCAGGAGGTACCGCTGCAGATGCACGGAAGGAAGTTCAAAGTGTTGCTCGCGGCTACGGCGAGCGTTCTGGTGCTGGGCACCGGGGCGGCGTCGGCCGCAGCGGCGTCGCGGACGCATCAGGGTGCGTCCGCGCAGGTCACCCCCGCAGGCGACGAGTACGTCGCTGGCAACGGCGGTGGTGGCGGGAACGTGCTGGGCGAGCAGTCCGGTGGCGGCACGGGTGGGCTCCCGTTCACGGGGCTCAACCTCCTGCTGGTGCTGGGCGCTGGATCAGGGCTGATCGCTTCGGGCTTCGGACTCCGAGCGGCGTCCGACCGCCTGCGCCGCAACTAGTCGCGAGGAACCAACGGTGACGGCCGCCCAGGCGGTCGAACGACTCGGCGCGCTCGCGGGGCTCCGCGGGCGCGCAGTTGTGGACCATGCCCCCGTCGCGGTGCTGACGTTCGCGAGCGTGCTCGCGCTCGCGTCGAACGACGGCGGCTACTTCCCGTCCGAGTGGGGCTGGAGCACGGTCGCGCTGGCGTGGGTCTGTGCGATCGCCATCGTCCTCGGCCGCGGCGCGGCGCTCGTGCGCGAGGACCGCGTCCTGCTCGGCATCCTGGCGGCGATCACGGCGTGGACGGCGGCCTCGGCGCTCTGGGCCGACGCCGTTCAGGCGCCGGTCCTCGAGGTGGAGCGCACGCTGGTGTACGTCGTGCTCCTCGGGGCGATCCTCGTCATGGCCCGGGTCGGAAGCGCCGGCGCCATGGTCGCCGGGGCGGCGCTCGCCGGCGTCCTCGTGTCGGGCTTTGCCCTCGTCACCCGGCTTCGGCCGGATCTCTTCGGCCTCTACGACGACCCCGTCGCCCACGGCCGGCTCTACCAGCCGCTCGGCTACTGGAATGCTCTCGGCATCTTCACGGCGATGACCGCCGCCCTCTGCCTGGGTGCGGCGATGCGCGCCCGGACGCCGTGGATCCGGATGGCCGGAGCCGCGGCGCTGCCGGCGGTCGTCTCGACGCTCTTCTTCACCTTCAGCCGCGGCTCGATGATGACGCTCGCCATCGGAGTCGGCGTCAGCCTGGCGCTCGACAGCGACCGGCTGCGGTCGCTGGCGATCGCGCTCGCGCTCGCGCCGTGGGTCGTGGTGGCCGTCGGAGACGCGCGGCTTCAGGGGGCGCTGGCCCGCGGCGGAGCGGGCGTGCACGCGGCGTCGAGCGAGGGCCGGCCGCTGCTCCTCGTGATCGCGCTCTGCGCCGCCGCATCCGGGGCCACGATGTGGGCCGTCGGAGTGGCGGAGCGGCGGGTGACCTTCGGCTCGGCGGTCAGGCGCGCCTACCTGGCCGCGCTGGCCGTCGCCGGGCTTGCCATCCTGGCCGGCGCGATCGCCGTCTACGGCTCGCCTCCGCACATGGTGTCGCGCGTGCGGCACGCCCTCGAGGCCAAGGGGCCGGCGAAGGACGTGAACCAGAACGTCCGCCTCGAGACGCTGTCGCTGAACGGCCGCCCGATGCTCTGGCGGTCGGCGCTCGCCGATGTCGGCGACCACCCGGTGCTCGGTTCCGGCGCGGGGACGTTCGAGCAGTACTGGAACGAGCACCGGCCGCGGAACTACGTGGCCCGGGATGCCCACAGCCTCTACCTCGAGCGGCTCGCCGAGCAGGGCCCGCTGGGGCTCGTCCTCGTGCTCGCGCTCGTGCTCTACCCGATCGCTGTCGCCGTCCGCCTGCGGCGAGACCCGGTCGTCCTCACGGCCCTCGGCGCGTTCGTGGCGTTTGCGCTCCACGCGGGCTTCGACTGGGACTGGGAGATGCCGGCCGTGGTCAGCCTCGGTCTGGTGCTGGCGGCCGCAATCCTCGTGGCCGCCCGGTCGGAGCTCCCCCGGCCGCTCCCGACCACGGCGCGCACCGGGCTCGTGGCGGTCCTGGTGCTCGTGGGCGCCGTGTCGTTCGTGGGTGGCGTCGGGAACCAGGCCGTCTCGGCGAGCGGCGACGCCGCCGACCGCGGCGACTACGCCAAGGCGGCATCCGAGGCCAGGATCGCCACGTCATGGGCGCCCTGGTCGGATCAGGGCTGGGTGGCGCTCGGGGCGGCGCTGGTCGGCGAAGGGAAGCGCGACGAGGCGGCCGCGGCGCTGCGCACGGCCACCCGGAAGGACCCGTACGACTGGATCGCATGGCGCCGGCTCGCCGACGTGACGATCGATCCCGAGCGGATCCACGCCCTCCGGATGTCGGCGGAGCTCAACCCGAAGGCGACCCGGCGCTCGCTCGGCCACGAGGACCGGGTCCGGCTCGGCCTCACCGGCAATCGCTGAGGCTATCTGCGTCCGCGCCCGAAGCTGTTGGCGGCCGGTGCGGCCGCCCGCAGGCGGCGGAGGTCGGCGACGCCCCCGCCCTGGCCGGCGCCCGTCCCGGCCGCGCGGGCCGCGGCCCTGGCGACCTCGGGGCGGGCGGCGTGCGAGAGCCCCGCGACCCGGTCTGCGATCACGTTCACCGCGCCGTTTCGGCGCTCGAGCCGTCCCCACACCTGGAGGAGCGGCTCGGCCCGCACCATGATCCGGTCGCGCTCGTAGACCGCAGGCGGGACGATGACGTTGGTCATCCCGTGCTCGTCCTCGAGCAGCAGGAAGACGATCCCCTTGGCCGTCCCCGGCCGCTGCCGCGCGATGACGATGCCGGCAGTGGTCGTCCGCCCAAGGCCGTCGGTGCGCAGGTCGGCCGAGGTGCGAAGCGCCGGGTCGAGCCCCTCCCGCAGGAGCGCCATCGGGTGCGGGCCGGTCGTGAGGGTCATCGCCCCGTGGTCCTGGACCAAGCGCACCCCGGGGGTGTGGCCGGGGAGCGCCGGGGCGGGGGCGCCGTCCAGCGCGAGCGCGAGCTGCCGCGCGCCCACGGG
>JAICKX010000020.1 GCA_025927685.1 Thermoleophilia bacterium | reverse complement strand
TGTCGGGGAGCACGACGTCGAGCAGGATCACGTCGGGACGGGAGACGGCGAGCGCGTCCATCGCCTCGGCACCGTTCGAGGCGGTCAGGACGGTGAAGTCGTCCTCGCGCAGGTTCTCGACCAGGAACTCGAGGATGAGGGACTCGTCGTCGACGACGAGCACGGTGGATTCGGCCATGGTTGATGGCTCCTTCGGGGGTGAGGCCGGGGTGGGCGCGGACGCTCCGACCGGCGGGACTTGGGGGTTCGCTTTCCGGGGGCCCGGCCGCCTCGGGTCTCCGCGCTCAACGTACCGGGCACACCCGCAAATTGGAACATCTGCAACGGGACATGTTGCGAAGATGCGTGGAATCGAGGAGCCCCAAATCCACGGAACGCGGTGGCTCGAAATCCTCCTCTTGGGTCACCTGGGAAGGGGACTGCGCCGGTCGCGTCCGGTCGGTGCGACTCAGGCGGCCAGGTGGGCGCGGTAGTTCTGCCCGTGCGCCAGCGGGTGCGAGAGCAGATGGGCCGCGGCGAAGCCCTGCCACGGCGCGTAGGCGTGAAGCAGCTCCTCGGTGTCCGCGGGCTCCGCCCGCCTGCGAAGCAGCGCCGAGCACAGCTTGACGAGTCCCAGGTCGCCGGCCGGGCCCGCGTCAGGCCGGCCCAGGCCCTGGCCGCAGATGACGCCCGCCGCCCACGGCCCGACGCCCGGTTCGGCCATGAGCCTGCGGAGGGCAGCCTCGGTCGGGCCCGCCGCCAGCCGAGCCTCGGGGAGCGTCCGGGCCAGGCGGGCGAGGAGGCCGGACCGGCGCGGCGAGAGCCCGCAGCGCTCCGCCCTGGCCGGGGCAAGCCGGCGCAGGTCGGCCATCGTGGGCGGCACGCGCAGGCCGTCGCGGCGCTCGGCAACGGCCCCGAGCAGGCGCCGCTCGATTCGGGCCGCCTCCACCGCCGGCAGGAGCTGGCCGGCGAGCGCCCGCACCAGGGACTGGGCGAAGCTGCCGCAGCGGGCCGGGCGCAGCGCCGGGCGGCGGCGGACGAGCGGGCCGAGCAGCGGGTCGCGCTCCGCCATCCGCAGGAAGGGCGTGTGGTCGACGTCCACCCCCAGCACGAACCGCAGCCGGTCGACGGCCGCCCCGGGATCGGGCGCCGAGATCCGGGCGAAGACCGTGCCGTCGTAGCGCTGCCAGACGCGGGCCCGGCCGGGGCCGGCGGCGGTCAGGAGCGCCAGCTCGAGCACGCCGCCCGCCATCCGGTGGGTGGGGTCGCGGCCGCCGACCGCGTCGGACAGGCGGTACGGGCGGGGCGGCGTGAGCTCGAGGTCGATCACGTGTGCTCGATCACGAGATGGTCGCCGACCTCGACGCCGGCCCGATCGATCGCGCCGACCGGCAGCTCGAGCGCCACCTTCGCTCCCCGGCAGCCCGACATCCGCCACGGCCCGATGCCGTGGACGAGCTTCAGCACGCGCCCCTCCTTGTCGGCGTAGACGACGTCGATCGGGAAGCGCATGAACCACATGTGGATCGATCCCGTGGGCTGGATCCACAGGCCCTCGTCCGGGTCGAGGCCGGAGCGGCCGAGCAGCCCCTTCGTCCGCGTCCACGCCGTGACGGCGAGCACGCCGCGCTCGCAGACGACCGGCCCACGTTCCAGACGGATGCGGGGCATCTAGGCTGCGACCTCATGGAAGGCTCGGCGACCGACTACCACTCCGGCGACGACTATACGGTCGAGTTCCTCGACTACCGGTACCGCTTCGCCCGCACCGACTTCGCCCAGCGGGTGGCGGCCGCGGCGGTGCGGCTCGAGCTCGTGCCCGACCGCGACCTCGACCCCGGCGAGCTGGACGACCTGGTCGCGCTCGCCGCCGACGGCGGCATCGAGAAGCCGAGCTCGCCGCTCGGGGCGTACCTGGCGACGAACGCCGCCGAGCTCGACGGGCTGCACGCCGACCCGCTCGTCTACTGGCTGCGAAAGCTCGTGTTCCGGGGGGCGTGGCTCGATCACCGGCTGAAGGCGGGCATGCTGGATGTCTCGTTCGACGAGAGCTCGGGCGCGTTCGCGTACCGGATGCCGACCGACCAGGCGCCCGTCGTCGACGTCGCTCCCGTGCCCTCGTGGGCCGAGCTCCGCTTCACTGACTAGCGGACGGAACGTACACCAGGAGGTGCGGCCCGATCTGGATCCGGTCGCCCGCCTCGAGCAGCTGCTGCTGGACGAGCTCGCCGTTCACGAACGTGCCGTTGAGCGAGCCCTCGTCCTCGATCACCGTGCCGACCTGCTCGCGCCGGATCGTGGCGTGGCGGGCCGAGACCGTCGGGCCGGCGAGCACGATGTCGTTCTCGGAGTTGCGGCCGACGCGCGTCGTGCGCCCGGCCAGGTCGAAGCGCTCCTCCTCGCCCAGCCGGGGCCGCCACACCAGGGCGGGATGCTCGCCGGGGGGCGCCACGGGCGGCGGCGCGACGCCGTCGCCGGTCTGGATGATGCGCGTGTAGCTGGGCTGGTCCTCGGCCACCGTCTCCCCTCCCCGATCTGTCGGCCGAGCCTACCAGGACGCACGGACGGGGAGTAGACTGGATCCGTGGAGCACGAGGGCAATCCGATCGCCGACGCCGAGGCCCAGCTCTACCGTCGGATCCAGGAGCTCCGCGACCGGGCCCGAGCCGAGCGGCAGGCATCGGTGCCGTCGGCACCCTCCGAGCACGGCCCCGGAACGCCCGACCTGCGGACGATCCTGAGCCGCGCCGAGAGCCACGTGGGCGAGCTGCGACAGACCGCGGAGTCGCTCCAGAAGACGCTGCCGGAGACGGTCGAGCGCGCGATCGAGAAGGCGCTCGACGACCACTCGACGCCGCGCCGGCTGTCCGAGCTGCGCGATCTCGTCCGGGCGCTCTCCGCGCAGGTCGAGCAGGTGAACCGCGACCTCCTCGCCGAGCGGCTCGGCCGCGTCGAGGACCTCGAGCTCCTCGTCGACCTGCTCTCGACCGGCATGGCCGCGCTGCGCCAGGACGTGGCCGACCTCGCCGGCGCCGTCGGGCAGGTCGGCGCGGGCGTCGACCGGGCGAACGCCAAGCTCGACCAGCCCGTGCAGGTCACCGTCGAGCGGGCCCAGCAGGCCGGCGTGCGCGACCTCTTCCGGCCCACCGAGGCCGAGCCGACCCACGTCGGGTCGCGGCCTGAAGCCGGCTGACGGACCGTCCCGGTCCACCCCGCAGCTAGACTCGACCCCAGTCCACAAGGGGGTTCGGCGGGGATGGCGATGGTGTCGATGCGGCAGCTTCTGGACGAGGCGGCGGCCGGCGGCTACGGGGTCGGCGCGTTCAACGTCAACAACATGGAGCAGATCCAGGCGATCATGGAGGCCGCCCGCGAGACGTCCTCGCCGGTCATCGTCCAGGCGTCTCGAGGGGCGCGCTCGTATACGAACGACCGCTTCCTGTACCACCTCATGCAGGCCGCCGTGGAGCTCTACCCGGAGATCCCGGTCGCGCTCCACCAGGACCACGGCAACTCGCCGGAGACGTGCTTCTCGGCGATCGACCAGGGGTTCACGAGCGTGATGATGGACGGCTCGCTCCTGGCCGACGGCAAGACGCCGTCCGACTTCGCCTACAACGTCCAGGTCACCCGCGAGGTGGTCGAGCGCGCGCACGCCGTCGGCGTGACCGTCGAGGGCGAGCTCGGCACGCTGGGCGGGATCGAGGACGGCGTGGGCTCGGGCGAGGTGCATCTCACCGACCCCGACCAGGCGGTCGAGTTCGTCGAGGCGACCGGGATCGATGCGCTGGCGGTCGCGATCGGCACGAGCCACGGCGCCTACAAGTTCTCGCGCCAACCCGACGGCGAGGTGCTCGCGATGAACCTGATCCAGGAGATCCACGAGAAGCTGCCGGCGACGCACCTCGTGATGCACGGCTCCTCCTCGGTGCCGAAGGAGCTCGTCGACATCATCAACGAGTACGGCGGCCAGATCCGGCCCACCTGGGGGGTGCCCGTCGAGGAGATCCAGCTCGGGATCCGCCACGGCGTGCGCAAGATCAACGTCGACACCGACTCGCGCCTCGCGATCACCGGCGCGATCCGCAAGGCGATGGCCGAGGATGCGGCCGAGTTCGACCCGCGTTCCTACCTGAAGCCGGCCCGGGCGGCGATGCAGGCGGTGATCTCCGAGCGCATGCGCCAGTTCGGGCAGGCCGGCCACGCCGGGGACTACGACCCGCGGTCGCTGGCGGACATGCGCGACTTCTACGCCGGAGCGGCGGCGTGATGGGCGTCACGAAGGTCATCGAGGTGATCGGCAGCTCGCCCGCGTCGTCGGACGACGCGGTGCGCGAGGCCGTGTCGGCCGCGTCCAAGTCGATCCGGGGAATCACGCACGTCGACGTGATCGAGGTGACGTGCGAGGTGGAGCAGGGCGTCGTCACGCGCTGGAACGCGCTCGTCAAGATCTCGTTCCCGGTCGAGCCGCGCTAGCGGCTATTCGACCCAGGGCGGCAGCTCGAGCGCCCGCTCGAACGCCGCCCGGTCGTGCACCGGCGCGCCGTGCGACACGATGACGTGCTCGAACGGCAGGTCGAGCATGGCCCGGAGCGCCGGAAGGACGCGCTCCTCGTGCCAGGGCGTCCCCCACACGAGCAGCTCGCCGTCGCGCTCGGTCAGGGCGTCGGCGAAGACAAGCGCGCGGGCGCTTGGAACCCAGACCGGGGTCTCGTTGCGGCCGCGGCCGTCGTACAGCGCGACCAGACCGCCCGGCAGCTCGTCCCCGGGGTCGACCCCGCGGAGGGCCGTCTCGGGGACGTCGTGGGGCCAGAAGAGCCACGGCCCGAAGGGCCGGGCGCCGTAGCGCTCGACGATCAGGTCGACGCTGCGGACGTGGTCCGGTTTGAGGACGACCGCGACCGTCGGCGGCCGGGCGTCGAGCCGCGCCCGGACGTCGTCGGCGCCGTCCTCCGGAACGAGCGCGTCGAGGACGATCACCTCGCCACCGGACTCGACACGGGTCGACGTGACGGGCGGCTCCCATCCGACGTCGTCCGCCCAGTCCGGGTGGTCGGCGCGCCAGATCCAGAGGCCGGGCGCGACGTCGGTGATCTGGGCCGGCACGCCGGGCATCATGCCACCGGCCGGTACGATGGCCGCGCGATGGGGCTCGAGCCCTACTACGGCGCCGACCTGGCGCTGATCCACCATCTCGGATTCGGCTTCCACGCCGACATGTGCGCGCCGGGGATCCTGCGCCTGCTCGAGCCCATCCGGGCGCGAGACGGGCTCGTGCTCGAGCTCGGGTGCGGCAGCGGGCTCCTCACCCGCCACCTCGTCGCGGCCGGCCACCGCGTGATCGCATCCGACGCGTCGCCGGCGATGCTCGACCTGGCGCGGGAGACTGTGCCGGGGGCCGACGTGCGGCTCCTCGTGCTGCCCGACGACCCGCTCCCGGAGGCGGACGCCGTTGTCGGCGTCGGCCATGTCCTGAACTACCTGCCCGACAGCGACGCGATCGAGCGCGGGCTCGCCGCGATCGGACGGGCGCTGCGGCCCGGCGGCGTCGTGGCGCTCGACCTGTGCGACCTGGAGTGGGCGCGGGCCCGCGCGAACGAGCGCCCGCACGGCTGGGTCGGCGAGGACTGGGCGCTCGTCACCGAGTTCTCGGTGCCCGCGCCGGACCGCTTCGTCCGCCAGATGGCGACATTCCTCCGCGAGCCGGACGGCTCGTGGCGACGGGGCGACGAGCGCCACGAGAACGTGCTCGTCGACACGGCCCGCGTGCCGGAGCTTCTCGCCGCCGCCGGGGTCGAGGCGACGGTACGTGAATCGTTCGGCGGCGAGGAGCTGCCGCCCGGCCTCGTCGCGGTCGTGGGCGGCCGGCCGGCGTAGCGGTCAGCCGCGGCGGTCGTGCCCACCGGATCCGGCCGAGTGCGGGATCTCCCGGTGCGCTTCGCGTGGCGCCGCGCGCCGCCGCCTCGCCATCCACAGGGCGGAGCCACCGAGGTTTGCCGGGGTGTCCTCGTGGCCCGGTCGGTTTCCCGGCGGCAGCAGCCTGATGACCGCCTGCTTGAACCAGAGATGAATCACGCGACGCATGCCACAAGCGTAGCTCGGGGGACGCACCCGCCGTCGCCCGCTCAGATCGTGCGCCGGCGCCGGCCGCGACGGCCGGGTCGCGCCACCGAGATGTCGAATTCCCGGGCGCGCCCGGTCACGATGATCATCTGCGCTGCCAGGGTGATCGCAATCATGAGCGGGATCGACGTCGGCGATTCCGCGAAACGCGCGCCGACCAGCCCGGCAATCGCGATGAGCGCGACGCGGGTCAGAAGCAAGCCGCCCCACCCGACGCCGATCGTCCGCCACGACGCCTGCTCCCACAGTTCGCCGTCTCGGACGAAGAGCTTGATGGTGCGCCCCCGAAACGCGCCGAACCCTATGGATGCGAGCGCGCTGAGGGCGAGCAGTACGGTCGAGACGACGGTGAGGCGGTCATGTCGCCAGGTGCCGCGCAGCAGCGCAAGCCCGTACAGCCCGAGCACGAGCGGCAGAAGCAGCGACCGCTCCCGATACCGGTCGCTTCGGCGCTGGCGCACGACGAAGATCGCGACGATGGCGAGACCGCCGAGCGCGTAGAGCGCCGTCCGCATGACGGCTCCACTGTAGCGGCTCCGGCGAACGGCGCCGACTTGGGAGGATCCGACCGGTTGCTCGGGCCTACCCGGATCCGAACCCGCCGCCACCAAAGTCGCGCGGGTCCGGTGCGCCCGAGCCGACGTGGGTGCCCTGCCCGTTCGGCTGCCGGTACTCGGTCTCGAGCGACCCGCGGTTTCCGGGCGGCCCGAGCCGGCGGAGCAGCCTGCGCAGGAACGCGACGATCGTCACAGTCCCACGGATACATGAGCCGGAAGCGCTCGCCCAGGCCGCGCCGGCGGGCGGACCGGCGACAGCCGGCCCACCCCGGCCGGCGCGGCTACTTCCCTCCTCCGGACGCCTGCTGCAGCGCCGACTTGATGGCGCTCGTGATGATCGAGCCGATGCCGTGGTCCTTGCCGAGCACCGAGCCCACGGCGAGCAGGAGGACGCCGATGGCCATGGCCAGGCCGACGTACTCGACGGTGCCCTGGCCGTCCTCGGCGCGCAGGGCGGCGGTGTGGATGCGGGCGGCGATGCTGCGGGTCATTGGGCCTCCTTGCGGGGAACGGGGTACCCGAGCAGGCTCCCGCCTCGCGCCGTCACAGGACAAGGCTCCGGGTGGCCCAAACCAGCGCCGCGGCTGTCACGCGCGCCGTCACCTAGACTGGATCCATGCCCACCGCCGCCGAGCTCTTCGTGCGCTGCCTCGAGAACGAGGGCGTGCAGTACGTCTTCGGGATCCCCGGCGAGGAGACGCTCGACCTGAACGACGCGATCGACGGCTCGGAGTCGGTCAGCTTCCTCCCCGTCCGGCACGAGCAGGGAGCGGCGTTCATGGCCGACGCGTACGGCCGCCTCACCGGGCGGGCCGGCGTCTGCCTCGGCACGCTCGGGCCGGGCGCGACCAACCTCGTCACCGGCCTCGCCGACGCGTACCTCGACCGGGCGCCGGTCGTCGCGCTGACCGGCCAGACCGGCCTCTCCGAGATGCACAAGGAGAGCCACCAGCACATCGACATCGTCCGCATGATGAAGCCGGTGACGAAGTGGAACGCGCGCGTCCACGACCCCGAGATCATCCCGGAGGCGGTGCGCAAGGCCTTCGCCCTCGCCGAGCGCGAGAAGCCCGGCGCCACCCATCTCGAGCTGCCCGACGACGTGATGGAGGCCGAGGTCGCCGGCACGCCGGTGCCAAGGCGGGCGTCGCCGCTCGTCGAGCCCGTGGCCGCCGAGCTGCACCGCGCCGCGGAGCTGCTCCAGTCGTGCGAGCGGCCCGTCGTCCTAGCCGGAAACGGCGTCGTCCGCCAGCAGGCCGCGGCGGCGCTGCGGCGCTTCTGCGAGCAGACCGGGCTGAACGTCATCACCACGTTCATGGGCAAGGGCGTCACCGACGCCGACGACCCGCACACCCTCTTCACGGCCGGCCTGCGCGCGCAGGACTACCCGAAGGGCTTCATGGGCAAGGCGGATCTCGTCGTCTGCGTGGGCTACGACCTGGTCGAGTGGTCGCCCGTCAACTGGAACCCGCGCGCCGACCGCAAGATCATCTGCATCGACACCGTGGCCGCCGAGGTGGACGAGCACTACGTGCCGGACGTCGAGCTGACCGGCGGCATCCGCACGATCCTGACCCACCTCGGGAACCTCGTCTCGGCCAAGCCGCCCGCCCGCCTGGCCGCGCCGCCCTACCGAGAGCTCTTCCAGCTCGCGCTCGAACAGGGCTCCGACGACAGCTTCCCGGTGAAGCCCCAGCGCGTGCTGCGCGACCTGCGCGAGATCATGGCGCCGGACGACGTCCTGATCTCGGACGTCGGCGCGCACAAGCTCTGGATCTCGCGGCTCTGGCCCGCCCACCAGCCGAACACCGTCCTCATCTCGAACGGCGCGGCGGCGATGGGCTTCGCGGTGCCGGCGGCGATCGCGGCGCGGCTCGTGCTGCCGAAGGAGCGGCACGTGGTCACGATCTCCGGCGACGGCGGCTTTCTGATGAACGTGCAGGAGCTCGAGACCGCCCGCCGGCTCGGGCTGGCGATCGTCAACCTCGTCTGGACGGACAGCGCGTTCGGCGTGATCGAGCTGCACCAGATCCGCAAGTTCGGGCGGCTGGCGGGTACCAAGTTCACGAACCCCGACCTGGTGGCGCTGGCAGAGTCGTTCGGCCTCGCGGGCCTTCGGGTCGAGTCGGCCGACGACCTCGTCCCGACGCTCAGGCGGGCGTTCGAGCTCGACACGTCCTGCGTCGTCGAGATCCCCATCGACTATCGAGAGAACGTGCGGTTCTCCGAGCGCATCGGAGACCTCCGCAAGGTTGAGGAAGGAGTGGCGTGATGGCGACGACGACGGAGCCAGTTCGCAAGATCCTGGTCGGAGGCGAGTGGTACGAGACGGGCGAGACGATCGACGTCACGTCGCCGTTCGACGGCAGCGTGGTGGCGCAGGTGGCCTACGGCGGCCGGGCCGACGCCGAGCGCGCGGTCGACGCCGCCGCCAAGGCGATGGAGACGCCGCTTCCGGCGCACGAGCGGGCGATGATCCTCGACCGGGTCGCGGCGCTCCTGCGCGAACGGCGCGACGAGCTGGCCCGCACGATCTCGCAGGAGGCCGGAAAGCCGATCGCGACCGCGCAGGTCGAGGCCGACCGGGCGGTGCAGACGATCATCTTCTCGGCGCACGAGGCGCGCGCGCTCGGCGGCGAGCTCATCGGGATGGACGCCCACCCGGCCGGGGTGAACCACGCCGGCATGGTCGTGCGGCGGCCGATCGGCGTCGTCGGCGCGATCTCGCCGTTCAACTTCCCGCTGAACCTGGTCGCGCACAAGATCGGCCCGGCGTTCGCGGCCGGCTGCGCCTGTGTCCTCAAGCCCGCGACGGCGACGCCGCTCTCGGCGCTGGTGCTGGCCCAGGCCTTCGCAGACGCCGGCCAGCCCGCCGGCTGGCTGAACGTCGTCGTGGGCAAGTCGAGCGAGATCGGCGACATCCTGATCGAGGATCCGCGGGTCAAGCTCATCACGTTCACCGGCTCGTCGGACGTCGGCTGGAAGCTGCGCTCCCGGGCCTCGCGCAAGAAGGTCAACCTGGAGCTCGGGAACTCCACGCCCCTCATCGTCATGGCGGACGCCGACATCGAGAAGGCGGCGACGGCGGTCGCGGCCAACGGCTACTCGTTCGCCGGCCAGAGCTGCATCTCGATCCAGCGCGTCTACGTCGAGGACTCGGCCTACGACCGGTTCGTGGAGGCCCTCCGGCCGAAGGTGCAGGCGCTCGTCACCGGCGACCCGCTCGACGAGGGAACGCAGGTGGGCCCGGTGATCGACGACGAGAACCGCGACCGCATCCTGGCCTGGGTCAAGGAGGCGGTCGACGGCGGCGCGACGCTGCTCGCCGGCGGTGAGACCGACGAGCACGGCCTCATCCGCCCCACCCTCCTGGGCGACGTCGACCTCGAGATGCAGGTCTCCTGCCGCGAGGTGTTCGGACCGGTCGTGACCCTGGCCCGCGTCGCCGGCATCGAGGAGGCGGTCGAGAAGGCCAACGGCACCGACTACGGGCTCCAGGCCGGCGTCTTCACGCAGGACATCAGCCGGGCCATGTGGGCCGCGCAGCAGCTCGACTTCGGCGGCGTCACCGTCAACGAGGCGCCGACCTGGCGGGCCGACCACATGCCGTACGGCGGCGTGAAGGAGTCCGGCAACACGCGCGAGGGGCCGAAGTACGCGGTCGAGGAAATGACCGAGCCAAGGCTGGTGGTGATCGGCTACTGACCGTCGTCGACGAGCAGATGCGCGCGTACTACGAGGCGCGCGCGGGCGAGTACGACGACTGGTGGCTGGGCCGCGGGCTGTACGCCGAGCGCGACCGTCCCGGCTGGCACGAGGAGGTCGAGCGGCTGTGCAGCGTCGTGGCGGGCCTGGCCCCGTGCCGGGTGCTCGACGTTGCGTGCGGCACGGGGTTCTTGACGCGCCGCCTGCGCGGCGACGTGGTGGGCCTCGACCAGAGCCCGGCGATGGTCGCGGTGGCGGCGGCGCGGATGCCGGATGCGCGGGTCGTCCAGGGCGATGCGGTGCCGCTGCCGTTCGCAGACGGCGAGCTCGACCGCGTCTTCACGGGCCACTTCTACGGGCATCTGCTGCCGGGGGAGCGGGAGCGGTTCGTCGCGGAGGCGCGCCGGGTGGCACCCGAGCTGGTCGTCGTCGACTCGGCCCTCCGCCAGGACGTCGATGCCGAGGAGTGGCAGGAGCGCGTCCTGAACGACGGCACCCGCCACCGCGTCTACAAGCGCTTCTTCCGCGGCGCGGAGCTGGCCGGCGAGCTCGGCGGCGGTGAGGTGCTGCACGACGGCCGCTGGTTCGTCGTGGTCGCTTGCAACAACGGGGTCTGACCCCGTTGTTGCGTCACCCGAGGGCGGCGAGGACCTCGGAGACGCTCTCGTAGAGGGCGGTCAGGTCGTAGCCGCCCTCCAGGATCAGCACCGGGCCCGCGCCGATCCCGCGGACCGTGCGGGTCAGGTCGCCGAACGCCGCCGAGGAGAGCCCGAGGTCGCAGAGCGGATCGTCGCGGTGGGCGTCGAAGCCGGCGGAGACGATCAGCAGATCCGGGTCGAAGCCGCCGAGGGCCGGCAGGGCCTCCGACTCGAAGGCGTCGGTGAACTCGCGCTCCGACGCGCCGGCCGTCAGCGGGATGTTGACGGTCGTGCCCTCACCCGCGCCGCCGCCCCGCTCGGCCCGGCTTCCGGTCCCCGGGTAGAACGGGTACTGGTGAAGCGACACGTAGAGCACGGCCGGGTCGTCCCAGAAGATGGCCTGCGTGCCGTTCCCGTGGTGGGCGTCCCAGTCGAGCACCGCCACCCGATCGACGCCCGCCGCCCGGGCGTGGGCCACCGCGACGGCCGCGTGGTTCACGAGGCAGAAGCCCATGGCCCGCGCCGCCTCGGCGTGATGACCGGGCGGCCGCCCCAGGCAGAACGCCGCGCCGAGGTCGCCTGCGAGGACCGCGTCGACCGCCGCGGTGGCCGCCCCGGACGCCGTGACGGCCGCGTCGTAGCTGCGCTCGCTCACGACCGTATCGAGGTCGATCGCGCCGCCGCCCGCCTCGCACAGCTCGCGGATCGCCGCCAGGAACGCGGGCGGATGCACGCGCTCCAGGTCGTCCTGCGAGGCCGCGCCGGCCTCCTCGACCGGCGCGCGGACAGCGCGAACGGCCTGCATCACGGCGTCAATTCGGGCCGGACGCTCGGGGTGCCGCCCCGGGTCGTGCTCGCGGAAGAGGTCGGACACGTAACAGGCCAGCGGCCGCGTTTGTGACACCTCCGAGATACAGACGAATCACCGGCTTTCTCCCCCGTTCTCCGGAAAAAACCCTGAGATTAACGTCAGCTTAACAATCCTGGTAGCTAAATGAACGTGGAATCGGGCATACTAACCAGGCCGTCCCGCCCCCCTTGTGACACCGAGTTGGAGGTCGCATGTATCGGTTCAGCCGCGCAATCTTCGTCGAGGTCAAGGATCTTGTCGACCCGCATCCCGACACCGTCTCCCCCCAGGAGGGCCGGCGCAGGGTGCTCCAATGTTGCGAGGCGACGATCGAACGGCTGGCGCGCGACCCGCACTACTTCGCCAAGCCGAGCCAGAGTCTCTTCTCGGAGATCCGCCACCTCTTCTCGATCTCCGATCAGGTGCGCGTCTACCGCTCGATCGACCGCCACATCTCGGCGGCCGTCGTGCACATCCTCGATGAGCTGGAGCGCGCCGGCGAGGGCCAGGCGCACCAGTGCAAGGCGACGACTCGCAAGGGGAAGCCGTGCCAGCGCACGCCGCTTCCCGACCGCGAGTACTGCCCCTCGCACCAGCATCTCGAGGAGCGCCTGCCCGTTACGGCGTAGGCGCCGGCCGCGACCCTCATGGTCAGGATCGAGCCCTGGGGCAAGGGCAATGTGGCGCTGCTCGAGAAGTGCCTCGCCGATCCCGCCATGATGCAGCACCTCGGCGGCCCCGAGACCCCCGAGAAGATCGCCGAGCGCCAGACGCGCTACGAGCAGCCCGGCTCCAAGCAGCACAGGATCGTCGACGAGGCGACCGGCGAGGGCGTCGGCTGGGTCGGATACTGGGACCGCGAGTGGCAGGGCGACGAGATCTACGAGATCGGCTGGGCGGTGATCCCCGCATTCCAGGGCCGCGGGATCGCAAGCGCCGCCACACTCCAGGCGGTCGCGATCGCGCGGGCCGAGGGGACGCGGCGGTTCCTGCACGCCTACCCGTCGGTCGAGAACGGGGCCTCGAACGCCGTCTGCCGCAAGTGCGGCTTCGACCTCCAGGGGACGTACGACTTCGAGTACCCGAAGGGCCACCCGATCGTCTGCAACGACTGGCGCCTCGACCTCCTCGCGCCCGGCTAGGGCGGCAGCTCGTCCTCCATCGGCAACGCCAGCTGCCGGTGCCGGTCGAGCCCCGACACGCCGACCCCGACGAGCCGCACCGGGCCGGGCCGCTGCCGCAGCGCCCGGTCGAGGAGGCTGCACGCCAGGTCGCCGATCGCCGCGGCGTCGTCGATCCCGACGCCCAGGCTGTGCGACCGGGTCGCGATCGAGAAGTCGGGGTAGCGCACCTTCGTCGTGACCGTCCGGGCGCTCATCCCCCGGCGGTCGAGCGACGCCGCCAGCCCCTCGGACATGCGGCGCAGATGACCGTGGAGCTCGTCGCGGTCGCGGACGTCCACGTCGAACGTCTCCTCGTTCGAGATCGAGATCGCCTCCGCGGGCTCGCCGCTCACCGGCCGCGGGTCGACGCCCTGCGCCCGCAGCCGCAGCTCCACGCCGACGCGCCCGGGCAGGAGCTCGGTCAGCCGGGCGTCGTCCAACTCCGCGAGCGCACCGATCGTCGCCACGCCCGCGGCGACGAGGCGTACCTCGGCCTTCGGCCCCACGCCTGGCAGCGTCCGCACCGGCAGCCTGGCCAGGAAGGCGGCCTCCCCGCCGGGCGGCACGACCGTGATCCCGCCCGGCTTGCGTGCGTCGGAGGCCACCTTCGCGACGACCTTGCAGGTGGCGACGCCGAGCGAGCACGAGAGCCGCATGCGCTCGCGAACGGCGAGCTGGATCAGCTCGGCCTGCTCGTGCGGGTCGCCGTCCGGCAGCACCAGGTAGCCCTCGTCGATCCCGACCTGCTCGACGACGGGCGCCATCTCGCGCACAAGTGCCCACATCCGCGCCGACCACTCCCGGTAGGTGCGGTGGTCGGGCCGCACGAAGATGACGCTCGGACAGCGGCGGCGCGCCTCGGCGCTCGACATCGCCGAGCGGATCCCGTACCTGCGCGCCTCGTAGCTGGCGGTGGCGACGACGCCGCGCCCATCCGGGTTGCCACCGACGACAACGGGCTTCCCCCGCAACCCGGGATTCCGGTGCAGCTCCACGGCGGCGAAGAACGCGTCCAGGTCGAGGTGCGCGATCACGAGTGCAATTTGGCACGCTCCGGCGCCACGTTCGGGCCGCGGGTGAACGCCGGCGGCCGGTAGACTACGCGTGGTCTTGACCCACGACGCCGACAAGCTCATCCGCCAGCTCTCGCTCGTGGCGTACCTCATGGCGGAACAGCGACCCGTCACGGCACGCGACGTCAAGACCCACGTCGAGGGCTACTCGGACATGGGCGACGAGGCCTTCGCCCGCCGCTACTACGCCGACCGGCGCGAGCTCCAGGATCTGGGAATCCCGATCGCCTCGAGCCGCGACGAGTTCACCTCGGAGGAGCTCTACAGCCTGCGCGAGGAGCAGTACTTCCTGCCGCCGATCGAGCTGACCGACGACGAGCTGGCCGCGCTCCAGACCAGCTTCTACCTGCTCGAGGGGCAGTTCGCGTACGCCGAGCCGCTGCGCCTCGCGCTCCAGAACCTCGCGCTCGGGCGGGCCTGGCCCGGCACCGATCCCGGCCCCAAGACGGCGCCGGTGGAGCTCCTGGCGCCGCTCTACACCGACGAGATCGCCGCGCGCCTGGCGAAGCTCGAGCAGGCGATCTCGAAGCAGCGCACCGTCAAGTTCCGGTACTGGACGATCACCTCCGACAGCGAGGCCGAGCGCACCGTGAACCCGTACGGCCTCTGGGAGACGAACGGGATCTGGTACGTGGTCGGCGACGACCTGGAGCGCGACGACGAGGACGACCGCCGGCGCACGTTCCGCGTCTCGCGCATCCGCGGCGAGATCAAGTTCGCGACGCGGCGCGAGCGCGACTTCCGTATCCCCGCCGACTTCAACGTGACCGCCTACCGCGACCGGCCGCCGTGGAAGCTCTCGGCCGGCGACGCCGAGAAGGCCGTCATCGAGGTGAGCGCGGACGCGACCTGGCTCGTCGAGCGCCTCTACGGCGCCTACGGCGAGGTCGAGGAGCTGCCCGACGGGTCGGCCCGCTACACCACCCCCTACTCCGACCTGGCGGCGCTCTCTGCCTGGATCCTCTCGCTCGGCGGCCGGGCGCACCCCGTCGAGCCCGACGCCGTGGTCGACGCGGTCGCCGCCGACCTCCAGGCCGTCATCGACGCCCACACCGGCGACCCGCGCGCCGTGCCGGCCGCCCCGGCGCCGGCCGAGGACGCTGACCCCGGCCCGGCCCCCGTGCGCACGCCGGGGCCCGTCGCACCCGAGCGGTTCGCGCTGCTCCAGGCGCTGCTCGCCTTCCTGCTCGCCCGCTGCGGCGATGCCGCGTCGGCCCGGGTCGAGTCCAACGAGCTCCAGGAGCGCTTCCGGCTCTCCGCCCAGGAGCTCCAGGAGAGCCTCGACCTCCTGAACCTGGTCAACTTCGGCGGCGGCTGCTACGCCGTCTACTGCGCCACCGAGAACGGCCACGTGATCGTCGACAAGGAGCTCTACGGCGACACGTTCCGGCGGCCCGCCCGGCTCTCGCCGCTCGAGGCCAAGGCGCTCCTTCGGGCGCTCGACGTCGTCGCTCCGCTGGTGGCGGCCGAGGCCCACACCACCCTCGCCGCCGTCCGCGAGCGGGTCGAGGCGTCGTTCGGGAGCTATGCGCTCGCCGACACGCCCGCCCCGCAGGAGACCGACGCCGAGGAGCACGCCGTCACGGTGCTGAGCGCCGGCGTCCGCGACCGCAGGCTGGTCGAGATCACCTACCTCTCGCGCTCGTCGAACGAGTTCTCGACCCGGACCGTCGAGCCGTACCTGCTGCGCCGCGACGACCGCGGCTGGTACGTCGAGACCTGGGATCGCAGCCGCGACGGCCGCCGCACGTTCCGGGTCGGATACATCAAGGACGCCCAGCTCTCCTCGAGCGCCTACGAGCCCCGGCCCGAGATGGCCGACCTCGACCACTCCCTGGGCGGCAAGGTCGGCATCGCCCGGATCTGGTTCGCGCCCGAGCGGGCCCGCTGGGAGCTCGAGGGCCGCGCGGGCGCGCAGCCGGCCCGCGGCGGCGCCGCGGTGGCCGACGTCACGTACGGCTCGCGCGAGTGGCTGGTGTCCGAGATCCTGCGCTACCGCGGCCAGGCCGAGGTGATCGAGCCGGCGGCCGTGCGCACCCAGGTGCGCCGCTCGGCCGAGCAGCTCCTGCGCGGCATCAGCCGGGTCGCCGTCCGCTGACGTTCTCGAGGGCGGCGCGCGCGTTCCGCGCCAGGTAGCGCCCGTCCAGCTCGGGCACGTACAGCCGCCGGTAGCGTTCGACCAGCTCGTCGGGATCGGCCTCGAGCCAGTCGGCCAGCGGCGGGAACGCGTCGTCGACCGCGTCCGGCTCGAGCTCCGCCGCACGGCGCGAGGCGCCGGTGTTCCACGGGCACACGTCCTGGCAGATGTCACAGCCGTAGACGCGATCCCCGAGCTCGGCCGCGTACGGCAGCTCGTCCATCGGTGACTGGGTGTGGTAGCTCAGGCAGCGGCGGGCGTCGAGGACGCCGTCGGCCACGATCGCGTCCGTCGGGCAGGCGTCGATGCACGCGCGGCAGGAGCCGCACGCGTCCCAGGCGGGCTCGTCCGCCGCGGGGTGCGTGGGCTCGAGCTCTGCGTCGGTGACGAGCACGCCGAGGACGACCCAGGATCCGTGGCGGCGGGTGATGGCCAGGGTGTTCTTGCCGTAGACGGCGATCCCCGACCGGGCCGCGGCCTCGCGGTCGACGTGGTGGTTCGCGTCGACGAAGACGGCTGACCGGGAGCCGGGCGCCCACCCTGCCAGCCGCTCGCCGAGCGCGCCGAGCTGATCGCGCAGCACCGCGTACTCGTCGCGGCGCGTGTAGCGCGGCATGCGCCCGCGGGGGCGGTCGCGTGGCTTGGGCGGCTCCGGACGGGCGTAGCTCCGCGCAGCGGCCACGACCGAGCGCGCGCCCCGGACGAGCGTCTCGGGATGGCAGGAGCGCTCCGGATGGGCCATCGTGAAGCGCATGTCGGCGAAGAGGCCGGCCTGGCGGCGCTCGCGGATCAGCGTCTCGGTACGCGCGTACGGCTCGGCCCGGCACACGCCGCAGGCGTCGATGCCGAGCCGGGCCGCCTCCTCGACGACCGCCTGGGTGAGCCGGCGTGGGTCCACTGCCCGTATTCTGGCGTCGCCGCGCGCGCTCCTGGTAGGGTCAGCGACCGCGCCCAGTCCGCAGGCCCGTCAAGGAGGGACCCCGAATGTACGACCGCGTGATCTCCCGCGCCCATCCCGGCGCGATGAGCGTCCTCCTGACCGTGGTCGGATCGGCCGTCCTCACGGCCGTGTGCGCCCAGGTCTCGTTCGGGTACCCGGTGCCCACCACGCTCCAGACGTTCGCCGTGCTCGGCTCGGCCGCGTTCCTGGGCGCGCGGAAGGGCGCGGCCGGGCAGCTGCTCTACCTCGGCGCCGGCGCGGCGGGCATGCCGATCTTCGCCGACGGGGACGGCGGCATCGACTGGCTGACGAGAGCCGACCCGCTCCACGCCAGCGGCGGCTACCTGTGGGCCTACCCGCTGGCCGCCCTGCTCGTGGGGTGGCTGTGCGAGCGGTACGGGCGCAGCTTCTACGTCACCGTTCCGGCGATGCTGACGGGAAGCGTCTGCCTCTACGCGACCGGCCTCGTCTGGCTGCACCAGGCGATCCCGACGCCGTGGACGGGCACGGGCGCGACCACGCTCCACTACGGCCTGTGGCCGTTCGTCCTCGGCGACGTCGCCAAGATCTTCGCCGCCGCGGCGATCATCGACCCCGCGGCGCCGTGGGGCCGGCTGCTCGGGCGCCTCCGCTTCGAATAGCACGGTCTTCGCCGTCGCCACGACGCTGCGGTGCATGCGCGGGCAGTTCGCCACGTCGGGGACAGTCCCCGAACGCTTGCCGTCACGTCACGGCGAGGGAGGCGTTACACACAGCGGGCGCAGCCGGCCCGGCACCGTCACGCCGCGGTCACGCAACGGTGACGTGAAAGGTTCAGGGACTGTCCCCATGCGCCGCCCCCGGTCGGCGGTGCCGAGCCGGGGGCGGCGAAGGGTGCGAGCCGTGCGGACTAGAGCGTCGCGATGACGTTGTTCAGCAGGCCCTGGATGGCCGTGCTGAGCAGGCCGAGCGTGACCACCACCGCGATGGTGATGACGCCCAGCACCACGGCGTACTCCGCCATGGTCTGGCCGGTCTCGTCGCGCAGGTGAGAGAGACACTCGAGCATGTGTGCCTCCCGTGAAAACACCGAGTACAGGGGACAGATCGGCAGAGGTGCCGCGCTCGATAAGGGTGATCTTTAGAAGCCGAGGACGAACTTGGCGTCGTCGGACATCCGCTCGGGCGACCATGGCGGGTCGAACGTCAGCGCCGTGGTGACCTCGGCGACGCCGGCCATGCTGCCGACGACGTCGCGGATGTCCTGCTCGATCTGCGCGCCGGCGGGGCAGCCCATCGAGGTGAGCGAGTAGGTGACCGCAACGGTGCCGGCGTCGATGGCCACGTCGTAGACCAGCCCGAGGTCGACGACGTCCATGCCCAGCTCGGGGTCCTCCACGACCCGCAGCGCGTCCCAGACGGCCTCGGGGGTGAGTTCGGCGGTGCTCATGCCTGAACGGTAGATGATTGCTCGCCGCTTCGCGCGTCCCACAGCGCGGCGAAGGCAGCCGAGTGAGCCTCCCGGGGCGTGTCCGGCCGCAGCAGCCGCTTCGTGGCCATCACGGCGACCCGGTCGGCGCGCTCGATCCGGGTGAGAAGCGCCTCGACGCGGCCGAGCAGCCGGTGCGGGGCTGCCAGGTCGTCGACGAGGCCCATCTCGCGCGCCTCCTGCATCGACACCAGGGCGCAGGTGGCGAAGAGCCGCAGCGCCACCGGCGCCGGCACCAGGCGGCCCAGCCGCTCGGCGGCGCCCCACGGCGGCGAGTAGCCGAGCTCGTTGTGGATGAAGCGCAGGCGGGCGCCCTCGGCGCCGAGCCGCCAGTCGCACGCCAGCGCGAGGTCGATGCCGCCGCCGACGGCATGCCCGTTCAGCACCGCCACCGTCGGCACGTCGACCGCCGCGATGCGGTCGAGCGCGGCCGAGCCGCGGCCGCTCACCTCTACGCCGGGGAGCCCCGCCACGGCGGACAGGTCGGCGCCCGCCGAGAAGATCCGGCCGCCCGCGCCGGTGATCGCCACCAGGCGCACCGACTCGTCGGCGGCCAGCTCCTCCACTGCGGATGCCAGCTCCTCCAGCGTCTCGAGCGCCAGCGTGTTCTCGGGCGTGCCGCCCCGCAGCGTGAGCAGGCCCAGGCCGCGGCGGACGGAGCGCTCGACCGTGGTCGGACCACCCGCGCGCCCCCCGCCGACGAGCTCGAGGAGCTCGGTCTTGGTCATGCGCCGGTAGCCCTCGATCCCGCGCGCGCGGGCCATGTCGTGGAGCTCGTAGAGGAGCGGCTCGATCACAGCCGGATCGCCTCGTGGCGGTCGTGGGAGAAGAGGTGGATCGAGTCGATGAACCGCACCCGGTTGCAGCGCGTGCACAGGACCAGCGAGTGCGTGCGCGCCCCCTCGGCGAAGTAGTGGACGCCGCGGAGCAGGTCGCTGCCGGAGATGCCGCATGCCACCACGGTGTGATGGCCGTCCACGAGGTCGTCGATCCCGAAGATCCGCTCGATGTCGCCGATGCCGTGCTCGGCCGCGCCGGCGATCTCCCTGCGCGAGAGCGGCCACAGCTGGCCCTGCACCTCGCCGCCCAGGCAGCGCAGCGCCGCGGCGGAGATGACGCCCTCCATCGCGCCGCCGATGCCGATCGCCAGGTGGTCGTTGGTGCCGCGGATGGCGGCGCTGATCGACGCCATGACGTCGCCGTCGTCGATGAGCTTGATGCGGGCGCCGGCTTCGCGGATCTCGGCCACGAGATCGTCGTGGCGCGGGCGCTCGAGCACGATCGCGGTGACGTCGCCGACCCGGCGGCCGAAGGCGTCGGCGATCGCCTCGAGGTTCTCGCCGACGGGCCTGCGCAGGTCGATCCGGCCCTTCGCAACCGGCCCGACCGCCATCTTCTTCATGTACATCCGCGGGAGCGGCGTCAGGCCGCCGGGGTTCGACGCCGCGAGGATCGACAGCGCCCCCTGGCGGCCGCCGGCGACCGCGGCGCCGTTCCCGACCGGGTCGCACGCCAGGTCGAGCTTGGGCCCGCCGCCGCCCACCTCGCGCCCCTCGGCGAGCGGGTGGTCCTCCTCCTCGCGTCCGATCACGAGCCGGCCCGAGATCGGGATGCCCTCCAGCGCCTCGACCATCGCCACCGACGCCGCCCGGTCGGCCGCGGCCGCGTCACCGCGCCCGAGATGGCGGCCGGCGGCGAGGACGGAGCGCTCGGTGACGGCGGTCAGCTCGGTGCAGCGACACCGCTCGGCGGCCGCCGGGCCGGCCGGGTCCGCGGGCTCGACGTCGGCGTGCACGTGCACCGGCTCAGGGTACCGCCGACTGGCGGGCGGTGGCGCGCTCGAGGATCAGGTCCATCACGGCGATCAGGGCCTGATCCGGCTCGCCGGCCTCGATGACCGGCCAGCTCTCCTTCTCGGCCCGGCCGACCAGGTAGTCCTGGATGCGGCGGATCTCGCCGAAGCTGCGCAGGTAGCGGTCCATCGAGCGGACGCCGCCGCTGGTCATGTCGCGGAAGAAGAAGTGGCCCTGGTGGGTCTCCTCGTCGGTGATCGCGAGCATCGCCTGGACGACCACGGCGCCCGCGTGCTGGTGGGCCGACACCAGCCCGGGGACGAGGTGGACGCCCTCGACGACCGTCGACAGGCCTTCGATCACCGCCCGCTCGACGATCGCGTTCGCGCCGACCGCGACCTGGCCCGCCTGCTGGAGGAAGCCGTAGAGCGCCCGGTCCTCGGAGTCGGGGTCGGGCATCGGCACCTTGAGGCCCTGGGCGGCCTCGAACGACGAGAAGTGGAGCTCGGGCATGAGCTCGGCGGCGAAGAACGCGCGCATGACCTGGCGGACGGCATCGGTCGAGGTGATGCGGCTGATGCCGAGCCGGTAGGCGATCTCGCTCGCCAGCGTGCTCTTGCCGGTGCCGGTCGCGCCGCCGAGCAGGATGATGAGCGGCCGGTCGAGCCGCAGCACCTCGTGCCAGCCGTGATAGCGCGACACGATCTGCGGCCCCTCCTCCTCGGCCAGCACCTCCTCGACCACGCCGTGGAGCTGCTCGATCGGGATCTCGTCCTCGGCGATCCGCGAGACCTCCCACTGGATCCGGAGCGCGAGCTGGTAGGCCCGCTCCGGCTCGGCGCCGGCCAGGACGAGCGCCTGCGCCATCCGGCCCTTCGAGAACGGCATCGGTGCGCCGCGGCTGCGGATGCGCGGCTCGCGCCCCGGCGCCGCCGGCGCGGACGGCTCCGACTCGGCGCGGCGCAGAAGACGGCGCCAGTCAGGCACGGGGCGCCGCCACCTCGTCGGCCAGCCCGCGCAGGGCGGCGTCCAGGTCGGGCGAGCCCTCCGTCGCCTGCGGCCGGTTGTCGCAGAAGACCAGGCGCGCGCCACGGGCCTCGGCGGCCTCGGCGACGACGTCGATCGCGGCCGCCTTGATCTCGGTCAGGTACGTGCCGGCGGCCGCGACCCCGGGCCGCTCCAGGTCGGCGCGGAGCGCGGCCCGGTCGGAGAGCGCGCCGGAGACGGCCACGACGTCGGCGCCGTGCTCGCCCTCGAGTGCCGCCCGCAGCGCCGGGTGCACGGCCGCGGGAGCCGTCGTGAAGAACGCCACCTTCTCGCCGGCGACGGTCTCGGCCGGAGCCGGCCGGAAGACGGTCGTGACGACGGGGATGTCCGGGCGCACCGAGGCAACGGCCGCGCGCAGCTCGTCCACGTCCTGGTCGGAGGCGAGCGGCGGCTCACACATGGTCGCGACGAGCATGTCCGACACAAGTATCCGGTACGGACCCATCCCTGTCACCAGACCCTCCGCAGGACGAGCCGCGGACGTTACCAGCACCGTGCGGTCGGCCGCCACCGGCGGAAGCGCCGCGCCCGATCCCTCGAGCACGACGAGGTCGGGACCAAGGGCCCGTGCGGCGGCCACCGCCTCGACGACGTTCGAGAGAAACGGCGTCCCGGCGAGACCCGAGCCGCACCGCCGCGCACCGACCGTCGCGACGCCCGCCAGCGCGGCGTCCTCGAGGTAGTCGGACGCGGCGTGGGCGCCGGCCCGCGACCGGGCGAGCAGGTCGGAGACGCCGACCCGGGCGGCGGCGCCGTCGACGACCTCCGGCTCGGCCGGCCCGCCGCGGCCCATCGCCACGACCACGACCCGCCGGTGGGCCGCCAGGAGCCGGGCGGCGTGGCCGCTGACCGCGGTCTTCCCGATCCGCTTCGCGGTGCCGACGATCGCAAGTGACGGCACGCCGGCCGCATGCCGCGGAGGCGGCGTGAACTCGAAGTCGGCGCCGGCGTACTCGAGCCCCTCGGCGAGCGCGTGTGCGATCAGCCGGAAGCGCGTGCGCTCGTCGAGCACGGGCTCGTCGCTCAGGTCGATCACCCGCTGCGCGCCGTGCCTGCGCGCCGCCTCGACAAGCGCCTCCCCCGCGTCGCCCTCGACGCGCTCGAGCGGGACGCCGTAGTCGGGCACGCCGTCCAGCTTCTCGACACCGCCGAGGAGGAGCGCCGCCACGACCGGCCCGGCGGCCGCCGCCTGCTCGATGGCCGCCCGCACGACGGGTGGGTAGTGCTCGCCGTCGACGAGTGCCAGCGCCGGGCGCATGCGCATCAGGTGCCCGTCGGGACCGTGTGCTTCTCGTAGGCCAGGGTGACCGGGGAGAAGCGGATGATCGTCTCGCGGCCGTGGAACGGGTACTTGCGGTAGACCGCCACCTCCTCGGAGGCGATCTCGACGACGTTGTAGCAGGGCCGCGTGTTGCCGCGGAGGCGCATCGACGAGACCGTGCCGGCGTTCACCACGAACAGGTCCTCGAGCCGCCACGCGTACGGCACGTGCTGGTGGCCGGAGAGCACCAGGTTGACGCCAGCGCGCTGGAGCACCTCCAGCGCGTCGCCGGCGTCGTGGACGACGTTCCGCTCGCGACCGGTCCCCGGGATCGGCAGCAGGTGGTGGTGCAGGATGAAGACCCGGAAGTCGGCCGGCGGGGCGAACTGCTCCTCGATCCAGCCGTAGCGGCCCCGGCCGACCACGCCGTGGTCGAGGTCGGGCTCCGACGAGTCGACCGCCACGAACGCGATCCCGCCCTTGCGGAGGACCGTCGAGCGGGGCCCGATCAGGTTCTCGAAATGGACGTGCCCGACGTTGCGCGAGTCGTGGTTCCCGGGGATCGTGATCACGTCCGGGCAGATCAGCCGCTCGAGATACCCGCGCGCCTGGCGGTACTCCTGCTTGTACCCGAACGTGGTGAGGTCGCCCGAGCAGACGACGACGTCCGGGCCCAGGTCGTTGATCTCCATGATGGCCCGCTGGAGCAGGTTCTCGACGAAGTACGGCGAGCCGCAGTGCAGGTCCGAGAGGTGCGCGATGACGAACGGGCGAGGCTGGCTCGACACGCGCGCCATGCTACCGCCGTCCGAGGCGGCCGGTACCCTTGCGAGGCGGGATGCAGGAAGGGCCGCGGTTCCAGAATGACGCCGAACGGGAGTGCGCCCGCATGTTCGACTACCACGGCGTGGCGTGGGAGTACGAGCCGCACACGTTCCCGCTCGAGGTGAGCGACGACGGCTGTGTGCTCGTCGCGTTCACTCCAGACTTCTACCTTCCGGAGCAGGACCTGTACGTCGAGGTGACCACCATGAAGCAGTCGCTCGTCACGAAGAAGAACCGCAAGGTGCGGCGGCTGCGCGAGCTCTACCCCGACGTGCGCATCCGCATCTTCTACCGCCGCGACATCGACGCCCTCGCCGACCGGCACGGCCTGCGGCAGCGGGCGTGACGACGCCGGCGGGTGCGGTCTACCTGCCGGCGGCGGCGATCGCCGAGCGCGTCTCCGAGCTTGCGGCGGCGATCGACCGCGACCACCGCGGCGCGCCGCTCACGCTCGTGGCGGTGCTGAAGGGCGCGGTCGTCCTGTGCGCCGACCTGTCGCGCGCCCTCTCCATCCCCCACCGCATCGACACGATCCAGCTCACCCCCTACCGCGGTTCGAGCGGCGGCCGCATCCGCCTCGCCAAGGACCTCGACCGGCCGGTGCGCGACGAGCACGTGATCGTCGTCGAGGACGTGGTCGACACGGGCCTCACGCTGCTCAACGTCGTCCGCGCGCTCTCCGCCCGCGGCGCCGCCCGGGTCGACGTCTGCGCGCTCCTCGACCGTCCCCACCGGCGCCTCGCCGACCTCGACGTGCGCTACCTGGGCTACACCGCCTCCGAGCGGCCCGTGGTCGGCTATGGCCTCGGGCATCGCGACCGGCACCGTTCGCTGCCCGACATCAGGTTCCTCGCGGCGTAGCCGCCCCCGGCGGCCACGGCCGGCCCGACCTGCCTGGCTAAAGTGCGTCAGGGGTATGTGTCCGGCGGCCGCGCCGGGCTCGTTGTCCGCGGACGAGAGGGAGGCACTGACCATGGCTGTCGACAAGGCGGAGAAGCAGGACACCGAGGTCCACCGCGCGGGTCTCGATCCGCTCGCCGAGCAGGCCGCGAACCTGCTCGCGAAGGCGATGGTGACGACGCACGACCGCGACACCTTGTGGGAGCGGTTCCATGAGCTGGTCGTCGATCAAACGCGCGAGCTCGAGGAGGCACCGATCCGGCAGGCGCTGGACGAGATGGAGCGCCAGGGCGTTCGGCTCGAGGCGGTCGCCCGCGTGGTGCGCGACCGGCTGGGCGCGTGACCGACGGGAACGACGAAGGAGGACGACGTGGCATCTGACCTCTCCCCTGAAGACGACGGGCCCGCTCCCAACGCGAACGGGCGGGCGCTTCGGGATGCGCGCCGGGACGAGGAGGCTGCCCGGCCGGTCGCTCCCCGCTGGTCGTACGGCGTGCTCGTGGTGGTGGGCGGCCTGCTCGCCATCGCGTTCTGCTTCGCGGCGTCGCTCTACGTCTACCGCAACGTCGCATCCGCCACCGACAGCGCCACGGCCGTCGCGACGGTGCTCGCACCGGTGACGGGCGTCGTGGGAACGGTCGTCGGCGCGTACTTCGGCATGCAGGCCGGGTCGGCCGGCACCGCGGCCGCGCAGGCGGCTGCGAACGAGGCGCAGGCCGCGGCGCTCGAGGCGATGCGGAAACTGGCCGCGATCACCGCCGTCACGCCCGCGGCTGCCGCCGGGCAGATCCACGAGATCCTCGGCGTCGAGGCGAGGCCGGGCCGCTCCGGGTTCTGAGCGTTTTCGGATCGCGTTGGGCGGGAATCAAGAGCGCATGATGAAGACGACGCGAGTGACAAAAACCGGACGTCGCCTGCGTGGCCTTGCAGCGTCGGCCGCCGTGGCGGTGGCGCTGGTCGCCGCCTCGCCGGCGCAGGCCGCGGGCGATCCGACCGCCGCCGACGACCAGTATGCGGGTGTCCTCGGCCAGCAGAGCGGAGGCGGAGGCGCCGAGGGCGGGACGCTGCCGTTCACGGGCGCTGACCTGGTGCTGATCCTCGGGGTCGGGACCGGGCTGACGGCCGCCGGCGTCGCCGTCCGCAGAGCGGCCCGGCCGGACGCGTAGCACGGCCGCCGGGCCGCCGCTCGGTTGGAAGATTGGAGCGTCCGCCCGGCCGCCATGGGACGGCCACGGCTACGATATGCGCATGGCACGTCGCAGGACGCTCGACCGGGACACCGGGCTCATCGCCCGGATGACGACGACGGTCTTCCTTCTCGGACTGATCTACGTCGTCTTCTTCGTGGTGCTCGCCCAGGCGTTCAACCTGGGCCTCATCCCGATCATCCTGCTCGGCGGGGGCATGCTGCTCGTCCAGTACTGGACGAGCGACAAGATCGCGCTCGCGTCCTCGGGGGCCAAGATCGTGAGCCAGGCCGAGGCGCCCGAGCTGCACGCCGTCGTGCAGCGCCTGTGCATGACGGCAGGGCTGCCGATGCCGCGCGTCGCCATCGTCCCGACCGACATGCCGAACGCGTTCGCCACGGGGCGCAGCCCCAAGCACGCCGCGGTGGCCGTCACGCAGGGCCTGCTCGACCGGCTCGAGCCCGACGAGCTGGAGGGCGTGATCGCCCACGAGCTGAGCCACGTCGCCCACCGCGACGTCGCCATCATGACGCTCGCCAGCTTCTTCGCGATGGTGGCGGGCTTCATCACCCGCTGGGGCTTCTTCTTCGGCGGCGGCTTCGGCGGAGGCGACGACGACAACAACTCCGGCAACGCGTTCGTCGTCGTCCTGCTCGTCTCGATCGTCGTCTACGCGCTCTCGTTCCTCCTCATCCGCACGCTCTCGCGCTACCGGGAGTTCGCCGCCGACCGCGGCGCCGCGATCCTCACCAAGTCGCCGTCGAGCCTCGCCTCGGCGCTCGTCAAGATCTCGGGTGCGATGGGCCGGATCCCCCAGCGCGACATGCGCATGGCCGAGGGCCTGAACCAGTTCTTCATCGTCCCGGCCGGCCTCAAGAGCGGCCTCTCGAACCTGTTCGCGGACCACCCGCCGCTGGAGGCCCGACTCGAGCAGCTGCGCCGCCTCGAGCGCGGCCTCGAGGGCCTGTAAGCCTTTCCCAGGGAGGCCCGGCGGGCGGAAATCGGGTAGATTCCCCGGCCCCATGGGGCTATTCGACAGCCTGCTGGGCCGGACGAAGGTCGAGAAGCCGACGCTGGAGCGTTTGTTCGCCATCTCGACCGCCCAGGTGACGCTCGAGACGTCGCTCGACCTGCGCCCGTCGCAGCGCGCCGCGATCTGCTTCAAGCCCATGTCGTCGTCGCGGTTCCGCGAGAGCGGGAAGGACATCGAGGAGATGGTGCGGATGGCGTTCACCGACTCGGGCACGGAGATGGACCGCACCGTCGACGAGTACGGCTACGAGTGGTTCACCCTGTCGGACTCCGACTTCGAGGACCTGGTGACGACGATCCACGTCACGGCCCAGTCGATGACCGACGACGGATTCGGGGAACAGCTCCTGTGCGCGCTCTTCGGGTTCGAGCCCGGGAGCGTCAGGTTCGTCTACAACTTCAAGCGCGGCACGTTCTACCCGTTCGTGCCGCAGGAGAAGAAAAACACCCGCGACACGGAGCGCGAGCTCCAGCTCCAGGCGCGGATGGAACACGAGCTGCCGATCGAGCCTGAGCTCGAGCGCTGGTATCCATTGTGGGACGCTCCGATCTAGAGGAAATCGAGCGACGGCTGAAGGCCTACAGCGGCGATCCGCGGTGGGTGCAGCGCCAGGTCGCCCGCGAGCGGGCGATCCGGCAGCGCCGGATCGCGCTCGCCTCGTTCGTGTCCCTGGCCGTGATCTTCGCCGCGGCCGGTGCCTGGACGCGGATCGGCGGCTCGTCCTCGCCGCCCGGCCGGGCCGGTGCGAGCGCGCCGGCGAAGCAGGCCGCGGGCCCGCCGAAGCTGCCGGACGGCGGCCGCACGATCCTGCCGCGCACGCGCGTGGTCGCGTTCTACGGCGCCCCCGAGGACGCCGGGCTGGGAACGCTCGGGATCGGGACCGCCGATCAGGCCGGCCGGCGGCTCGACAAGATGGCGGCGAAGTACCGGGCCGACCGGCCGGTGCTGCCGGCGATGGAGCTCATCGCCACCGTCGTCCAGGCCTCGCCCGGCGAGGACGGGCTGTACCGCGCCCGTCAGTCGTCGGAGCTGATCGGCCGCTACCTCGCCGCGGCCCGGCGGGCACACGCCCTGCTCATCCTCGACATCCAGCCCGGCCGGTCGCCGTTCATGCGCGAGGTGCACGCATACGCCCGCTGGCTGCGCGAACCGGACGTCGGGATCGCGCTCGACCCCGAGTGGAGCATGGCTCCCGGCGAGGCCCCGGGCTCGGTCATCGGCTCGACCACCGCCGAGGTCGTGAACCGGGTGCAGGCCTACATGTCACAGGTCGTGAAGAAGCACAACCTGCCGCAGAAGCTCCTGATCGTGCACCGGTTCACCACCGACATGATCGCGAACGCGCGCACCCTGCGGCCGTATCCGGGCGTGGCGCTCACGGTGAACGTCGATGGCTTCGGCGACCAGGAGAACAAGGTGTCGAAGTACGACCTCTTCTCGACCCGGAAGCCCGGCCGCTTCAACGGCTTCAAGCTCTTCTTCCATGAGGACTCCGGCCTGATGCGGCCGCGCGAGGTGCTGCGGCTGATCCCGCGCCCCGACGTCGTCGTCTACGAGTGACGGCCGCCGGGCCGGATCCGGCCCGCACCGACCACCGCGCGCGTAGACGATGGACCGCCTCGTGCTCCGAACTCCTCGCCTCGCTTCACCGTCGAATGGGCATGCGGGTGGTCGTGCTCCTGCTCGGCATCGTCGCCGCTGGCGTTGGACCCAGCGCCTGTGGATCGACGGCTGCTGGGTGTGGGAGCTCACCCTGTCCGTCGATCCCTCATCACTGGACGCCACGGGAGATCGCCCGCGACATGAGGTCGGTGATCTTCCCAGTGCATCACGGTAATCAGCACGACCACCTGTACCACATCCACTGCCGGATCACTGAGAGCGGCACCCATGCGATCTGCACGGGCCGGAGGAAGCTCGGGCCGAATCCTCGCGAGATGCTCGTGGCGGAGGGTCTGCTCAGGAAAGACGGATCATGGTCGCTGCTGTGCTGGCCCAAGGCGTCCGAGCTCTGCGACCCCGTTCAGGTGCGCGAGCAGCGGGCCGACCCGATCACCAGCTGAGGGTCGTGCCGCGTCCGTGGCGACGCTTCTGCTCTATGGTTGCGCTCGGAGCCATCGGCAGAAGGGGTCGTCGGCCTCGGGCCGTTCGCAGCTGAAGTTGACGGCACCGTTGCCGCTGAGGTCGAAGACCGCCCGAATCTGGCGCGGTCGCTTGCCCGGGGCGGTGGAGGTCGCTCTGCACGCAGCGGTGGCCTCAGAGCCGGGGCGGCGGTCGATGATGCGACAGGTTGCGTTCGGACGGCGCCTACCGGCTGTGGCCCGGGCCGGGATTCACGAGGACAAGCACCACCACGATGCCGACGGCGATTGCGACCGCCAGAAGGACCTTGTACCGAGTCGGCCAGTACCAGCTTCGTGGCCCCTGGCGCATCTTACGGAGCCTCGCAGACCCCTACGGGTCGGCCAACGTGAATCGTCCCAGTCAACGACACGGACACCCGCACACAGTCTTCGCCCCCAGACTCGCTGAAGCAGAACCACACAGCGGCTGCGGAATCCTGCGCGCTGCATGTCATCGCCCGATCCCTCGTCGCCGCCATCGCCGCCTCGCGAATCTGGCGCTCCGAAGCGCGGTCGCGGATCGCGACAAACCAGACCGCCACCGCGAGGACGAAGACGACAGCAATCACCACGCGGCGGCGAGTCAGCACATCAGTTCAGACGGACGAACCCGAGCAGAAGTTCGACGTCCGTCGCGGCCCCGTCTCGCGGTCGGGCTGGCGCCGCTAGCCCGGGATCGCGCCCTCGCCCGAGAACGCCTCGCGAGCCTCCTCGAGCGTGGTGTTCTCGGCGGGCAGCACGTGGTCGGAGGTGACGATCTCGCCGTCCGGGACGGCGCTTCCCTGCTCGCGGACGTGGGCGATGAGGGCGCCGAATGCGGACTCGAAGCCGGCGTCGTCGCCCGCGGCGACGGCCGCGGCCACCGCGTTGTCGAGCTCGTTCAGGCGGCTCACCTCGGCGTCGTCGAGCCGGAACTGCCCGCTCTCCAGGATGCGAACGACCGTCACGCGGACTCCTCCTGCGACTTGGCCGGCTCCGCTCCCTGTCCGAGCTCGGGAGCCGGCGTGCCGCTCCCGACCTCGGCCTTGAGCTTGGCCATCTCGGCGTCGACCTGGTTCCCGGCCGTGAGGGCCGCGATCTGGGCGTCGAGATCGGACCCCGCCGGCGCCGTCAGGTCGTCGATCGCGCCCGTCTCGACGAGCTCGTTCACCGCCGCCGCCCGGGCCTGCATCTGGTCGGTCTTGTCCTGAGCGCGCTGGAGCGCGAGGCCGACGTCCGACATCTCCTCGCCGAGCCCGGTCGTGGCCTCGCCGATCCGCACCTGCGCCTCGGCCGCGGAGTACTGGGCCTTCACGACCTCCTTCTGCGTCCGGAAGGACTCGACCTTGGCCGAGAGCCGCCGCTCCTGGTCGACCAGGTTCTGCTGCTGTTGCTCGAGCTGGGCGATCTGGGTGTCGAGCCCCTGGAGCTGGCCCTGGATCAGGGCCTTTCGCTCGAGCGCGGTGCGCGCCAGGTCCTCGCGGTTTCCGGCCATCGCCTGGCGGGCCTGGCCGTCGAGCTTGACGATGCTCTCCTCGAGCTTTGCCGTCTGGAGCTGGAGCCGCTTCTTCGCGGTGACGACGTCGGCGACCCCGCGCTTCACCTTCTGGAGCATCTCGAGCTGCTGCTGATAGCTGTAGTCGAGGGTTTCGCCCGGATCCTCGGCCTTGTCGAGCATGGTGTTCGCCCTGACCTTGAACAGGGTCGTGAAGCGCGACATGAGACCGGCCATGAATCCCTCCTGGAGACCGCGGAAAACCCTCGGTTACCTTAGCCGATCAAGCTCGCGCAGCACCCTGGCCGCCTCGGCCCGCAGGCGGTCGCGCTCGACCTCGTAGTCCGCCCGGGTGACCTTGCCCGTGCGCAGGTCGTGCTCGAGGTCGCGGAGCGAGCCGTATGCGGCGTCGCGGGCCTCGGCGAGCGCCAGCCGGCGCCGGTCCTCCTCCGACAGGCGCTCCTCCTGCTGCTCGCGCTCGGGCGAGACGAACGGCCACGCCACGACCACGACGGCCAGCATCACCAGGGCCGCCGCGGCGGCCACCGCTGCGGCGGTGGTCATGCGCCGCTTCGGGCCAGGAGCTCGCCGTAGCGGCGAGCGAGCTGGCGGGCCTCGCGCGGGTCCGGCCACAGCGTGATCAGCGCGCCGAGCAGGAAGACGGCCCCGGCGAGCCAGACCAGCCCGACCGCCGGGTTCACGAGCACCTTCACGCTGACGCCGCCGGAGCCGTTGCGGTCGACGCCCTGGAGCGTCGAGTAGAGGTCGGTGCCCGACGGCAGGCTGCTTCGGATGTCGACCTCGTTTCCGATCTGGCCGGTGTCGTACACGCGCTGGCCGGGCTCGAGCGTCCCGTGGGCGCTGCCGCCGCGCGTGACGGCCAGGCGCACGAACTCGTACGTGTAGTTGGGCCCCTGGCGCTGGAACACGCCGGCGTTTCGGAGCGTGTAGCCGTTGATCTGCATCGACTGGCCGACGCCCAGATGCGCCTCGCGCACCGTCGAGTACGCGCTCGAGGCGGTCACGCCGACGACCAGGATCACGATCGCGAGGTGGACGACGTAGCCGCCGTACCGGCGCCGGTTCCGGCCCACCAGGTCGACCAGCGCGCGCGGGATGCTGCCGCCGCCCAGGGCCCGCCGGGCGGCGGTGCCGCGCGCGAACTCCAGGCCGACGGTGACGGTGACGAAGATGCAGAGCGAGAGCGCGGTCAGCCCGGCCGTGCTCGATCCGAGGCCGAGGAGCCACAGGAACGCCGCGCCCGAGATCGCCGAGACGACCGGCCAGCGGAACGTGCGCACGAGGCTGTCCGGCGATGCCCGCCGCCACGCGATCAGCGGGCCGATGCCCGTGAGCGCCAGGAGGGGCAGCCCGAACATGACGAGGAAGAAGTCGTAGTACGGCGCCGAGACCGTCGAGCGGACGCCGCGGACAGCTTCGCTCAGGATCGGGAAGACGACGCCCCACAGCACCGCGAAGGCCAGCGCCAGGAGGAGCAGGTTGTTGAAGAGGAAGGTCGCCTCGCGCGAGATGACCGACTCCAGCCGGTGGTCGGCCCGAAGCAGCGGCAGCCGCCAGATGATGAGCGCCGTCGAGAGCGCCAGGGTGGCGGCGACGAACGCCAGGAGATACGGCCCGACCGGGGACTGCACGAACGAGTGCACCGACTGGACGACGCCGCTTCGGGTCAGGAAGTCGCCGAACACCGCCAGCGAGAACGCGGCGCTCACGAGCACCATGTTCCACACCTTCAGCATCCCCTTCTTCTCCTGCACGATCACCGAGTGCAGGAACGCCGTCGCGGCCAGCCACGGCATGAGCGCGGCGTTCTCGACCGGATCCCAGGCCCAGTAGCCGCCCCAGCCGATCTCGACGTAGGCCCAGTGGGCGCCGAGCAGCATGCCGGTGCCGAGCGCGGCCCAGCTCACGAGCGTCCAGCGCCTGACCGAGACGAGCCAGCGCGCGTCCGTACGGCCGGTGACGAGCGCGGCCATCGCGAACGCAAAGGGGATCGACAGCGTCACGTAGCCCAGGTAGAGCATCGGCGGGTGGGCGACCATGTAGGGGTTCTGGAGCGACGGGTCGAGGCCGGCGCCGTCGGCCGGCACGCCGCCCGCGACGTGGGCGAACGGTGAGGAGACGAACGCCGCAAGGCCCGCGAAGAAGGTGGCGATGCCGCCCAGCACCGCCGCCACCCACGGCATCAGCTCGCGGTTCCGGCGCCGGTTCTGGTGCAGCGCGAGCGCCGAGGCTCCGGTGAGCACGGCCAGCCACAGGAGCAGCGAGCCGGCCTCGCTCGCCCAGAGCGAGCTGAGCGTGTAGCCCGTCGGCAGCCGGCGGCTCGTGTGCTCGGCGACGACGGCCAGGGAGAAGTCGTGGGTGACGAGGGCGTACTCGACGGCGACGACGGCAACCAGCGTGGCGGCCAGCGCCGTCCAGAACGCGTTCCTGGAGCTGCGCATGAGCCGGCGGTCGCCGCGCCTGCCGGCCAGGACGCCCGCGACCGCGGCGTAGGCGGTGAGCGCGAAGACCAGGTAGAGAGCGACGCGCCCGAGCGTCGTCACGGTGAGGCCCGCCGCATCAGCCGGATCCGCCGGAGGAGTACTTGCTGGGGCACTTCGTGAGGAGCGAGTCCGGCTCGCCGACGAAGACGCCGTCGTGCATCCGGCCCGTCACGATGATGTGCCGCGTCGGCTTGAACGCGTCCGGCACGGAGCCGGTGTAGGCCACCGGCACGGTCTCAGACGTTGCATCGTCGCGGAGCACGAACCTGAGCGGGCTGTCCGACCCCGAGGCGGTCAGCACCACGCCGGTCAGGTTGACCTTCTTGTGGGCGGCGCCGTCCCGGTCCGTCCGAAGCTGCGACACGCTCACGAGCAGCGTCCCGGTGCTCACGAAGCCCTGGTACACCAGGAAGACGGCCAGGAGGGACGCGACCACCAGCGCGATCACGAGGCGGGGCCGGCCGGTCATGCGGGTCAGGGTACCATCGGCCCGGTCAGCGCCGGGCCGCCGCGATCACGCCGCCCGGTCGGGCACGCGATAGCCCAGATCGAGGCACAGCTGGCCTCGCCGGGCCTCGCGCAGCGCGTCGGTGTAGCCCTGTCCGTAGGCGGCGCGAAGGAGCCATCCGAGCAGCTCGTGGTCGATCGGCCCATTGCCGAGGTCGAAGATCTCGGCCCACAGGTCGGCGAGCCGGAGGTCGATGGCCATGGCAAGCGTGTCGCGACGTGCGTCCATGCTCGCATGCTACGAGCTCGATCGGACGGACCCCCTGCAAAATCGGGGTCAGGCACCAATCTTGCGCTCGGCGGCGCCGGCGAGCGTCGAGGCGTGGATCTCGAACCGGGCCGCGCTCACGGGCTTCGGCCGGTTGCGGTCGGCGTTGGCGGCGCGCAGCTCCCCCACCAGCGCGAACATCGCCTGAGCGGCCTCCTCATCGGCGAAGAGCATCACCGAGAGCCGCACGCCGGCCTCGCGATCGAGCGGGCGAGGGGATCCGGTCATGGATGCGCCCTGCGCCGGGTCGCCACCGCGACGACGGCGACCGCGGCGGGGACGGCCAGGGCCAGCGGGACGACGCCGCCGCTGTTCAGCGTCCGCCGGTCCGCCACCTGCACGTGCAGCGGCGGCCCGACGGCGATCGGCCCCGCACCGCCGGCCGGCACTGCCGTCACGTAGATCGCGATCGGGCCGGCGCTCACCGCCTTCACCGACCACCGGATCGACCGCGACCCCCCGGCCTCCACCGGATCGAGATAGCGAGTGCGCTCGGTCGACCAGTCCTCGGGATCGACGTACTCGGCCGGGTCGAGCGACACCACGTTCAGGTGGGCGACCAGGGGCCCGGTCGCGGTTGAGCCCGCGGCCAGCGTGGAGGTGAACGCGAACGACGTCCCGAGCCTGATCGCGACCGAGCCGCGGTCGACCGTGATCTGCGGCGGCGCCGTCGCCGCGCCGGCACCCGGCGCCCAGAGCAGGAGGGCGGCGAGGACGAGCCCGGCGGCGCGCCGCGCCGTCACTCCCGCACCCCGGAGAGCCGCAGCCGCTGCGCCGCCACGCCTGCCGCGGCGGCCGCCGCCGCCACGAAGAGGGCCGGGGCCGCGAGCCACGAGGCCTCCTCGCCGGCGCCGTGCCCGTCGACCACCACCCGGCCCAGGAAGTGCAGACCGGCCGTGAGGGGGTTGAAGCGCTGGAGGAGCTCGCCCGCCCAGCCGGTCGTCGCGCCGACCGGGGACTGGGTGGGCACGTAGAGGGTGAGCAGGACGAGCATGCAGACGGCCAGGCTGACACGGCTCGTGGACGCCGCCGAGCTGACGGCGAGGCCCATGCCGGCGAACGCGGCCGCGAGCAGCGTGCCGACCGCGAGCCCGGCCGAGACCGGCACGGCCACCAGGCCGATGCCATGGCCCAGGAACCACACGTACGGCAGTGCCACCACGAACGCCGCCAGCCACAGCGAGAGCGCCGCAGCGCCCTTGCCGGCGACGAGCTGCCGGCGCGGGACCGGCGTCAGGAGCAGCGCCTCCAGGCTCCCGCGGTCGCGCTCCCCGCTCACGGCATCGGCCGCCGCGAGCAGCGAGAGGAGCGCGCCGACGGCGACGGCCACCTGGAGCGTGAGGCCGACCGCCTCCCGCTGCTCGATGAAGTTGATCGCCTGGTTCGTGGCGACAAGATACGTCGTCGCGCTCAGGAGCATGCTGTAGGCGACCAGCAGCGCGAACCCGCGGCCGCGCAGCCACAGGTCGGCCAGCTCGCGCCGCGCCACGACGGTCCAGGCGCCGGTCACTCCGACACCAGCTCCAGGAACGCGTCGCTCAGCCGCCCGCCCTCCAGCGCGAACTCGGACACCGGGACGCCCGCGTCGAGCAGCGCCGCGAGCGCGGCCGCCGCGGCCGCGGGCGCGTCGAGCGCCGGTGAGAGCTCGATCGCGATCTCCCCCGGCCGGCCGCCGGTGAACCGGGCCGCGGTCACGACGTCGACCGCCGCCAGGAGGCGGGCCGCCTCCACGAGCCGGTCGGGGTCGGTGCGAACGCGGGCGCCCCGCGGCGCGGCCGCCCGGCTCACC
>JAICKX010000114.1 GCA_025927685.1 Thermoleophilia bacterium | reverse complement strand
TGCGCAACAACGCCGGCGGCCACGCCAACCACAGCCTGTTCTGGACGATCATCGGCCCGAACGGCGGCGGCACGCCGTCCGGCGAGCTGAGCTCGGCGATCGACTCCACGTTCGGCGGGTTCGATGCGCTGAAGAAGCAGCTGATCGACGCCGGCGTGAACCGCTTCGGCTCCGGCTGGTCGTGGCTCGTCGTCGCGAACGGCGACCTGAAGGTGACGTCCACCGCGAACCAGGACTCGCCGATCATGGACGGCCAGACGCCGATCCTCGGGATCGACGTGTGGGAGCACGCCTACTACCTGAAGTACCAGAACCGCCGGCCCGACTACCTCGAGGCGATCTTCAACGTCATCGACTGGTCGGCCGTCGCCGAGCGCTACACCGCCGCCCGCTCCGTCGGCGCAACGGCCTAGCGCTCGTCATACTCTCGCGCAACGTCGGGGTCTGACCCCGGCGTTGCGCTGAGACGACGACGCGGAGGTGGAGCCTGTGGCGACGATGGTGTTCTTCCCCGAGGGCGCGTTCGGGCCCACCAACAACTGCGTCGGCATCGGCGACGTGCTGCGCGCGCGCGGCCACCGCGTCGTCTTCATCGTCGAGGAGTCGTTCGCCGGCACGCTCGAGGCGCGCGGTTTCGAGGAGCGCCTGATGCGGCTCGGACCGGCGCCGGAGGTGGAGGAGGCACCCGGCCAGTTCTGGAAGGACTTCATCCGCGACACGGCTCCGACGTTCCGCAAGCCCACGATCGAGCAGCTGGGCGAGTTCGTGGAGCCCACCTGGCGGGCGCTGACCGACGGCGCCCGCTTCGTGAACCCGCGGCTCGAGGAGATCATCGGCGAGCTCGAGCCGGACGTCATCTGCGAGGACAACGTGCCGGCGTTCCCGGCGCTCCCGGCGTGCGGGCGGCCGTGGGTCCGCATCGTCTCGTGCAACCCGCTCGAGGTCCGCGACCCGGACATCCCACCCGTCTTCTCCGGCTATCCGGCCGCTGACCGCAGCGGCTGGGACGAGTTCCATGCCGAGCACGAGCGCACGCACCGGCCGCTGTGGAGCGAGTTCGACGAGTTCTGCCAGGAGGCGGGCGCACCGCCGCTCCCCGATCTCGAGTTCATCCACGCGTCGCCCCACCTCAACCTCTACGTCTACCCGGAGGAGCTCGACTACCGCCGCGCGCAGCCGCTCGACGCGACCTGGCACCGGCTCGAGTCGTGCGTGCGCACGTCGGACGCGAGCTTCGAGATCCCCGAGGCGCTGCGCGCCGGCGAGGGCGCGCTCGTCTACCTGTCGCTCGGGTCGCTCGGCTCGGCGGACGTCGACCTGATGCGGCGGCTGGTGGAGGTGCTCGGGGAGACGCCGCACCGCTACCTCGTCTCGAAGGGCCCCCAGCACGACCTCTACGAGCTCGCGCCGAACATGTGGGGCGAGGAGTTCGTGCCGCAGCCCTCGATCCTGCCCCAGGTCGACCTGGTCATCACGCACGCCGGCAACAACACCACGACCGAGTGCATCCACTTCGGGAAGCCGATGATCGCGCTGCCGCTCTTCTGGGATCAGTACGACAACGCCCAGCGGGTCGACGAGACCGGCTTCGGCGCGCGCCTTCGCACCTACGCGTTCGAGCCCGGCGAGATGACCTCGGCGATCGACCGGCTGCTACGCGATGCCGGCCTGCGTTCGCGGCTCGACGCGGCCGCGGCCCGGCTCCAGGCCCGCCCGGGGACGGTCACCGCGGCGGATCTGATCGAGCGCGTCGCGGCCGGGTAGCCGAAGCTAGTGGCAGTCCGTGTCGCCGCTGTCGAGCACGTGCTTCGACGTGTCCACGAACCGCCACTCGTAGCGGTGGGGGTGCAGCGTCAGCTTCAGCACGCCGAAATGCCTGCGCTGCCGGAACTGGCCGTTGGTGAAGGCTCCGGTGAACTGGTCGAGCGACTTGCCGCCGGTGCCGACGACGAACTCGCGGATGCCGTGTCGGGGATCGCGGGCCTGGGCCGGCGTCTGGAGCGCGTAGCGCTCGTAGACGTGGTCGTGGCCGGAGAGGACGACGTCGACGTGGTGCGAGTAGAGCACCTTCCAGATCGCGTCGAGCGCGGGTTGGTTTCCCTCCGGGCCGGACGAGAACCGGGCCTGGTGCCAGTAGGCGAGCGTGCAGGCCGGGTGGTGCGCGGCGAGGTCGTGCTTGAGCCAGGTCACCTGCCGCGACGACGCGCCGCACCCGCCGACGTGCGTGCAGTTGGCGTTCAGGGCGACCAGGTGCCACCGGCCGACGTGGAAGCTGTACCAGCCCCGGCCCGCCGTGCCGGCCCGGGCGCCGAAGTAGGCGAAGTAGCCGTTGCCGTTCGAACCCGAGGCGTACTCGTGGTTTCCCGGCACCGGGTGCGACTTGCCGAGCGCCCGGCCCCAGCTCGGGTCGTACGAGCCCTGGAACTCGGACAGGAGCCCGTCCTCGTACTGCTCGTCGCCGAGCGGCAGGACGGCGGAGATGGCAGGGTTCCCGACGAAGAGCCTGGAGGTTTGCATCTGGTGGCAGGTGGTCGGCGTGACGGGGTCGCCGGGCGCGCAGGCGACGTCGCCCGCGGCGGCCACGATCGGCGCCGCCGCGCCGGCGGTCGCCGCCGGCCACACGGTCGCGGCGACGGCCAGGACCGCACCCGCCGCCATGCGCCATCGACCGCCCACGGCCACAGGATAGCGACGGCGTGACGGCCGGCCCGGCGCCACCCACGCCGGCGGAGGTGGCCGCCGCACGCTGGTTCGGCGGCAAGGCATCCGCGATCTCGACGGTCGAGGTGGAGGACCGGCTCGACCTCGGCGGCGGTGCGGCGATCTCGATCCTGCTCGTGGACGGCGCCGACCGCTACGTCTGGACCGAGGGCCAGGTCGCGGCGGCGGTCGTGACGGGGACAGTCCCTGAACATTCCGCGTGGCGGTTTCGGCACAGCGGTGTGACAGCCGGGCTGGAAGGGGCCGGGGAGCGGCCCATCGGCATCGACCAGTCGAACACCTCCTACGTCGTCGGCGAGCGGGTGGTCGTGAAGCTCTACCGCCGCCTTTGGCCGGGCACCCACCCGGAGGTCGAGCTGGTCGAGCACCTGACCGGCAGGGTCGACTCCGTGCCCGCCTTCCTCGGCGCCGTCGAGTGGCGCGGGCATGCGGTCGCGCTCCTCCAGGAGTTCGTGCCCGGCGGGCGCGACGGGTGGAGCTGGTGCGGGGACGCCGTGCTCGCAGGCGACGTGACGGGCATCGGCCGCCTGGGCGCGCTCTCCGCGGAGCTCCACGCCGCCCTGGCCGGGATGGGCGCCGATGCCGCCGGGCCGGGCGTGCTGCGTGGGTGGAAGGACGCGGCCGGCGCCCAGCTGGACCGGGTGCTCGCCGTCGTTCCGGGCGAGGTCGGCGCCGAGCTCCGCGCCGCGGAGCCTCGCATCCGCGCCGAGCTGGCGGGGCTCGCGGCGCCCGCGGAGCCGCCCCTTCTCCAGCGGGTCCACGGCGACTTCCACATCGGCCAGATCCTCCGAGCCGGCGACCGCCTCTTCGTGCTCGACTTCGAGGGTGAGCCCACTCGCCGCGTCGCCCAGCGGGCCGCCCCGGGCACCGCCCTGCGCGACGTCGCCGCGATGCTGCGCTCGTTCGACCACCTCGGCCGCTTCGTCGAGCGTGAGCGCGCGGGGACGCCCGCCGACGTCGAGCGCTGGATCGCCGGCGCCCGCACCGCCTTCCTCGACGGCTATGGGCCGGTCGACCGCACGCTGCTTCGCGCCCTCGAGTTCGAGAAGGCCTGCTACGAGTTCGTCTACGCCGCCGAGTTCGAGCCGAGCTGGGTCTACGCCCCGCGGGCCGGGATGCGCTGGCTCCTGGAGCAGGGTGGCTGAGCTCCGCCCCGACCTGCTGCTGTCCGACGTCGTCGCCACGCCGGCATGGCTGCACCGGGTGGTGGACGCGCACGCCGGCATCGAGCCGCTTGCGCTCGACGCGAGCCGGGTGCTCTTCGTCGGCATGGGGAGCTCCCGCTACGCCGCGCAGAACGCGGTCGCGTACCTCCGCAGCCGGGGCCGCGACGCCCACGCCGAGCACGCGTCGACCGGCGCCCCGCAGCCGCCCGAGCCGGGACTTCTCGTCGTGGCCGTCTCGGCCGGGGGAGGATCGCCCGAGACGATCGCGGCGGCGCGCAGGCACCGCGGCCGGAGCACGGTCGTGGGCATCACGAACCGTCCTGACCGCGCGCTCGCGGCGGAGGTCGACACCTGCCTCGAGCTGCACGCGGGCGACGAGGCGAGCGGGGTCGCCTGCCGCAGCTACACGAACACGCTCGCGCTCCTGCTGCTCCTGTGCGGCGTCGACCCAGCGCGGGTGCGGGCAGCCGCCGACGCCTCCGCCGCGGTCATCACGAGCGCCCCCGAGTGGCTGGCCGCAGCCGCCGACCTCGTCGGCCGTCCGGCGATCCACGTGCTCGCTCCGGCCGAGCGGATCGGCTCGGCCGAGCAGTCGGCGCTCACGCTGCGCGAGGTGCCGCGCGTGCGCGCCGACGCGTGCGAGACCGGCGACTGGTCGCACGTCGACGTGTACCTCTCGAAGCTGCCCGGCCTCGGCCTGGTGCTGCTGCGCGGGTCGGCCTGGGAGGCAGGCGTGCTGGAATGGGCGGCGGAGCGCGACTGCCCCGTGGTGACGGTGGGCGGGCCGCTTCCCGGCGCAGCCCTCGACGTCCCGGTCCCGGGCGGGGAGGACCCGGTCGTGCGGATGCTCGCCGAGGGGCGCGTGTGCGAGCTCCTCGCGGCCGAGCTGCACTCCCGCCACGGCGATAGGCTTGTGACGTGAACCTGCCCAACTGGCTCTCGGTCGGGCGCATCCTCCTGATCCCGGTGTTCATGGTCGCGCTGCTCGGCCGTCTGCCCGAGGGGGATCTCGTGGCGGTCGCGATCTTCGCCGTGGCCGCGGGCACGGACAAGCTGGACGGGTACCTGGCCCGCAGCCGCAACGCCACCACCACGTTCGGGGTCTTCCTCGATCCGCTCGCCGACAAGCTGCTCGTGTCGGCGGCGCTCATCTCGCTCGTCGAGCTCGACCGGCTGGCGGCGTGGGTGGCGATGGTCATCATCGCGCGCGAGTTCATGGTGTCGGGCCTGCGGATGGTGGCCGCGAGCCAGCACGTCGTGATCGCGGCCTCGCAGTGGGGCAAGATCAAGACGACTGCCCAGGTCGTCGCGATCGCGGCGCTCATCGTCGACCACCCGCCGCACGCGGTCACGACCGCCCTCGTCGCCTTCGCGGTCGCCGTCACGGTCTGGTCCGGCATCGACTACTTCATCGAGTCGCGCGACGTGCTGCGGGCGCCGGCATGACCGACGGCATCATCGCCGTCGCCGCCGGCTACCTGCTCGGGTCGCTCCCGTTCGGCTACTGGGCCGGCCGCCTGCGCGGGATCGACCTGCGCCTGGCCGGGTCAGGGAACACCGGCGCGACGAACGCGATGCGCGTCCTCGGCATGAAGATCGGGCTTCCCGTGATGGGGCTCGACATCGGCAAGGGCGTGGCCGCCGTCGTCATCGCCCGCGGCCTCTCCGAGAACAACCTCGTGCCCGTGCTCGCGGGGGCGGCGGCCGTCGTGGGCCACATGTACCCGCTCTTCCTGGGCTTCAAGGGCGGGAAGGGCGTCGCGACGGGCGCCGGGACGATGTTCGCGCTCGTCCCCTGGATCGGCCTTGCGGCGTTCGCGTTGTGGCTCGGCGTCTCGCTCGCGACCCGGTATGTCTCGGTGGGGTCGGTGGTGGCCGCCGTCGCCTACCCGGCCGCGGCGTTCGTGACCGGCCAGCCGTGGCCCGTGCGCCTGTTCGCGCTCGGCTCGGGCATCTGGGTCGTCTGGCGCCACCGCGCCAACATCGCCCGCCTGCGGGCGGGCACCGAGCACCGGATCAACCTGCGCGCCGTCTTCGCCGGCCGCACGTAGCGCGGCGCGGCCGGTCAGCCCTCGAGCCAGACCCGGGCGGTGGTGTGCGCGGCGGGCGCCACACCCGGCCGGCCCTCGAGCTCCCCGCGGAGCTCGGCCACGACGCCGTGGCGCTCCGCCAGGACGTCGTGGTTGTGGATCGTCTCGTGGTTCACCTGGCGGGCGAGCAGGAAGCAGCCGTCCGACAGGTCGGGGTACTGCTCCATGGCCCCGGCGATCATGAGGCGCACGGAATCCTCGACGAAGCGCGGGTGCAGGTGGGCGTGCTCGACGACGAAGAGCTCGTCGGGCCGCTTCAAGAGCTCGAACACGGGCGCGCTCATCGAGTTCTCGGCGATCCCGATCAGGTCGCGCGCGTCGATCTCGCGGGTCGTGCCGATCATGAGCGTCGCCTCGGCCCGCTGGTTGTGCGTCGCGGCGGGAAGGAGCGAGAAGATCTCCTCGATCTGGGCATCGTGGTAGCCCGCCTCGGCGAGCCGCTCGCGCGCCCGCTCGCGCACGAGCCCCTGCGCGCACGGGCAGGCGTTCAGGCCGCGCACCTGGACGCCGACCATCCGCCGCGCACCCTTGCCGTTCGCGAGCGCCTGCCCGATCAGGTGGTAGATCTCCTGCGTGGGCAGGTCGGAGACGGGCGCCCGGCGCGTGACCGGGAACTTGGCCCGGATCGTCACCTCGGAGCGCACGGCCTGCTGGCGCTCGATGATGCTCTCGGCGATGTGCTGGGCCAGGTCCTCCACGTGCAGCGCCTCGTCGATCACGACGTGGTCGATCGCCTCGGCCACCGTCTCGGGGAAGCGCGACATGTGGACGCCCTTCTGGTCCGGGTCGAGGTCGACGTAGCAGTCGATGTCGGCGTAGTAGAGGAGCTCGGTACCCGCGTGAGCGATGCGGATGACCTTCTCGACGCCGGTGACGCCGGCCCGGGTCAGGGCCAGGCGGACGTCGGGCTCGGCGGCCTGGAGGTCGTGCGTGAAGGTAGTTGCGTGTTCAAGCATTTCGGGGAATCCTAGCGGTACGGAGGACTATTCCCGTAAGAGACGTGACAGACGCCTGTCGGCCAGCGTGCGCCCGCCGGTCTGGCAGGTGGGGCAGTAGAAGACGGTGTGCTCCTCGAAGGAGACGCGCCGGATCGCGTCGCCGCAGCGCGGGCACGGCTGGCCGAGGCGGTCGTGCACCGCGTAGCCGCGGTCGGCCTTCGTCGTGAGCCCGGTTCCCGAGAGCGGGACGAGCCGCTCGACGGCGCCGCCGAGGACGCCCGTGATCGCCGCGTGCAGCCGCTCGGTCTCCTCCTCTGTGAGGATCGCGCCGCGCTGGTAGGGCGAGAGCATCGCCGCGTGCAGGATCTCGTTGGCGAACGCCCGCCCGATGCCCGCGACGGCGCGCTGGTCGCGCAGGAACGCGTGCAGCTGGTGCGGCCGCGCCTCGAGCTGCCCCTTGAGCGCCGCGACGGTGAACGCCGGGTCGAGCGGCTCCGGGCCGATGTGTGCCAGCTCGGCGGCGAGCGCATCCGGGTGCAGGAGCCACGCGGCCGCGCGCCGCTTCGACCCGGTCTCGGTCATGATCAGGTCCGGCCCATCCTCGAACTCGACCACGAGCCGGGCGGTCTTCGTCCGCTTGCCGCCGACCACGAGCTTCCCGGCCGACATGAGGTGCAGGACGAGCGTGTCGCCGGCCTCGGACTCGAGCAGGATCCGCTTGGCCCGTCGGCCGACGCTCGTGAAGCGGCTCCCGGCGAGCGACGCGATCGGCGGGTCGATGGTCTTCACGGTCGCGAAGTGCGCCACGGGGACGGCGGCAACGGGCGCCGCGGTCAGCGTGTCGCGCTGGGCGATGACGAACGCCTCGAGCTCGGGCAGCTCCGGCATGACGAGAATGCTACGGCAGCGCCTGGGCCGTGTCCCGGAGCCACTCCGCGGCCGCGTCCGGGAAGCGCTCCCGGGTGGCCGGTGCGTCGAGTGCGACGGCGTGCCACGTGAGCGCCCGCGAGGCGCCGCCCAGCGCGCGGCCCAGCGCGGCCCCGCGCCGCAGGTCGGCCAGCGGGGCGAGCGCCGACCATCGCTCGAGGTAGGCGTCGATCGCCCTGTGGACGACGGGGCTCTGCTCGGGGATCCCGACCGTGGAGGCCATGACGCGGAGCGCCACCGCGAGCGTCATGAAGGGATGGGCCACCGATGCGTCGCCCCAGTCGAAGAAGCGGTCGCCGGCCGGGTCGGCGAACACCTGCGCGTCGTGGAGGTCGGAGTGCTCGATCGTGGCCGGGATGCCGAGCGACGCCAGCTCCGCGCACGCGTCGGCGACCCGCGTGACGAGCCCGTCCACCCCGGTCGGCTGGAGCTCCTCGACGAGCGCCGCGACCTGGTCGGGGAGCGCCGCCGGGCGCCGGTCGGGGACTCCCGCGGCGAGGAGCTCACCGGCCGCGTGCTCGGCGTCGCGCTGGAGGCGGGCGTAGGTCCGCAGCATCCCCATCCACCGGTTGGGGCTCCGTCGCGGCGCCTCGAGGTCTCGCAGCCGCGACCCGCCGTCGGCGGTCAGCATGAGCCGCCGCCCGAGGTCGGACGCCAGGAGCCGCGGCACCCGGTCGGGCGCGACCCGCGCGAGGATCGAGATCGTGACCGGCTCGTGGGCGACGGCGGGCACCATCGCCTTGCACCACACGGTCCCGTCGCTCCCCGGCGCCCGCAGCACGGTCGCCCACGGCCGCACGTGCGGCTGCTCGATCGGGCCCATCAGGGTGAGGCCCGCCCGGTCGAGCGCGGCGAGGATCCACTCGTGCGTCTCCGCCAGCCAGTCGGGGTCGATCCACCTCAGGTCTTCGCCGGCGTCCACGCGCTGTAGTGTGCCGCGCGTGTCCGAGCCCGCGCTTGTCACCGTCACGCGAGACGGGCTCGCCGAGAGCACCCACCGCGTCCACGTGGCCGTCGTGCGCGCCGACGGCTCGCTCGTCGCCGGCTGCGGTGACGTCGAGCGGCCGACCACGATGCGCTCGTGCGCGAAGCCGCACCAGGTCGAGCCCCTGCTCGCGTCGGGCGGGTTCGACGCGCTCGGGCTCGACGACCGCGTGCTGGCCGTGGCCTGCGCCTCGCACATGGGCCAGGACATCCATGTCGAGGCGGTCGAGCGCGGCCTCGCGGCCTCGGGGCTCACGGCGGAGGCGCTCGACAACTGCACCGGGACTCCGGAGGAACGGCTGCGCCACAACTGCTCGGGAAACCACCTGGGCTTCCTCGCCAACTCCGTCCACCACGGCTGGGAGACGACCGGCTACCGGCACCCCGGGCATCCCTCCCAGGACGCGGCGCTGGCCGAGGTGGCGGCGCGGGCCCGGGTCCCGCTCGAGTCGATCCCGACCTGCACGGACGGCTGCGGGGTCGTCGCGTTCGAGCTTCCGCTCTGCACGATCGCGGCCATGTACGCCCGCCTCCCCGAGGAGCTGCCGCGCCAGTTCGCGGCCATGCGCGCCCACCCCGAGCTGGTGCGCGGCGACGGCGACCTCGACACCGAGCTCATGCGGGCGGTGCCGGGCGCGGTCGCGAAGGGCGGCGCCGAGGCGCTGGGGGCGGTCGGGATCGCGGGCGAGGGGATCGGGGTCGCGGTGCGCGTCGAGGACGGCGGCTACCGGGCCGTCGACCCCGTCGTCGTCGAGACGCTTCGCCGGGTGCTCGGGTGGGAGGCGATGCCGCGCGCGCTCGCGCCCTTCGCCGAGCCGGTCGTCCCCAACTTCGTCGGCGACCGGGTGGTGCGTCTCACCGCCAGGGTGGAGCTCACCACCCGCGCCGGGTAGACGTTCCGACGTCTGGGAAATTCGTTTCCCTCGCGCCCTTGTGGGCGGCGAAACCACGGCTATACTGGCCACGTCTGCGATCCGTTTTGTTCCCCAGCGCCGGTTTCGGGGGCTGTTGCATGTACCCGAACCCGGTGACTTCTGTGCTTCACCGGTCTGAACAACAACCGACGTTTGCGAGGGGGCCCATGCTCACGGTCGACACCGCGCTTGCGGATATCGAGGAGCTGCGGACGCTGGTTCAGGAGGGCCACGACAAGGGCTACCTGACCTACGACGAGGTTGCGTCGACGCTCGAGGAGGTCGAGCTCTCCAAGGAGCAGCTCGAGGACTTCTACACCTACCTCCTCGACCACAACATCGAGCTCCTCGACGCCGACTCGAAGCAGACCGCGCAGGGCGACGCCGCCCTCCACGGTGAGAAGGCTCCCGAGCTCGACCTGACCGTCGAGCCGAGCCTCGACTCGCTCAGGCTCTACCTGCGCGAGATCGGCAAGGTGTCGCTCCTCACCGCCGACCAGGAGGTCAGCCTGGCGAAGCGGATCGAGCGCGGCGACATGCTCGCCAAGCAGCAGATGACCGAGGCCAACCTGCGCCTGGTCGTCTCGATCGCGAAGGGCTACCTCGGGCGCGGGCTGTCGTTCCTCGACCTGATCCAGGAGGGCAGCCTGG
>JAICKX010000145.1 GCA_025927685.1 Thermoleophilia bacterium | reverse complement strand
TTCAGGGTCTTCAGAACCGAGATGACGGCCGCCGCGTTCGCGTCGTTCGGCATGACCACGGCGTTGATGTTCTTGTGCGCCGTGTACTGCTGCTGGAACGTCGTCGCCGCCGTCGGCGGGTCCCACGTGCCGGCCGGCTCGCCGACCTTCACGTAGGAGTTGTCCGCGAAGTGCGGCGCGAGCACGCCGTTGTAGCCCTGGGCGAACAGCTTCGCGTTGTTGTCGGTGGGGTCGCCGTCCATCACGAGGATGTTCGGGTTCTTCACGCCCCACGACTGGATGCAGCTCACCGCGCCCTGGCCGATCAGCTTGCCGACCTCGACGTTGTTGAAGCTGACGTAGTAGCGGTCCGACGGGCCGCCCGTGACGAGGCGGTCGTAGTCGATGACCTTGACGCCCTTGGACTCGGCGTTCTCCTCGATCGCCGCGCCCGAGCCCGGGTCGAGCGGGTCGATCAGGAGCACGGACGCGCCCTCCGTGATGTCCGCCTCGGCCTGCTGCTGCATCGTGCTCGCGCTGCCCTGGGCGTTGTCGATCTTGAAGTCGGTGAACCCGGCGGACTCGAACGCCTGCTTCAGGAACGGGGCGTCGTACAGGACGTACCGGGCCGAGGTGGTCGTGTCGGGGAGAAGCACCCCGACCTTCCCCTTGCCCTGAGCCGCGAGGCCCTTCAGCGCCTTCATGGCCGAGAAGTCCACGGTGAGCTTCGTTGCATCGACATCGGGGACGGAGGCCGCGGGCGTGGTGCCGGCCGACCCGCCGCTCGAGGAGCCCGAGCCGCCGCATGCGGCCGCCGTTGCGAGCCCGAGCGTTGCCACTCCGACGACGACTCCTCTGCGCAGGAGCCTCATAACCACTCTCCTCTCTCGGGTGCCAGACCGTGACGAGATGGCTGGCGCGCAGGATATACCCGACCCGCCCAGGCGGCAATCGGCAGATCGGACGCCGGATCTTGACAGCGGGCGCGACTTCGCTAGAGTACGACAGTATTCGTTACACTCTCGATGTATTGAACCGAAAGGATGCCGCAGTGACCACCACCAGCAATCCCACCCGCGACCAGCTGCGCCAGATGTGGTCGGGCGTGGCGGGGGCCTGGGCGACGCACGTGGAGTACGTCGACGCCCGCGGCCGGCGCCTGTCCGACCGGATGCTCGAGCTGACGCGCCCCGTGCCCGGGGAGCGCGTGCTCGAGCTCGCATGCGGCACCGGCGGCCCGGGCCTGGACGCCGCCCCGCTCGTCGAGCCGGGCGGCGAGGTCGTCGTCTCGGACTTCGCACCCGAGATGACGGCGGTCGCCGCCGGCCGAGCGCAGTCCGCCGGCCTCGCCAACGTGACCGCCAGGGTCATCGACCTCGAGCAGATCGACGAGCCCGACGGATCGTTCGACGTCGTCCTGTGCCGCGAGGGCCTCATGCTCGTGCCCGATCCGGAGCGCGGCGCGCGCGAGATCCGGCGCGTCCTTCGGCCCGGCGGCCGGGTCGCGATATCCGTCTGGGGCCCGCGCGAGCGGAACCCGTGGCTGGGCGTCGTGTTCGACGCCGTCGCCGAGCAGCTGGGGGCGCCGATGCCGCCTCCGGGCAAGCCCCATCCCTTCTCGCTCTCGGGCGCCGGGCGCCTGGCTGCCGTCCTTCGGGACGCCGGCCTGGCGTGTGTCGAGGTCGCGGAGCTGTCGGTGCCGTACCGGGCCGCGTCCGTCGACGAGTGGTGGGAGCGGACGGTCGCGCTCGCCGGCCCGCTGGCGGCACGCCTGGCGGCGCTGCCGCCGGAGGCCGCCCGGGCCCTGCACCGGCACGCGGCCGAGCGGATCGCCGCCTACAGCACGCCGGCGGGGCTCGACATCCCCGGCGTCTGCCTGGTCGCGGGCGCCGTCAGTCCGGAAGCAGCGGCACGGTGAACCCGGGGTCGCGCCCGAGGAGCACCGCCCGGCTCACGGCCGCCGAGCCGAAGCGGCGCCGCACCTCGTCGAGGGCGACGTCGAGGGCCTCGCTCCTGTCGGGCTCGAACGGCAGCTCCAGCTGAGACCGGGCGGCGTCGTCCAGGTTCGTGACCGTCACGCCGACGAGCGTCAGCCCGCGCCGCTCGATCATCGGGGTGGCGGTGGCGACCAGCCCTCGCATCGCGGCCAGGACCGTCGCCGTGTGGGCGGTCGGCCGGCGCAGCGTGTGCGACCGCGTCGCGCGTGAGAAGTCGCCGAAGCGCAGGCGGAGGACGACGGTCCGCCCCGCCCGGCCCGCCGTTCGCATCCGCCGCGTCACCCGCTCGACGAGCGCGATCAGGCTGGCGTCGATCTCGGCCGCCGTGTGCGGGCCGCGGCCGATCGCGCGCTGGGAGCCGATGGAGCCCCGCCGCGGCCGGGTGCGGACGACCCGCGGGTCGCAGTTGTGCGCGAGCGCGTGCAGATGGAATCCGACCGCGCGCCCGAGCAGCGAGACGAGCGCGCCCTCGCCGAGCCCGGCCACCTGCCCCACCGTGGCGACGCCGCGGTCGTGCAGCTTTCCGGCAGTGACCGGCCCCACGCCCCAGAGCCGCTCGACCGGGAGCGGGAGCAGGAACGCGCGCTCGCGGTCGGGCGCCACCACGAGCAGCCCGTTCGGCTTGGCGACGCCGCTTGCCACCTTGGCGAGGAACTTCGTCCGCGCGACCCCCACGGTGATGGGGAGGCCGACCCGCTCACGCACGTCCCGGCGCAGGCGGGCGGCGATCGCGGCCGGCGTGCCGGCGATCCGCTCCATGCCGCGGACGTCGAGGAACGCCTCGTCGATCGACAGCCCCTCCACGAGCGGCGTCGTGTCCTCGAACACCTCGTAGACGGCCTTGCTCGCCTCGGAGTAGGCCGACATGCGCGGGGGCACGACCACCGCGTCGGGGCAGAGGCGCCGGGCGTGGCGGCCGCCCATGGCCGTACGGACGCCGTGCACCTTGGCCTCGTAGCTCGCCGCGAGCACGACCCCGCCGCCCACGATCACCGGCCGCCCCCTCAGGCTCGGATCATCGCGCTGCTCGACCGACGCGTAGAACGCGTCCAGGTCGGCGTGCAGGATCGTCGCCTCGGCTCGCACCGAACGTATGTTCGCACATCCGGGACGGGGTCAGGCCTCGGGCTTGCGCGCCCGGCTCGGCGCCACGCGGGCCGGCTCGTTCGGCATCTTCGGGTAGACCGGCGGCCACGGCGCGTCCATCATCCCGGCATCCATGTCGCGCCTGTGCAGCTCGAGCAGCGGCTCGAGCGACTGGGGCGCCGCGATCGTGGCCTCCCAGGGGTCCCTGCCCGCCGAGACCCGGTCCGGGACGGTCGCGAGCGTCAGCTCATCGGGCACGATGGTGTCGAGCTCGTCCCACCGAAACGGCGTCGACACCTGGCCGCCGACCCGCGGGCGCACGCTCCAGGCGCCGAGCACGGTCTTGTGCGGCGCGTTCTGGTTGAAGTCGATGAAGACGCGCGTCCCCCGCTCCTCCTTCCACCAGGCGGCGGTGATGAGGTCGGGCCGGCGCCGCTCGAGCTCGCGGGCCAGCGCCACGGCGGCGGCGCGCACGGCATACGAGTCCTGCTCCGCCAGCAGGCGGACGTAGACGTGGATGCCGTTTCGGCCGGTCGTCTTCGGCGCGCCCTGCATGCCGTGCTCGGCCAGGAACTCGCGCACCAGGGCGGCCGCCTCCCGCACCATGTCGAACGTGACGCCGGGCGACGGGTCGACGTCGATCCGAAGCTCGTCCGCATGCTCGGGGTCGGCCGCCAGGTAGGGCCAGACATGGAAGCCGAGGCAGCCGATGTTGACGGCCCACAGGATGTGGGCGACGTCGGCCGCCACGAGCGCCTGGGACGGGGTGCCGTTGGGCGTCTCGACGGTGGTCGTCTCGAGCCAGCCGGGCGCGTTCTTCGGCACGCGCTTCTGGAAGAACGACGGCCCGCCGGCCCCCTCCGGATAGCGCTCCATCAGGATCGGCCGCCCGCCGAGGGCACGCATCAGCGGCTCCTCGACCGCCAGGTAGTAGCGGACGAGATCGAGCTTCGTCTCTCCGCGCTCCGAGAAGTAGACCTTGCTGGGGCTCGAGACCGCGAGCGTCCGTCCGGCGGCCTCGATCTCCTGGGCTTCGTTGGCCATCGGCCCAAGGATAGGCCCACCGCGGAAACACCGCTGCCTGATGCCAATGGTTCACGATCTCACGCCGCCCGCCTCCGGCGCGTTCCCTTCCCGACCACCGACCGCAGGAGCCCGCATGCAGCCCTTCATCGTCCACGCCCTGTCCCAGGCCGCCGCCGAGCAGGCCCGTCGCAGCCCGGCGGCCGTGCCCGCCGTCGCCGGCGACGGCCCCTATCCGGTCCGCTGCTGCCTCGCCGACGCCCACGACTCGGAGGATGTCGTGCTCGCGTCCGTCATGCCGTTCCGGGGCGAGAGCCCCTACGCCGCGGCCAGCCCCGTGTACGTCCACTCCGAGCCGTGCGCCGGCCACGTCGAGCAGCCCTCGGCCGTCCCGGCGATGCTCCGCGACCGCATCCTCTCCGTGCGAGCCTACGACGGCGCGCACATGCTGACCGGCACCGAGGTGATCCGCGGGACGGGCCTCGAGCGCGCGATCGAGCGGCTCCTGGGCGACGCGCCGGACGCGTACCTCCACGTCCACTTCGCCGGCCCCGGCTGCTACGCCTGCCGTATCGACCGTGCCGCGTGATCAGCGGACGATGAGCGGGCGCAGCGTCCGGTGGGCGACCTCGAGGCCGGCCCTCACGCGCTCGTCGTCGCCGCCCCAGACGGGATCCTCGTGCTCGACCGAGAGGACGCCGTCGAAGCCGCCCTCGTAGAGGGCGTCCACCAGACGCCGCCAGTCGATCTGCCCGAGCCCCGGCATCCGGTAGCGCCACCAACCGGAGTCCCACCCGTCGGTCCGCTCGACCGTCCTGCCGAAGACGCCGTGGCGGTCGCGCCGCTCGGGGAACACCTCGGCGTCCTTGGCGTGCGCGTGCGCCACCCGGTCGACGTACGGACGGAGCGCGGCGACCGGATCGATCCCCAGCCACAGCAGGTGGGATGGGTCGAAGTTGAGCCCCAGGCCGAGCGAGAACATCCACTCCCAGAGCTCCGGCGAGTAGGCCAGGTTCCCGGGATAGCCGTCGGGATGCCACCCCTCCATCGGGCAGTTCTCGACGATCAGCGCGACGCCGCGCTCGCCCGCCAGGTCGACGAGCGGCGCGAAGATGCGCTCCGCCTCGGCCAGGTTCTCCGCCACGGTCCTCCCCGGGTCGCGGCCGACGAAGGTGCCCACGCTGGGACAGCCCAGGAGGGCGGCCGCCTCGATGCACGCCCTGACGTGGCCGTTGATCGCCCGGCGGGCCTCCGGATCGGGGTGGAGGTTGTTGTCGTAGTAGGCGATCGACGACATCGCGAGGCCGTGCCGGTCGAAGAGCGCACGCATCTCGTCCGCCTGCGCCTGGTCGAGGCCGGCCGCGTCGAGATGGCTGGCCGTGAAGTCGCGGTCGCCGATCCGGGGCCATGCCGCCACCTCGAGCGCCTCGTAGCCGGCGTCCGCAGCCCACGCCGCGATGTCCGCGAGCGCCGCGCCGGGCATGCACGCCGTCAGGAACCCCAGTCTCATGCGACCTCAGGGTAGTGGACCGGCGCGCCCGCGATACCGAGGTCGATGCCGGTCACGGCCTGCCCGCCCAGCGACGCGATCGCGATCCGGCGCAGGCCGTCGCCGTAGAACGCCACGTTGGTCGGCGTCGGCATGTGGATCCCGGTCGGGTCGTCCAGCACGACCTCCGGCGGGCCGCCGCCGGGCGGGACGCGCAGGAGGTGGAACGGGTAGTAGCAGGAGACGAGGAAGCCGCCGTCGGCACACGCGGCCAGGCCGTCGGGCGTCGTGCCGGGCAACTCGGAGATCACCTCGGCGCGGCCGTCGACGATCGTGGAGAGGCGCGGCGTCAGCGTCTCGAGGAAGTGGACGGCGCCGTCGGCGGTGACGCAGGTGCCGTTCGTGTAGTGCAGCGTGCCGAGGTCGAGCACCTCGCCGTCGCCGCCCCCAGGCGGGACGCGGATCATGCGCCCGTTCCGCACGTCGAGCGACTCGGTGCCCGAGTCCGAGAAGTAGAGCGTGCCGTCGGACGCGAACGCGAGGTGGTTCGGCGTCTCGAGCGGGCCGCCGCCCGCCGAGGCGCACCAGGCGTCGACGTCTCCGGAGCCCGGGTCCACCCGCAGGATCGCCCGCCGGCCCGCATCGCACACGTAGAGCCGCCCGGCCGCGTCGTGGGCGATTCCCAGGACGAAGCCGCCCGTGTTCGCGACCTCCGTCGCGGCACCGGAGCCGGGTTCGAGCCGGTAGACCTGGCCGGCCTCGCCGCCGGCCCAGAGCGTCCCGTCGGGCCCCATCGCCACGCCCTCGGGATGGTCGAGCGGCGCGGCGATGACGTACAGGTCGGCGATGGACGCCATCCCGGCGACCATACCGCGGCGGAGCGGTGGGGCGGGCCGCAGCCCCAGCCGCACCACAGGGGCCACCCGCGTGACACGATTGCGGGGTGCGGGTTCTGGTGACCGGTGCAACCGGCTATCTCGGAGCGGCCGTCGCGGGAGTGCTCGCCGGCCGCGGGCACACGGTCGCCGGCACCGCACGCTCCGCGGCCGCGGAGTCGGAGCTGGCCGCCCGCGGCCACGAGGCGATCCGCGCCGACCTGCACGACCCGGACACGCTCGCCCGGGCCGCGGCCGCCTGCGACGCCACGATCCACACGGCCGCGACGCAGGATGAGGAGATGGGGCCGACGGAGCAGGCGGCTGTCCGCGCGATGCTCGCCAGCCTGGCCGGAACCGGCAAGGCGTTCGTGTACACGAGCGGCGTCTGGGTCTACGGGAGCGCCCCACCCGGCCGCCGCCTCGACGAGGATTCCGTCCCGGATCCGGTCGGCCTCCTGGCCTGGCGCCCGGGGCTCGAGCGGGAGGTGCTCGCAGCGGCGGCGACCGGCATCCGCACCGTCGTCATCCGACCGGGCATGGTCTACGGCCGCGGCGGAGGGCCGCTCATGCAGTTCGCGGGGATGGCGAAGAACGGCGTGCCGCGGTACGTCGGAGACGGCGAGAACCACTGGTCGCTCGTGCACGTCGACGACCTCGCGGAGCTCTACGCGCTCGCGCTCGAGCGG
>JAICKX010000087.1 GCA_025927685.1 Thermoleophilia bacterium | reverse complement strand
GACCAGGCCGCCCTCGGCGTCTCGGCATGCGACCGACACCGACCACGCGGGGATGCCGTAGAGGTAGTTCGTCGTCCCGTCGAGCGGGTCGACCACCCACACGAGCCCGGTCGTGCCGGGGCGATGCCCGCTCTCCTCGGCGATGAGCCCGTCGCCGGGGCGGGCCGCGCGGATCGCGTCGAGCAGGATGCGCTCGGAGTCCCGGTCGGCATCCGAGACCATGTCGGTCGCGCTGCTCTTCGCGTCGATCCCGCTCTGCGTTCCCCCGAACCGGCGCGCCAGCAGCTCGCCGGCCGCCTGCGCGGAGGCGACGGCGACCTCGAGCAGCGCCTCGGTGGACATGTACGCGAGTCTAGACCGGCCGGGGAGCGGAGCCAGAGTTTTCCCTGCAAACCCTGGATTTCCGCCTGGACCTGGTGCATCCTCCAGGCATGGGCCGATTGCTGAGGAGACTGAGGCGGCGGCGGCGCGACCGGGAGCTCGCCCGCCAGCTCGAAGAGCGCTTCCGCGGGCAGGTCGACGCCGCTGCCGAGGCGGCCGCGCGCCTGTCCGACGACGTGGGTCGCTAGCGGCGCTACGCTGGCCCGATGGGCCGGCTCGAGTACACGCGCCTCAACGACTCGCTGCTCGCGGGGCGGATGCCCTTCTCCGCGCTCCATGTCGACGCGCTGCGCGCCGAGGGCGTCACCGCCGTCATCAACCTGTGCGAGGACCGCGAGTACTGGGACGGCGAGCGGGATGCCATCGCGGACGCGTGCGCCCGGGCCGGGATCGCCGAGATCCGCCTACCGGTGATCGACGGCGGGACGGTTCCGGCCGACGTGCTCGACCGGGCCCTCGAGGCGGCCGCCGACGGCGTCGCGTATGTGCACTGCCGCGGCGGCCGAGAGCGCTCGGCGGCCGTTGCTATAGCGCTTCTGGCGGCACAATCGGGCTCCACCGTGGACGAGGCACATGACCGCGCCCTCGCGCTTCGGCCCGGGTTCCGGCCGCTCCCGTGGCAGGTCGAGGGCGTCCGTTCGTGGTTGCGCGAGCGGAGTGCGCGCCGTATTCTCGAGCAATGACGCCGATTGCGCTCCTGAGCGCCCATCCGGCTGCGGCGCTGCCGGTCACAGGAGCGGATCTCATCCTGTACGTGGTGGTCGCGGGGATCGTCGGGCTGACCGGGCTCCTGGTCCGGTGGGCGTCCGCGCGCGAGCACCTGTCCACGATCAAGCTGCCGGCGGACAAGGAATTGCAGTAAACTCGCTAGGCGATTTGTAAAGAGTGCCCCGGCGCGATGCCTTCGGGCTGTCGCGCGACGCCGGCCGACCCGCCGGCGGGGGCACGTTGTCCGGCGGCCCACCGGACAGCCCAACAGACGAGGCCGTCTCTGCCCAGGCGGCCTCGTCGCTTTTCCGGAACCGCTACCCGGCCGGCGCTGCGACGGGCGCGGTTGTCGCGAGCACGCCGTCGGGATCGTCGACGCGGCAGGACCGGCACAGGTGCGACCCCTCAGAGGCATCCGCGGACTCGCACCAGATGCAGAGCCCGGACTCGAGCAGGAGCGTGGCCTCGTGGAACGGGGTTCGGCTGCTCACGGCCTGATCTTCGCGCCGCCGGCGCCGCCCGCGCATCGGCGGTTTGCGGTATCGCATCCCCGTTTTGGGGTAGGGCACAGGTGAGACTCAAGAACCGCGTCCCCGCGAACGATGTACTAGCTAGAGCGCCATATGACCCCCGCCGAGTTCATCCACGCCCTTTCCGTCGCCAACGAGCGCAGGAAGACCGCGCGCACGGTCGCCGCGTCGCTGCTCTTCTTCGCGGGGCTGGTGCTGGTGGGCTCCTACGTGGTGCGCGCGATCCAACCCGGGATGGGCCAGACGATGGCGACGATCGCGCTCGTCGGCGGCCTGGGCGCCATCCTCGCCGTGCGGGTCATCAACATGCACCGCACCGAGATCCTGGACGACATCCTGCTCTCCGGATTCCGCCACGTCGGCGGCCCTGACGTCGCCCGCCGCGCCGCGGAGCTCGTGACGCTCCACCGCCGCCGCCAGCTCGCCGATACCCTCGAGCGCTTCGTCGAGGTGGCCGCGACGAACCATCCCTGCTCCGTGCCGCTTCACCGCCCAGCGCTGCGCGAGCTGGCGCCGAAGGTGCACGAGCTGACCGCCCGTCTGCGCGAGCCCGAGACGACGGTGCAGCCGAGCGGCATGGTGCTCGTCCGCCGGCTCGTGACCGACGGCTCCGAGAGCCCCATCTTCGCTCCCGTGGGCCCGCCGCGCGACCTCGAGCGCGCGCTCGACCGCATCCACGCCGAGCTCGGCTACGAGCGGATCGTCGTGCGCCGCGTCGACGACGAGGACACCGGCACCGGGCTCCGCCTGGCCGCGTAGCGACCAGGTTCTCGGCGCACCGGCGCGTAGGACTCGACGAACCCCTCCCGCCAGCTCGGATACCTGAGCGTCCAGCCGAGCTCGCGCTTGGCCTTCTCGTTCGAGGCGCCGCGGACCTCGGTCATGAGGACCACGCCCACCTCGCCGCCGAGCAGCCGCGCGAGCCAGCTCGGCACCCGCCGCGGCGGCTTCGCGCCGACGGCGGCGGCAAGCGCGGGCAGCCACTCGCGGACCGGCGCGGGCTCGTCGTCGACGACGTTCAGGATCCCGGTGGTGCCCTGCTCGGCCGCGAGCACGGTCGCCATGGCGGCGTCGTCGAGGTGCACGAACGACCACACCCCGTCTCCGTCCCCGACGATCGGGAGCCGGCGCTTTCGCACCATCTCGATCTGGGCGTCGTCCGGCGAGCCGTAGAAACCGCCGTAGCGAAGCGCCACCCCGCCGGCCTCCACCGCCGCCCGCTCGACATGGCGGATCGCCGCCAGCGTCTCGCGCATGCGCGCCGCCGGGTGCGGGTCGAGCCGGTCGTCCTCGGTCTTCACAGGGCCGCCCTCGCGGGCATACGGCCAGCCGCCGAAGCTCTGCGCGACGAACCGGCGGACGCCGGCGGCCCGGGCCGCGGCGAGGAGCGCGTCCGTGCCCTCGGTGCGGAGGCGGTTCGTGGTCGCGAACGCCCGGTCGAAGTGCCTGGTGTCGGAGAGGCCCGCGAGCGCGGTTCCCTCGTGGACGATCGCGTCGGGCCTCGCGGCGGCGACGGCGTCGTGGACCGCCCCGCGGTCGAGCAGGTCGAGCACGACCGGCTCGGCCCCCGGCGCGCGGAGCCGCTCCGCCCGCTCGTGCGACCGCGACGTGCCGGCCACGTCGTGCCCCCGCTCGATGAGGAGCCGGACGACCCGGCTCCCGATCGCTCCTGTTGCTCCTGCGACGAACACTCGCATCTCGTCCTCCTTGGAGGTTGTGGCGCGTTTCATGGAGGACGAGACAGCCGCGCCGCCCGTGACACCGTCACACGCGCCTGGGGTATCTCGTCACAGATGGCGATGGAGACGGACGAGGAGCTGCGCGGATACCTGTTCGCGATCGCCTACCGGATGCTCGGCTCGGTCGCGGAGGCGGAGGACGTGGTGCAGGAGGCGTTTCTGCGCTACCACGAGGCGGGCATCGAGCCCGAGTCGCCCAGGGCCTATCTGGCGACGATCACGACGCGGATCGCGATCGACCAGCTGCGCTCGGCGCGGGCGCGCCGGGAGGTCTACCCCGGCGAGTGGCTGCCCGAGCCGCTGGTGGAGGACGAGGCGGCCCGCCACGCCGAGACGGCCGACTCGCTGTCGCTCGCGTTCCTGCACCTGCTCGAGCAGCTCTCGCCGGTCGAGCGGGCCGTCTTCCTGCTGCGCGAGGTGTTCGACTACCCGTACCCGGAGGTCGCCGAGATCGTCGGCAAGTCGTCCGCCAACTGCCGCCAGATCCTGGCCCGGGCGCACGCGCACGTCGACGAGGGCAGGCACCGGTTCGACGTCAGCCGCGAGGAGCGCGACGAGGTGGCGCGCCGGTTCCTGGCCGCGTGGGACGAGGGCGACACCGAGGGACTGATCGAGCTCCTGGCCCCCGACGCCGTCGTCCACGGCGACGGCGGCGGCAAGGCGCCGTCGATCCCCGCGCCGCTGGTGGGCGGCGAGCGGGTCGCGAAGGCGATCATCGGCTGGGGCCGGCGCGCCGCCGAGCTCGGGCTGGCCCACCGCGCCGCGCTCGTGAACGGCGAGCCCGGGATCGTGTTCTCGGACGCGGATGGGCGGATCGTGTGGGTGTCGGCGCTCGAGATCTCGGGCGGGGTGGTGATCGCGCTCAGGTCGGTGCTGAACCCCGACAAGCACGGCCACCTGCCGCTCGGCTCATAGCCCGAGCAGCGTCGCCGGCCCGCGCCGCTCCAGGCCGCGGGCGATGATGAGCCGCTGGATCTCGGAGGTCCCCTCCCAGATCCGGTCGACGCGCAGCTCGCGCCACAGCCGCTCCGCCGGGTTCTCGCGCATGTAGCCGCGCCCGCCGAAGATCTGGACGACCCGGTCTGCCACCCGGCCGGCGGTCTCGGAGGCGACGAGCTTCGCCATCGCGGCCTTGTGGTGGACGAGCTTGCGGTCGGCGCCCGTGTCCGCCAGCCAGCCGACGTAGTAGGTGAGCAGGCGCGCGGCGGTCACCTCGGCGGCGCAGTCGGCGAGCGCGAACGAGACGGCCTGGTGGTCGAAGATGCGCCCGCCGAACTGCTCGCGGTGGAGCGCCCAGTCGGTGCCGAGCTCGATCAGGCGGTCGCAGGCGCCGACGCACCGGGCGGCGATGTGGACGCGCTCCTCGATGAACCACTCCCCGGTCAGCTCGAACCCGCGCCCGCGCTCGCCCAGGATGTTCTCGCGCGGGACGGGCGTCCTCGTGAAGGTGAACTCGGGGTGCCGGTAGGGGAAGTTGTGGGTGAAGTCGGGGTCGGCCGTCATCTCGACGCCCGGCGCGTCCCTGTCGACCAGGAACAGCGTCGGCAGCCGCTCGTCCCCGTCGATCGCCCAGGCGAGGACGATGAAGTAGCTCGCGACGTCGCCGTCGGTGACGAACCATTTCGTCCCCGAGAGCTCGTAGTGCTCGCCGTTCCAGATGGCCTCCGCCTCGATCGCGCGCGGATCGGAGCCCGCGTCGCCCTCCGTGATGGCGTAGGCGTGGCGGTGCTCGCCGCGGACGTCCGGGAGCAGGTAGCGGTCGATCTGCTCCGGCGTCCCGTGGACGAGCACGTTGGAGGGCGACCAGACGAGCACCCAGAGGCAGTTCGTGAGCCTGCCGAGCTGCTCGTGCGTGACGATCTGCTCGGTCAGGTTGAAGCCGCCTCCGCCGAGCTCCTTGGGGATGTTGTTCGCGCCGAGGCCGGAATCGAGCACCGCCCGGTGGACGCGGGCGCGCGTCTCGTCCGAGAGCCGGCCGTGGGTCCGCTCCGCCTCGTCCTCGACGGGCTGAAGCACGTCGTCGACGAGCGCCCGCACGCGGGCGCGAAGCTGGCTGAGCTCGGGCGTGAGCGAGAAGTCCATCATGCCTCCGGGCTGGGTGTCACGATTGCGTGTCGGAAGTTGAATGCGGTTCCGTCCGTAACCTGGTAACGCCGAACACCACGGCGGCTGCGAGATGCTCGGGGGCGACGCCGGCCAGCTCCGGCTCGGCGTCCGAGATCTCGATCTCGGGCAGCACGGCGGGGTCGAGGCCGAGGGCGCGGGCGCCGTTCTCGGAGCCGACCGCGAGCAGGTACGGCGCCGGGCCGGTCTCGCCGGGCCGGACGAGGACGTTTCGCCGTTCGGCCGTGCGGCGCGCGATCGCCTCGATCTCGCGGATCTCCTGGATCGGGTCGATGACCGTATTCGAGTCCGAGCCGATGCACACCGGGATGCCGCGGGCGAAGATCCGCTCGGCGGGCAGGTAGCCGTCGCCGAGGTTCGCCTCGGTCGTCGGGCAGGCGCAGATCCCCGCCCCGGCTTCGGCCAGCAGGTCGAGTTCGGCGTCCGACGCGTGCGTGGCGTGGATGAGCGTCGTCCGCTGCGTGAGGACGCCGACGTCGGCCAGGAGCTCCACCGGGCGGCGGCCGTGCTCGGCCAGGCACTCCTCGATCTCGCGCCGCTGCTCGCAGGCGTGGACGTGGACGACCAGCCCGGTTTGCCCGGCATACCGGCCGATCTCCTCCAGCCAGCCGCGCGAGCAGGCCCGCACGCTGTGCGGCGCCAGGCCGACCCGGCCCGGATGCGCGGCCGCGAGGTCATCGACCCGGCGCAGATACGAGGCGACGTCCGGATCGCAGAACCGGCGCTGGCCCGGCGTCGGCGGCAGCCCGGCGCCGGCCCGCTCGTAGGCGGTCATGAGCAGCACGATCTCGATGCCGGCCGCGGCGGCCGCCGCGATCGTGGCCTCGGCCATCGCGTTCGGCGGGTCGTACGGGGCGCCGTCCGGGCGGTGGTGCGGGTAGTGGAACTCACCGACCGCCACGTACCCGGCCGCGCGCATCTCGCGGTAGGCGAGGAGGGCCACCTCGAAGGCCGAGTCGGGGTTGAGCCGCCCGGCCTCGGCGTACATCGCCTCGCGCCATGTCCAGAAGTCGTCGTGCGGGTGCGCCGGGTCGACGTGCTCCACCGCGCCGCGCAGGCGACGCTGGAAGGCATGGCTATGGGCGTTCACGAAGCCGGGCAGGCGCACGGCGCGTATCCTTCCATGCCCGATGGCGGAGGTCTCCCGGCAACGGTTTCTCGACTGGTTCGGAGAGCTCGCCGACATCGGGCGCACCGACACCGGCTGGAACCGGGTCGCGTGGACGCCGCTCGAGGTCGAGGCGCAGCGCTGGTTCGAGGCCAAGGCCGAGTCGATCGGGCTCGAGGTGCGCCGCGACGGGGCGGGCAGCGTCTGGGCCGTGACGCCGGACGCGGACACCGGCCCGTGGACGTGCGCCGGCTCGCATCTCGACACGCAGCCCGACGGCGGCGCCTACGACGGCGCGCTCGGCATCGTCTGCGCGTTCGAGGCGGCGGCGGCGATCGGCGAGTCCGGGATCGAGCGGCGCCGGCCGCTGGCCGTCGTCGCGTTCGTCGACGAGGAGGGCGCCCGCTTCCGGACCGCCTGCTTCGCGAGCCTCGCGATCACCGGCCGGCTCGACATCGACGACGTGCTGGCGGCCATGGACGGCGCCGAGCGGATCCACGGCGTCAGCCGCGAGTCCCTGCTGGAGAGCCGCGCCCAGCTGGCGAACGTCGAGTCGTACCTGGAGGTGCACGTCGAGCAGGGCAAGGCGCTGGTCGACCGCGGCCTGGCGCTCGGCGTTGCCGACGTGCTCACGCCGCGGCAGCGGTGGCGGGCCGTCTTCACCGGCGAGTCCGACCATGCCGGCACGCGCGCGATGGCCGGCCGGCGCGATGCGCTCGTGGCCGCCGCGCCCTTCATCATGGCCGTCTCCGAGGAGGCCGGCTCCCGGCCGGGCGCCGTCGGCACCGTCGGCCGGATCGAGATCGCCCCCGGGTCGACGAACTCGATCCCCGGCCGGGTCGCCTGCCTGCTCGACGTGCGCGCCCGCGAGGCGGCGACGATCGACGACCTCGTCACGGCGCTCGCGGCCCGCTTTCCGGAGGCGGAGCTCTCGCGGGAGTCGCGAAACGACGGCGCGGCCTTCGACGCCGACCTGCGATCGGCGCTGCACGCCGGAGCCGAGCGGCGAGGCGTGCCCGCGGGCGACCTCCCCTCCTATGCCGGCCACGACGCGGGCATCCTCGCGCCGCACGTCCCGGCCGCGATGCTCTTCGTCCGAAACCCGACCGGGGCCAGCCACACGCCGGCCGAGTCGGCCTCCGACGACGACTGCGTCGCCGCGGCGCAGGTGCTGGCCGACGCCCTCGAAGCGCGGCTCACCGCCGCCTGAACGGGCTGTGGAGATCCATGTGGAAATCGCGGAAAGCGTGTGGACGGCCCGCGCCGGCCGGGCGGAAGTTGGCGCACATTGCGACGTCCGGCCTGTGGGAAACCCGGCGACGCCTTGACGGCCAGGTGTGGAAAGGGCGAGCGTAGCGCTGCCCAACACCCCCCAACCCTCCGGCGCCAGGCCCCAACGCATTCCGTCCTCTCGGGCCTGGCGTCGGATCGGTATGACTCGACCCGCCCCCGCAGAAGCACCGCCCTCCGTCGATCCCTCCGGTCGGCTCCTGCGCGCGCTCCTGTCGTCGGCGGGGCTGGCGGTCCGGGAGGACGTGACGGGCGTCCCGGCGAAGCCGGCTCCGGCAAAGCGCCGGCCGCGGCGCGCGCCCAGGCCGACCCGCTGACGCCCGGCCGACGGCTCGCCGGGATCGTGCTCGCCGGGGGGCGCTCGACCCGGATGGGAGAACCGAAGACGGCCGTCGACTGGCGCGGCGTGCCGCTCGTCACGCACGTGGCGCGCGTGCTCTCGCAGGCTACGGCGCCGGTGGTCGTCGTCGCGGCGGCCCGCCAGGACCTGCCGCCACTTCCGGCCGGCGTCGAGATCGCGTACGACGCCGCCCCCGGCCGCGGGCCGCTCGAGGGGCTGGCCGCCGGGATACGCGCCCTGGGCGACCGGGCCGACGCGGCCTTCGTGTGCGGCGCGGACATGCCGCTCCTCACGGCCGGAGCGATCGCCCAGTTGGCCGGCGCGCTCACGGCCAAATGGCAGGCCGTCGTCGTCACGGATGCCGAAGGCCGCGACCAGCCGCTGGGGGCGGTCTACCGGCTCTCGCTCCTCGGGCTCGTGGAGGGGCTCCTGGACTCTGGCGAGCGCCGCCTCGGGCTCGTCGCCGAACGCGCCGAGACCCGCCGGATCGCGGGCGACCGGACGTTGATCACGGCGCTCCGAAGCGTGAACACGCCCGAGGAGCTGACCGCGGCTCGGGTCGAGGCGTTCTGGGCGGAGTTCGTCGCCGCAACCGGCATCGACGGCCCGCACACGGCGTGGGGCTTCGGTGCCGGCCCGGCGATGGCGACGGAGCTGGGCCTGCTCGTGCGCGACGGGCCGAAGCGCGCCACGGCCGGCCTGCGCTCGAAGTACGAGCCCGACGAGCCGCTGCCCGAGCCGGGCGATCTGAGCGTCATCCTCGACGGCGACGGTGCGCCGCTCTGCGTCATCCGCACCACCGGCGTCGAGATCCGGTCGTTCGGCGAGGTGGACGAGGAGTTCGCGTGGACCGAGGGCGAGGGCGATCGCAGCCTCGCCCACTGGCGCGCGGCCCACATCGAGTTCTTCGCGTCGCAGGGCGTCGACGTGACCGACGCCGACGAGCTCGTGCTGGAGCGGTTCGAGCTCCTGTGGCCGATCAGACGAGATTCCGCATGACGTGCACGATCGCCGCGCCGATCGTCACGATCAGGACCACGCCGACCGTGCCGAGGACGAAGCCCAGCGCCAGCAGCAGCACGTCTTCGAAGATGATCGCCAGGGCCACCGCGATCGCCCCCATCGCGGGGAGCGTGTCGAGGCCCGAGAACGGCGGCGCGAGCCCGGCCGCCACCGCCAGCGCGATGAACACGAGCCCGAACACCGGCAGCATCCAGCGCTGCCGGAAGAGCCACGCTCCTCGCGCGTGCGAGACCCGCTCGACCCGCCGCACCCAGCGCAGGACGAACGGGATCGCCCGGCCGGTCATCGTCGCGCCGAGCCCGCGGCGTGCCAGCCGGTCGGGGAGCCAGATGGTGCGCCGGCCGATCAGGAGCTGCGCGGCGAGGATGACGGTGATCGCCTCGAAGACGTGCGTGACGCCGCCGGTCGGGACCGGCAGCGCCGGCACGAACATGAGCAGCAGGATCGTGACGGCGAAGCTCTTCTCCTCGAACGCGCCGGTGAGCGCGCCGAGAGTCTTCGGCTCGTCGCCTCGGAGCCAGCGCTCGAGCTCGTCGCTGAAGCTCTCGTTCACGCGCAGGCGGGCGCCCCACCGCCCGACCGCGTGGCCCGCCGCCTCACCTCGAGGAGAATTTGGCATCCGCGGCCGCGGATTTGGCATCCGCGGCCGCGCCCAAACGGGATTCGGCCTTCGACGGCTCCTGGGCATTCTCTGACGGTCGCTCCCATCCAAGTAGCATCGCCTCGTGTCACGGTCATGCGAGGCACCCGACGAGATCGTGGCGAGCGCACGGCTCCGGCTCATCGCCCTCCCCGGCCCCGTCATCGCGGAGGTGATCGGGAATGGATACCAGCTGTTCGTCGAGCACGTGGGCGTGCCCTACCCAGCCCGGTGGCCCGCGGAGGATCGCCACGTGCTCGATCGCAGAAGCCGCCAGATCGCCGAGGGTGTCGACCATCGCTGGCTGCTCCGGGCCATGGTCACCCGCGCCGAGCCGGTCATGGTCGGCCGGATCGGCTTTCACGGCCCGCCTGATGAGGACGGCATGGTCGAGATCGGCTACAAGGTCGACGCCGCTCACCGGCGCCTCGGGTATGGACTCGAGGCGGCGACGCGGCTGATCGAAGTGGCCGAGCGGCTCGTGCATGTCTCGGCGGTGCGTGCGTCGATCGCCCCCGGCAACAAGCCGTCGCTCCGAATCGCTGAGCGGCTGGGGTTTCACCGGATCGGCGAGCAGATGGACGAGGTCGACGGCCTCGAGCTCGTGTTCGAACGGCGGCCCGAAAAATGGGAAACCCCGCATGTGCGGGGCTTCCGGTAGCCGATCTGTAAGCGGGATTCTTGGGACGCCGCCTGGGTACCCAGGCGGTTTTCCGCATGACTATGCGGAAAGCAGAACTCGACCGTAGTCGCCAAATGCCGCCAAATGGCGTGCTCGTGATGCCCCGGTGATGCCCGACTCACGACCGCCTTGCACGGCACTCGGTCGGTCGTGGGCCGACCTGTTAGTTAAACGGCGGACGCGGCAACTCCGCCGTCCATGACCTGGGTGGGCACACACCACATCGGGCATGTGCGGTCACGGGGTGACGAGGCGCCGCCGGGGCATGGCGCCGCCGCCGTCCTTATGAAGTGGTCAGCGTTCGACGTTGGCCATGTTGGCTTCTTCGTGGCGTTCGCCGGTGGCTGGGGTGAGATCGTGGAGCCGTTGGATCTGCTCCGCGTTCAGCTCGAGACCGTCGGCGGCGGTGTTCTCCTCGACGCGGGAGACCCGCTTGGTCCCCGGGATCGGGGCGATGTCGTCGCCCTGCGCGAGCAGCCACGCTAACGCCACCTGCGCCGGTGTGGCGTTCAGCTCGGAAGCGACGGCCCGGACCTCGTCGACGATGCGGAGGTTCTGTTCGAAGTTGCCCGGCGTGAAGCGCGGGTTGGTCTTGCGCCAGTCGTCGTCGGCGAGCTCTTGGGGGGAGCCGATCGTCCCGGTGAGGAAGCCGTGCCCGAGCGGCGAGTACGGCACGAAGCCGATGCCCAGCTCGCGGAGCAGCGGCAGCAGTTCGGCCTCGGGGTCACGCGTCCACAGGGAGTATTCGGTCTGTAGCGCGGTGATCGGATGTACGGCGTGGGCGCGGCGGATGGTTGAGGGCCGGGCCTCTGACAGGCCGATGTGCCGGATCCATCCCTCGGCCACCAGCTCGGCCAGGGCGCCGATGGTGTCCTCGATGGGGGTGTTCGGGTCGACCCGGTGCTGGTAGTAAAGGTCGATGTGGTCGGTACCCAGTCGCTTCAGCGAGCCCTCGACCGCGGTGCGGATGTTCGCTGGGCTGCTGTCGAGCACTCCGGTGCCCGCGCCGGAGTGGGAGACGAAGCCGAACTTCGTCGCCAAAACGACGTCGTCGCGGCGCCCCTTGAGAGCGCGGCCGACGAGCTCCTCGTTCGCGTAGGGGCCGTAGATCTCGGCAGTGTCGATGAGAGTGACGCCCAGTTCCAGTGCTCGCTGGATGGTGCGGATCGATTCGGCGTCGCTGCTGTCCGGGTCGAGGTAGTAGCCGGACATCGCCATCGTGCCGAGTCCAATGCGCGAGACGTCAAGCCCGCCAAGTGAAATGTGCTTCATGAGAGTTGTGCTCCGTTTCTGGGATCGATGACGTGGTCTTCAGGTGAGGCGACGGCCAGCGACGAGGACAGCTCGCGGTAGGCGTCGATCTCCTCCTGGAGCGTGGCGATCTGCTGCTCGGCTGTGGCGATGGCGTCGGCACCGGCGATGAACCGGCGCGGCGGCTGCTCCTCGTCGGCGATGGTCAGTAGCGCCTGGGCGAGCTTGGTCGGGTCGCCCAGCTGCTGGCCATTCTGGCTTTCCCAGAACTCATGCTGGGCGGTGTTTCGCTCGGCGTAGTCGGCGATCGACGGGGTCGCGTAGTTCGTCGACTCCTTCGTCAGCAGCTCGGTGCGGAAGAACCCGGGGTTGACGATGGTGGTGTGGATGCCGAGCGGCTCGACCTCGGGGGCGAGCGATTCCATCCAGCCATCCACACCGAACTTGGATGCGGCGTAGGCGGTGCCGTACTCAAAGCCGGCCAGACCTGCCGACGAGGAGATCGAGATGACGTGCCCCGAGCGTTGCTCACGCATCACGGGCAGGACGGCGCGGGTGACGTTCATCGGGCCCATGAGGCTGGTCGTGACCTGCCGCTCCATTTGCTCGGGGGCCAGTTCCTCGAAGTAGCCGGCGTAGAAGTTGGCGGCGTTGTTGACCAGCACGTCGATCCGTCCGTAGCGTTCGACGGTTGCCTTGACCGCCGCCTCGGCGTCCTGTGGGCTCGTGATGTCGAGCTTGACCACCAGCAGGTCGTCCGAGTCGCCGAGGGCCCGGCGGACTGTGTCGGGGTTGCGGCCGGTGGCGACGACAGCGTTGCCGGCGGCCAGGGCCGCCTTCGCGATCTCGACGCCCATGCCGCGGCCGGCGCCGGTTATGAACCACACTATCTGCTCACTCATTTCCTTCGCGTCCTTTCGTGATCTTCTGCCTGACCCGGGGAGCACTGGTCGCGGGCCCCTCCGGTATCAGCATGGAAGCAGGCCACGCCTGCACGTGACAGGCCCGGTTGACCCAGGTACCGGCATTACCCCCCAAGCCGGCCGGGGCAGGACTACCCTGCTTGTGTGGACATCACGACCGAGACCCGAGAGTTCTTGACCTCGAGGCGCGCCAGGATTACGCCCCAGCAGGCAGGCCTCAGCTGGTACAGCGACAACCGGCGCGTTCCCGGCCTCCGCCGCGAAGAGGTCGCGACGCTCGCCGGCATGAGCGTCGACTACTACACTCGCCTGGAGCGAGGCAACCTGAGCGGAGTCTCAGAGCCCGTCCTCGCTGCGCTGGCGCGAGCGCTTCAACTCGACGACGCAGAGCAAGCACACCTGTTCGATCTCGCACGTGCAGCCCAACGGACGGCCACCCCACGTCGCCGCCCCACCAAGCAACGCGTGCGGCCAAGCGTGCAGCGCATCCTCGACACGTTCACCTCGCCGGCCCT
>JAICKX010000001.1 GCA_025927685.1 Thermoleophilia bacterium | reverse complement strand
TCGTAGCCTGGGAGCGAGCCACCAGGAAAGGGGTGCACAGATGACATGGTCCATGCCGAAGCTCACCGTCCGCCGCGCGCTTGCCGGGACGCTGGTCGCGGCGCTCGCGGGCGTCCCGCTGGCCGCGTCGAGCGCCGCCGGAGCGGCGCAGTCCGTCCCGCGCTGCACGACCGCAAGCCTCCAGACATGGCTGGGCGTCGGCGGCGGCGGCGGCGCCGCGGGAAGCATCTCGTACCCGTTGGAGCTGACCAACGTCTCCGGGCACACCTGCCGGCTCTTCGGCTTCCCGGGCGTCTCGGCCGTCGCGGCGGGCCACCAGGCGGGAACCGCCGCCGGCCGCGATCGGTCGGCGCCGGAGCGGACCGTGACCCTGCGGCCCGGGACGACGGTGCACAGCGTGCTGCGGATCACCGATGTCGGCGTGTTCACGCCGTCGGCCTGCAAGCCGGTCACCGCGGACGGGCTGCGGGTGTTCGCGCCGGGCGCGTTCCGGGCGGCGACGATCCCGTTCCGGTTCCGGGCCTGCTCGGCGAAGGGGCCTGTCTTCCTCCACGTGACCGCGGTGCGCACGCGCGTCGGCGTCCCGGGGCACCCGTGACCGGGCGTCAGCCGGCGAGCGCGTCGGCGATCGCGGCCAACGCCGTGAGGCAGTAGGTTTCGAGCCCCTCGTCGAGCGGCGCGGGCCACGTCGACAGCTTCACGCACGCCACGTCGGCCGGCAGGTTCACGTACACCATCTGGCCGTGGATGCCGAGGGCCGAGTAGGCGACGTCGCGTTCCAGCACCCACCACTGGTTGCGGTACATCTGGCCGGGATGGGCGTCCAGGCCCTCGGCGCGGGCATACGCGTCGAGGGCCGCCTGGTCGCCGCGGCGCGTGTCGCGCAGCCACTCGGACGGCACCACCTGCTCCTCCCCCACGCGCCCGTCGCGCAGCTGCAGGAGCGCGAACCGGGCCATGTCGCGGAGGGTCGCGCACACGCCGCCGTCGGGCAGCGTCACGCCGTGGCGGATCGTGATGTCGGCGTCCTGCTCGGCGCCGATCCGCGACCACAGCGCCTCGCTCACGAGCTCCGGGTAGCGCATGCCTGAGGCGCGCTCCATGATCCACCCGAGGAGCTCGGTCAGGATCGAGCGGTAGTCGAAGACGAGCCCGTGCTCGCGGGCGTTTCGAAGGGCGGCGAGCTGCTCGTACACGTTGGCGAGCGCGAGCGGGCCCACGGCCGGCCGCCAGCCGGCCAGCACCTCGGTCAGATACACGTCCGAGGCCGGGCTGTCGTAGGTCTCGTCGTACGCCGTGCCCGTGCGCATGTCGAGCACGTCGCGCACCGTCGCTCCCTCGAAGCTCGTCCCGGCGAGCTCGTCGACGTACCGCGTGACCGGCGCGTCGGGGTCGACCAGCCCGCGCCCCACGAGCACGCCCGCGACGGTGCCGGCGATCGACTTCGACACGGACTGGAGCAGGTGCGTTGTACTCGGCGTCATCCCCGGCCCGTACCGCTCCGTCACCACCCGGCCGCCGTGCAGCACGAGGAAGCCGTCGGTGAACGTCGTGTCGAGCATCTCGGCCACCGTGGCCCGGCCGCCGGCCCACGCGAACTCGACCGCGTCCAGGTCGCGCGGCGCGGCCGCGAGCTCCAGCACCGGCCCGCCGCCGCGCTCGATCCGGGCCGTCGGCACGACCTCGCGCGTGTGCAGGAACCCCCACCGCAGGTGCGGAGAGGTCGACCAGTTGTGGACGCCGACGATCCGGTCAGGCGCGGGCGGCAGGCCCTGCATCAGGTCGGAGACGGCGACGTCCGGATCGATGCCGGCGATCATAGGGGAGCCGCGGCGCTCGTGGCGCCCTCGGTTCGGTAGCCGCACGATCGAGACTGACACGCAGCTCGCGCACGCAGGCGGCCGCCTCACGACGGGCGAGGTCACAGCGGCGGCTGCGCGGCACGGTCGGCTTCGGCGACGCACCGCCGACGGCCGGGTGCTCGAGGTCGACGCCGAGAGCACCCGGACCTCTTCTGGGCGATCCGCGGCGGCGGAGGCGCCCGAGGCGCCACCGCGCGCCGTCGTGCGCAAGGGTCTCGACCGCCTGATGCCGGCCGTGCAGATCCGACTGAAGCGGCGGTTGACCCGGAGAACGTGTTCCGCCTGAATCGAGCATCCCGCCCGCAGCCTGACGACGCGTTTGGCCCGTCCGCGCCCCGGGCAGCGCTAGGGTGACGCGAACGGGAGGCGAGATGGACAGGCGAGTTCTGGGCAAGGGCGACTGGCGGCTGGAGGTCTCCGCAGAGGGCCTCGGCTGCATGGGCATGTCCGAGTTCTACGGCTCGATCGACGAGCCGGAGGCGATCGCGACGATCCAGCGCGCGCTGGAGCTCGGAGTCGACCTCATCGACACCGCCGACATGTACGGGTCGGGCGCGAACGAGGAGCTGGTCGGGCGGGCGATCGCGGGGCGACGCGATGACGTGGTGCTCGCGACGAAGTTCGGCAACGTGCGCGGTGCGCAGGGCGAGTTCCTCGGCATCCGCGGTGACGCCGCGTATGTGCACGAGGCCTGCGACGCCTCGCTGCGCCGGCTCGGCACCGACCACATCGACCTCTACTACCAGCACCGCGTTGATCCCGGCGTCCCGATCGAGGAGACCGTCGGCGCGATGGCCGAGCTGGTCGGCGAGGGCAAGGTGCTGCGGCTCGGGCTGTCCGAGGCGGCGCCCGAGACCATCCGCCGCGCGCACGTCGTCCATCCGATCACGGCGCTCCAGACCGAGTACTCGCTCTTCACCCGCGACCCGGAGCGAAACGGCGTGCTCGAAACGGTGCGGGAGCTCGGCATCGGCTTCGTGGCGTACAGCCCGCTCGGGCGCGGGTTCCTGACGGGCCGCATCATCAATCCCGAGGAGCTGTCCGAGAACGACTCCCGCCGCAGCGGCCGGTTCCCGCGCTTCGTCGGCGAGAACTTCCGCCGCAACATGGGCCTGGTCGAGCACGTCAAGGCGATCGCGGCGGAGAAGGGCGTCGAGCCGGGCCAGCTGGCGCTGGCATGGGTGCTGGCGCAGGGCGACGACATCGTGCCGATCCCCGGGACGAAGCGGCGCACGTACCTGGAGCAGAACGCGACCGCGACGGAGATTCAGCTGACGGACGAGGAGCTCGCGCGCCTGGACGAGGCGGCGCCGGTCGGCGCCACGGCGGGCGACCGCTACGCCGACATGTCGCGCGTCAACATCTAGCCGGGCCGGTCGGGCCGGCAGCGAGAAGAAGCGGACGACGGGTCTCGAACCCGCGACCTTCGGCTTGGGAAGCCGACGCTCTACCGACTGAGCTACGTCCGCGTATCCGCCTGGTTGAGCCAGAAAGAGCCGGAGCGGCTCCACCATCTCTTCCACGCCGATTTCGGAGGAGCGTACACCACTCCGGCGCCCCCGAGCGCGCCCGCGGAGCCCTATCCACACCACCCGTGCCGCGGGCCCTGGACGAAGAAGCTCGTCGATCCACGACGCGGGCGGCAATGGCTCCCCCACGACACGAGGCGGCGGATCGAGAGTCACCGCCCCGACGACCCGACGATGTAACGACTGAGCAGTCCCGGCCGCAGCTCGCCCACCCGATCGCGTCGGAGGACAGCGACGACGATCGTGCGAACTCGCGGCGCCTCGCGATCGTCATAGGGAGCGTCGGTGGCCGCGCCACTCCTCCATCCGCCGGTTCGATCACCTCGAGCACATGTGCTCGTGCTCGCGACCATCCTGCTCCTGGCCGGCAGTTGCAAGTCAGAGCGACAACTCCGCGACGTCTCGGCGCCTCCTCCCCACGCCGCGATCCCGGTGAAGGTCACCCCTCGAGCGCCACTCTCACACCGGGCGTGTGCGCGCGAGTTGCGCAGCTGGGGATGGAGCTTCGACGCCGCGCGGGGCGGATGCGCGCGCGGGGATCGAGCGCCGTGGTTCCACGCAACCATCACGAACGCCTCAGCGGAGCCGACGTACGTGAAGTGCCAGGTAACTGCGTGGGGCCGGGGCAGCAAGCGGCTCTTCCACGCCTACCTGCCCACAATGGTGGTGGGGCCGCCCGCGGGAGTGTTCCTCTCCCGCCACCGCACTCGCGAGATGAACTGGTTCTTCGACCCGGACGACTTCCCACAGGCCGTCGCGCACTTGCACGACGTCATCAGCTACGGCGCGTGGTGCGAGCCCTGGACGAACCCGCCAATCTGAATCGTGCCGGGAGGCCAGAGCGTCAGATCGGCGGACTCGGGTTGCTGGCCGGAGGCTCGGAACGCGTAGACGTCACACAGCACTGCCATCCCATCGCAGGATCTGGCCGCTGATCGAAGTTCTGACCCACCCAAGCCATTCGGCGCCGGCAGCAATCGGACGGTTCGTCGGTTCGAACGCCGATCTCGCGGCCCCACGAACCGGAGGCGACGGCTGAACGTCTTAGTGGCGATGCGCTGGTCTCCGGCCGTGCTTCTGTTCGTCGCCCTGCTTGCTCCTTCGTGCGGGTCAGGCTTCTACGGAGACTGCAGCGGCGGACGGTTCGACAACGGCCGGTGTGTCAACACCCAGCCCACCGTCCACTGGACGGCGACCAGAGCCGCAGCAGCGGCCGAGCAATTCACGTACGCGCCGATGGTACGCGGACGGATCCGCAACGCCAGGTGTCGAATCGTCGACCGCCGCCCAGCCTTCGAAGCGACCGCCGACTGCACAGCCACCTTCGCCGCTCCGGACACGCGGCCCCGCCGGATTCGCGTCGTCTTCGACCTGAGCGGAACCGGGGTGCTCAACCCGAACTGTGACCGGCCACGAGCACGCGACCCGTTCTGCCGGTGGTTTGTGGCGCACCAGTAGTCTGCCGTGCCACAGCATCCCCTCGAGGCGGCGAGGACGGTCGCGGGCTCCTCCGCGTCACACGTGGGGAAGGCTGCCAGGAGCATCGGTAGGTTCGGAACCGCGCGCGGACGGGTAAGAGCGCGGCCATGCCGGGCGAGACGGCAGTCCAGGTGGAGGGCGTGTCCGAGACGATGCTGTGGACGCTCTACCGCCGGGCGTCCGAGGCGGCGCGGCCGGACCGGGTGCTGCACGACCCGATGGCCGTCGAGCTCGTGAGCACGATCGACTTTCCCTTCGAGGAGCGGTTCGGCCGGTCGCCGACGTGGTCGCAGTGGCAGGCGCTGCGGGCGCGGACGTTCGACCGGGAGGTGCGGCGGTTCGTGCACGATCACACGCAGCCCACGGTGGTCGCGCTGGGCGAGGGCCTCGAGACGCAGTTCTGGCGCGTGAACGACGGCCGCGTCCGCTGGGTCAGCGTCGACCTCCCCCAGGTGATCGAGCTGCGCCGGCGGCTGCTCCCGGCCTCGCCGAACATGGAGCTCGTGGAGTCGTCGGCCGCCGACGGATCGTGGCTCGACGCCGTCGGCGCGTCGACCGGCGTCCTCGTGACCGCCCAGGGCCTGCTCATGTACCTCGAGCGCGGCCAGGTGCACGAGCTGGTTGACGGCTGTGCGAGCCGGTTCGGCGCGGGCGCGTTGCTGTTCGACGCGGTGCCACGCTGGCTCAGCGACCGCAGCCGCAGCTCCCGGCTTGAGACCGCGAGCGGCTACCGGCCGCCCCCGTGGACGTGGGGCGCCGATGCCGGCGAGATCCGCGCGATCGCCGAGCGGCCGGGCGTCGCGAGCCTGCGGCGCATGCGTGTGCCGCGGGGCCGCGGGCTCGTGTTCGGGCTTCTCACGCCGGCCGCCGCCCGCATCCCCCGGCTTGCCGACGCGGGCCTCTCGATCTGGCTGGCGCGGCTCACGGGTGAGGCTCAGACTTGACAACGGCGGAGCGGTGCGTACCCTGACACGGGCCGCGCGTCCGGAGAACGGCAGGAAGGAGCTGGGAATGATCCGCAAGCCGCGATGGGGAAGACTCGCCGTGACGCTGCTGGCGGCCGCCGCAGCGGCCGTCGTGCCCGCAGCCGCGAGCCAGGCCGACCCGGCACCCGACCCCTGCGCGCTGGCCGGCGTCTCCACGCCCGCCACGTACGACCACGTCGTCGTGATCTTCGAGGAGAACGCCTCGTTCGAGCGGGTCGTGGGAAGCGCGAACGCGCCGTACTTCAACCAGCTTGCGCAGTCGTGCGCCCTGGCGACGAACTTCCACGATGTGGCCGGCGTGAGCCAGCCGAACTACATGGCGGCGACGGGCGGCCAGGCCACGGGCGTCGGCGTGAAGGTGAACGCGCCGAGCATCTTCGAGCAGGTGCCCTCGTGGCTCGAGCTCGAGGAGTCGATGGGCGGCAACTGCGGCGGCAAGTCGACGTTCTACAAGCGCGGTCACGACCCGGCGGTCTGGTACACGCGGATCGCGACCCAGTGCAAGGTCTCGGACATCCCGGCGCCCACGTCGAACGCGGGCATCACGACCCTGCCGGCGACCATGCCCGCGTACACCTTCATCACGCCGAACCTGTGCCACAACAACCACTGGCTCACGGGCTGCGCCCAGAAGAGCTCCACCGCGGCCAACCTGAAGGCGATGGACACGTGGCTCCAGGGCACGATCCAGACGATTGCCGCCACGTCGAGCTACCAGGCGGGCGGGACGCTGATCCTGGTGGCGTTCGACGAGTCGAGCGACAAGACCACGACCCGGGTGCCGATGATCGCCGTCGCCGCGGGCGTGCAGCCGGTGGCCGACGGCACGCTCTACGACCAGTACGCGCTCCTGCGTGCGTCCGAGGAGGCGCTCGGCATCACGACGTTCCTGGGACAGGCGGCCACGGCGAACGACATGCGGGCCGGGATGGGCTTCTAGGCGGCCGCGCCGCCGCCGCTCAGCTGACCTTCTTGATCCCGTGCACGGGCCGCCCGAGCGCGCGCCACTGGAAGAGCGTCATCGTCGGCAGCACGTCGTCGTAGCGGACGAGCTTGGGGTTCCGGCCCACCTGCGCGGCGCGGGCGGCGTGGTCGAGCAGGTCGTCGCGGTCGGGCGCCACGATCACGTGGTGGCACGCGGTCACGTAGTCGAACTCCGCGCCGCAGGCGGGGCACGGCCACGGGTCGGTGCGGATCGCGTACCAGTCGCCGTCGCCGGGGCCGGCGTCCTCGCCGGCGAGGATCTCCTCGAGCTCGGAGACCTCGTAGACCGTGGGTGCGGTGGGGACGCTGCTCACGGGGGCGCAGGGTAGCACCGGGTTTCGAGCCCGCCCAGGGTCACATCCGGTCGGGCGCCTCGACCCCCACGAGGCCGAGCGCGGTCGCCATCACGAGCCCCGTGGCGCGGCACAGGGCGAGGCGGCTTCGCTCGACGTCGGGCGCCTCGCCGAGCACCCGGCACTGCTTGTAGAACTGGTGGAACGACTTCGCCGTGTCCTGCGCGTAGGCCACGATGCGGTGCGGCCCGCGCCACTCGGCGGCCTCCGCCACCACCTCCGGGAACTCGGCCAGGTGCTTCACGAGCTCGACCTCCGCGGGCTCCGGCGTCCAGCCCGGCGCCGGCCCGTCCTCGGCTCGCTCGGCGTTGCGCAGGATCGCCGCGATCCGGGCGTGGGCGTACTGGCAGTAGTAGACCGGGTTCTCGGCGTTCTGGGCGGCCCACAGCTCCAGGTCGAGCTCGATCACCTGGTCGTGCGAGCGCTGCACGAGCGCGTACCGGGCGGCGTCGATCCCGATCACGTCGAGCAGCTCGTCGAGCATGAGCACGGCGCCGCGCCGCTTCGACGCGCTCACCGCCTTCCCGCCCTCCACGATCTTCACGAACTGGTAGATCTGGATGTCGACCCGGTCCGGGTCGTAGCCGAGCGCGATCGCCCCCGCCTTGAGTCGGCCGATGTAGCCGTGGTGGTCCGAGCCGAGCACGTAGACGGCCACGTCGAAGCCGCGCTCGAGCTTCGAGACGATGTAGGCCAGGTCACCGGCGATGTAGGTCGGCGTTCCGTCCGAGCGAACGAGCACGCGATCCTTGTCGTCGCCGAGCTCGGACGAGCGCAGCCACAGCGCGCCGTCCTTCTCGTAGGTGTGACCGGTCCCGCGGACGGTCTCGATGGCCCCTGCGACCGATCCGTCCTCGTACAGGGAGCGCTCCAGGAACCAGCGGTCGAAGCCGGCCCGGAAGCGGGTCAGCGTGCGCTTGATGTCCTCGACCATGGCCGCCGCACCCCGGGCCCGCCACTCATCGGCAGGCGCGTCGGGGTCGAGCCCGAGGCCGCGGGCGACGTCCTCGATGTACGCGCCCCGGTAGCCGTCCTCCGGCACGTCCTCGCCGCGCGCCCGAGCCCGCAGCGACGCCCCGAACAGGTCCATCTGCCGGCCGGCGTCGTTGAAGTAGTACTCGCGCTGGACGTCGTGCCCGGCGAACTCGAAGAGCCGCGCCAGGGAGTCGCCGTAGGCCGCATTCCGCGCGGTCGACGCGGTCACGGGGCCGGTCGGGTTCCCGCTCACGTACTCGATCTGGATCTTCTGCGGCCGGGCCGCGGCGCCACCGCCGTAGCGTCGGTCCTCGGCGAGCACCCGCCCGATCACGTGGCGGTACCACGCCGGCGTCGCCCGCAGGTTGACGAAGCCCGGGCCGGCCACCTGGGCCGAGGCGATGAAGGGCGAGTCGATCCGCTCCGCGATCCACTCGGCGATCTGGCGCGGCGCCGCCCGCAGCGGCTTCGCGAGCTGGAGCGCGGCGGCGGTGGCGTAGTCGCCGTGGGCCGGATCGGCCGGCCGCTCGAGCCGCGCCTGCACGCCGTCGCCGCCGACCTCGGCGATCGCAGCCTCGACCGGCCCTGCCAGCTCCTGGACGGCGCTTCGGGACATGGGCCGGATCCTAACGATGCTAGGGTGGCCGGATGGACGCCGAGGACGACCGCCAGGAGCGCCGGCTCAACATCCACTTCTCTCCCGAGGTGATGGCGGGCGTCTACGCCAACTTCGCAAACGTCAGCCACTCGGACTACGAGTTCACGATCACGTTCGCCCGCATCGACCACGAGGTCGAGGAGGAGGAGGTGCCGGGCGTGGTCGTCTCACGGGTCAACCTGTCGCCGCGCTTCATGAAGGAGCTGATCGAGGCGATGAACGACAACTACTCGAAGTGGCAGACGCGGGAGGGGATCAAGAACCTCCCCGAGTTCGACGGCGATCACGACGACGGATAGTTCCTCGCCACGGCGATCCGGTCCATGACCGGCGGGTGGTCGAAGAGGAGCGCCACCGCCCAGCCGGGCGGATCGGGGTTCGAGAGGTCCGCCAGCGCGAGCCGCTTCTGGAGCCCCGCCATCCCGTCGTCGTCCCCGGTCGCCCGGAGCGCCACCCAGTCCGCCTCGGCCTCGTAGCGGCGCGAGATCCCGTTCTCCACGGGGGTGAGGAGCGCTGCGGCCACGAGCAGGCCCGCCACGACGAGCGGCGCCGCCCGGGGGTCGAAGGCTCCGTCCAGCCGCCGGCGGCGGGCGGCGGGGCCCGCCACGGCCAGGACCGCCCAGAGCGCGGGCAGCCCGAGCACGCCGAACCAGAGCACGCCCTTCAGCGTGTGACGGCGGTCGACGTGGCCGAGCTCGTGCGCGAGGAGCGCCCGCGACTCGTCGACCGGGGCGTGGCGGAGCACGGTGTCGTAGACGACCAGTCGCTCGGTGGGCCCGAGCCCGTCGACGAATGCGTTCTCCTCGGTCGTCCGCGCCGAGGCGTCCGACACGGAGACCGAGTCGGGCACCGCTCCGACCTGGCGCTCGACGCTCCGGACCAGCGTCCGCACCGTCCGGTCGCGGATCGGGTGCGTGGACGCGAAGAGCGGATCGATCAGGACCGGCTGCACCGTCACGAACGCCGCCACGGCGATCCACGCGGCCAGCCCCACGGCGAGCCATGGCTCCCGGGCGCGGCGCCCGATCGCGAGACAGACGGCATACGCCACGGCCACGCCGGCCGCCCAGGCCGCGAGGCCCACGGCCGCGTCCCGGCCCCACTCGGCGGTCGAACGCAGGTCGAGCCCGGCGTTCACGGCCCGCACGTGGTCGACGTATCCGAGCGGAACCAGGGCGGCCGCCGCGGCCGTCGCCGCGACCGCCGCGGCGATCCCGCCCGCGACCACCGGCGGCGCGTTCCGGGCCGCGCACGTCCTGCCCCACCTGGCCCACGCGAGGGCGGCGGCGGGCTCGAGGACGAGCGCCCCCACCGCCAGCAGGTACTGCGGCTCGCGGTAGTCGGCCGCGCGGTCGATCTGGCCCTGCGTGAACGCCGCCCGCGCCGCCAGATGCGGTACGTGCGACGGCAGCTCCGCCTGCCATAACCAGGCGGCGAGCCCGCCGAGCGCAGCGATCAGCACCAGCCCCGGGACGCGCCGGATCACGCGCGCTGCTGCACGGCGGCGAGGCTCACGGGGCCAACCCTATAGTGCGCCGATGCGGGTGGCCGTCATCTCCGACGTGCATGGCAACGTCCAGGCGCTGGAAGCCGTCCTGGCGGCGATCGACGAGCTCCGGCCGGACGAGATCTGGAGCCTGGGCGACGTCGTCGGCTACGGCGCCGACCCCGTGCGCTGCATGCAGATCGTCGACGAGCGCGCGGTCGTCTCGCTGGCCGGGAACCACGACCTGGTGGTCTCGGGCACGATCAACATCGACATGTTCGCCCACGACGCGCGCGACGCCGCGGAGTGGACGCGCACCGTCCTCTCGCCGGAGCAGATCCAGGCGCTCGCGACCCGCATGCCCGGCGGGGGACGGGAGGGCGTGCAGCTCTTCCACGGCAGCATTCGCGACCCGGTCTGGGAGTACGTGGTCGACCCGCGCACGGCCGAGCTGTGCCTCGAGCGCCAGCGCCGGCCGCTGTGCCTGATCGGCCACAGCCACGTCCAGCTCGTGTGGGGCGAGGAGGACGGCCGGGTCGTCGGCGGCACGGTTGCGGCGGGCGCGACCCTGGCGTACGGCGAGGGGCGGTACATCGTGAACCCGGGCTCGGTCGGCCAGCCCCGGGACGGCGACCCGCGCGCCGGCTACGCGCTCCTCGACATCGAGCAGGGCACCGCCACCTGGCTTCGGGCCGAGTACGACGTCCGGGGCGCGCAGGAGGCGATCCGCGACGCCGGCCTGCCGCTGCGGCTGGCGGCGCGCCTGGCGGAGGGGCGGTGACGACCGAGACCGGGGAGCTCGTCGGACGGATCCGGCGGGCGGCGTCGGCCTTCATGGTCGCCTGGGTCGAAGGCATGCGGGACGTCCCCGGGAACCCGGCCCGGGTGACGGTCGAGCGGTTCGGCGGCACGGTGGCGCTGGCGTGCGAGCTCCTGCCCGACCTCGACTTCGCGAACTCCGTGCACGGGCTCGCCGCCGAGCACGTGGGCCGCGTCGACGACGTGACCGCCGTCTACCGCCGGCTGGGGCTGCGCGGCTGGACGGAGGTGGCACCGGTGCCGGGCGCCGCATCGTTGCTGGAGCGCCTGACGGCGGCGGGATGGGCGCAGACCGGCTTCTGGGGCTCGTTCTGCGGCCCGCCGGCCCCGCCCCCGGCGCCGATGGGTGTCGAGGTGGTCGAGGCCGGCGAGGCCGACATGGCGGACTTCGCCCGCATCCACCTGGACGGGCACGAGGTGCCGGCCGAGAACCGCGGGCCCGACGAGGCCGCCGTGCGGGCCTGGCACGGCCGGCCCGGCTGGCGGCTCTACCTGGCCCTCGTGGACGGAACGCCCGCCGGCTCCGCGGCGCTGACGCTCGACGACGGGATCGGCTATCTCGCGAACGCCGCGACGCTGCCGGCGATGCGCGGCCGCGGCTGCCAGACGGCGCTCCTGGCACGGCGGATCGCCGATTCCGCGGAGGCCGGGTGCGACACCGTCGCGTCACTGGCGGAGTTCGGGTCGGGCAGCCAGCGCAACCTCGAGCGGGCCGGCCTGCGGGTGGCCTTCACCCAGGCCGTGTGGCGGATGCGCTAGTGCCGGTGGCCGGCGGCGGCCGGCGTCGTCGCCGGACGGTGGCCGAAGTCGTAGCCCTCGCGCAGGAGCTCGGCCACGACCGTCTCGCGCGCCTTGTAGATGCGCCACTTGACGGTCGCGAGCGTCGTGTCGAGCGCCTCGGCGATCTCCGCGTAGCTCAGGCCGACGAGGTCGCGGAGGAGCAGCGCCATCTTCAGGTCGACCGAGAGGCTCCCGATGGCCTGCCAGACGGCGTCCATGCCGTCGTCGGCGTCAGGAGGCGCCACGGCCAGGTAGAGCTGCGGCGCCGCTTCGAGCTCGAGCGCCGGCCGGCCGCGGCGCTCGCGCGCCCGCAGCGCGTCGACCACGCGGTGCTTGGCGACCTGGAAGAGCCAGGTCGTGAACTGGCACCGCTGGTCGAAGCCCGGCAGGGCCTGGTAGACGCGCATGAACACCTCCTGGCAGATGTCCTCGGCGAGGGCCCGGTCGCCGGAGAGCACGCGCGTCACGTAGTTGAACACCGGCCCGTGGTACTGGCGCACGATGATCGCAAACGCGCGCTCGTCGCCACGGCGGGCAAGTCGAAGAACGTCCAGATCAGGCTGCGGAAGGGCCAATGTGGTCGAACGGGCGTGAAAAAGCCCGCGTGAGTATAGACGTACCCACGTACGGCCGCCGGAATGCGCATCCTGTTGCACACATGTGACCCAGCTGACATGACCGCCGGGGTCAGTCGGCGATGAGCGACGACCCCTGCATCGCCTCCGGGGCCGGGATGCCCAGCAGGTCGAGCGCCGTCGGCGCGATGTCCGCCAGCCGGCCGCCGTCGCGCAGGCGGGCGCCGTGGTCGGTCACGATCAGCGGCACGGGGTTGGTCGTGTGCGCCGTGTGCGGGGAGCCGTCGGCGGTCAGCATGGTCTCCGCGTTCCCGTGGTCGGCGGTGACGAGGCAGATCCCGCCCCGCTTCTCGACCGCCTCGGCCACCCGTGCCAGGCAGCGGTCGACCGTCTCGACCGCCTCGACGGTCGCCGGGATCGAGCCGCTGTGCCCGACCATGTCGGGGTTCGCGAAGTTGACGAGGCAGAACCCGTAGCGGCCCTCGGCGAGCCCGTCGACCACGTGGTCGGCCACCCCGTCCGCGCTCATGCCCGGCTTCTGGTCGTAGGTGGCGACGTCGCGCGGAGAGTCGACCAGCTCCCAGTCCTCGCCCTCGCAGCGCGTCTCGGCGCCGCCGTCGAAGAAGTACGTGACGTGCGCGTACTTCTCGGTCTCGGCCACGTGGAGCTGCTCGACGCCGTGCCGGGCCAGGACCTGCGCCATGACGTCCGCCAGGTCCTCGCCCGGGAACGCGACCGGGGCACGAATGTCGTCCGCGTACTCCGTCATCTGCACGTAGTGCGGGAGCGGCGGACCGGGCCCGCGGTCGAACCCGTCGAAGTCGGCCTTCGTGAGCGCCCATGAGAGCTCCCGTGCCCGGTCCGGACGGAAGTTGAAGAAGATGGCGACGTCGTCCGCTCGGATCCGCCCGGCGGCAGGGTCGCCGATGACCACCGGCTCGACGAACTCGTCGGTGACGTCGCGCGCGTAGCTCGCCCTGACCGCCTCGACGGGGTCGTCCGCCCGGGCGCCGTCTCCGTACACGATCGCGTCGTAGGCCCGCTTGACGCGGTCCCAGCGCCGGTCACGATCCATCGCGTAGTAGCGGCCCACCACGGTCGCCACGCCCGGGATGCCGTCCAGGTAGCGCTCGGCACCGTGCGGCGAGGTGTCGCGCCCGTCCGTGAAGGCGTGGACGTGGACGTGCTCCACCCGCTCGCGGCGGCCCAGCTCGACCAGCGCCCGGAGATGGCGCAGGTGGCTGTGGACGCCGCCGTCCGACACGAGCCCGAGCAGGTGAAGCGCCGACTCGCGGGCGACGCGGGCGGCGGCCACGAGCACGTCGTTCTCGAAGAAGGCCCCGGACTCGATGTCGTCGTCGATCCGCACCAGGTCCTGGCGCACCACCCGGCCCGCCCCGAGGTTGGTGTGACCCACCTCGGAGTTCCCCATCTGCCCGTCGGGCAGGCCCACGGCCCGGCCCGACGCCTCGAGCGTCGTGTGCGGGTAGGCCGACCACAGCCGGTCGAACGCCTGCGTCCGGGCCGCGTCGACCGCGTTTCCGGGCCCGGGCGGCGCGAGCCCCCAGCCGTCGAGCACGATCAGGCAGACGAGCGGCGTGCTCACGGGACGGCGGCGGCGAGGATCGCGGAGAAGTCCTCGACCGTCAGGCTGGCGCCGCCGATCAGCCCGCCGTCGATCTCGTCCTCCGAGAACAGGCCGGCCGCGTTGTCCGGCTTGACGGAGCCGCCGTACTGGATCCGCACGGCCTCGGCCGCCTCGTCCCCGTACAGCTCCGCCAGGATCGCGCGGATCTCGGCGTGCGCCGCCTGCGCCATCGCCGGCGTGGCGGTGCGGCCGGTGCCGATCGCCCAGACCGGCTCGTAGGCGATGGTCGTCTCGGCGACCCGGTCGCTGCCGATGTCGCAGAGGGCGCCCTCCACCTGGCGGCGCAGCACGCGCTCGGTCTCCCCCGCCTCCCGCTCGGCCTCCGTCTCGCCGACGGCGACGATCGCCCACAGCCCCGCCTCGTGCGCGACGGCCAGCTTGGCGTTCACGCCCTCGTCGGTCTCGCCGAAGAGCTGGCGGCGCTCCGAGTGGCCGAGCAGCACGCCCTGGGCGCCCGTGTCGAGGATCATCTCGGCCGAGATCTCGCCCGTGTAGGCGCCGCTCGCCGCCTGGTGCATGTTCTGCGCGTAGATCGCGATCCGGAGGCCGGCGGCGGCGGCGGCCGCCTCGGCCAGGGCGGTGAACGGCGGGCACAGGGCGACGTCGACCTCGGCGGGCAGACGGGCCGCCAGCCGCCCGACGAACTCGGCCGCCTCCGCCGCTGTCTTGTGCATCTTCCAGTTGCCTGCGACGAACGGGCGCCTGCTCACGCCGCCTCCTCTTCGAGCGCCGCGACGCCGGGCAGCGTGCGCCCCTCGACCAGCTCGAGCGCGGCGCCGCCGCCGGTCGAGACGTGGGTGATGAGGTCGGCGACGCCGGCCCGGTTCACGGCCGCGAGCGAGTCGCCGCCGCCGACGACCGAGACCGCCGCCGACTCCGCGACCGCGTGCGCGACCGCCAGGGTGCCCGCCGCGAACGGCTCGAGCTCGAACACGCCCATCGGCCCGTTCCAGAAGATCGTGCGCGCCTGCCCAAACCGGCGCCCATACGCGGCGGCGGTCTCGGGCCCGATGTCGAGCCCCATCCAGCCGTCCGGGATCGCATCCGCCGCGACCACCTGGGTCGACGCGTCGGCCTCCACCCGCTCGGCGACGACGACGTCGGTGGGCAGCACCAGCTCGCAGCCCCGGTCACCGGCCTCCGCCGCCGCCCGGCGGGCGACCTCCTGCCCGTCCGCGTCCTCGTGCTTCGACGCCCCGACGCCGACGCCGTCCGCAGCGAGGAACGTGAACGTCATCGCCCCGCCGATCAGGATGGCGTCGGCCAGGCCGGTGAACCGCTGGATGACGCCGATCTTGTCCGCCACCTTCGCCCCGCCGAGGATGACGACGAACGGATGCTCGGGATGCTCCAGGATCCGCTCGAACGCCTCGAGCTCGGCGGCCAGGAGCAGGCCGGCGGCGCTGGGCAGGAGCCTGGCGACTCCGACCGTCGACGCGTGCGCGCGATGCACCGTCCCGAACGCGTCGCTCACGAAGAGGTCGGCCTGCGCGGCCAGCTCCTCCGCGAGCGCCGGGTCGTTCTGCTCCTCGCGTGGATCGAAGCGCAGGTTCTCGAGCAGCCGCACCGGCCCCCGCTCGGCGGCGAAGGCGACCGGCTCGCCGAGAAGCTCCGACAGCCGCTCCGCGACCGGCCGAAGCGAGAGCTCCGGTCGGACCTCGCCCTTCGGGCGGCCGAGGTGCGAGCAGACGACGACGTCCGCGCCGTGCTCGCGCAGGTATGCGACGGTCGGCACCGAGGCTCGGATGCGGGTGTCGTCGGCGATCCGGCCGTCGTCGAGAGGCACGTTCAGGTCGGCACGGACGAGCACCCGCCTGCCCTCCACGGGCAGGTCGCGGAGGGTCTTCACAGGATCTTCTGGATCAGATCCACCACCCGGCACGAGTAACCCCACTCGTTGTCGTACCACGAGACGACCTTGACCAGGTTGCCGTTCACCATCGTGAGCTTCGAGTCGAAGATCGAGCTCCACGACTGCCCGACGATGTCGCTCGAGACGAGGGGATCCTCGCTGTACTGGAGGATGCCCGCGAGCGAGCCGGTGTCGGCGGCGGCCTCGAAGGCCGCGTTCACCTCGTCGCGGGTGGTCTCGCGGCCGACGACGGCGACGAGGTCGGTCACCGAGCCGTCGGTGACGGGCACACGCATCGAGATCCCGTCCAAAAGGCCTTGCATCTCGGGGATCACGAGGCCGATCGCCTTCGCGGCCCCGGTCGACGTCGGGATGACGTTCGCGGCGGCGGCGCGGGCGCGACGCAAATCCTTGTGCACGCCGTCCAGGGTCTGCTGGTCCTGGGTGTACGCATGGGTCGTGGTCATGTAGCCGCGTTCGATGCCGAAGCTCTCGAGCAGCACCTTCACCAGCGGCGCCAGGCAGTTGGTCGTGCAGGACGCGTTCGAGATGACGTGGTGCTGGGACGCGTCGTAGACGTCGTCGTTCACACCCATGCAGATGGTGACGTCCGGCTCCGTCGCCGGGGCGCTGATGACCACCTTGCGGGCACCCGCGTCGAGGTGCTTGGCGGCCTTGTCGCGGGCGGTGAAAAGGCCGGTCGACTCGACCACGATCTCGACGCCCAGATCCTTCCACGGCAGGTCGGCCGGGTCGCGTTGGGACAGGACCTTGACCTCGTTGCCGTTCACGGCGAGCGCGTCCTCCTTGGCGGACACCTCGCCCCGGAACCGGCCGTGGATCGTGTCGTAGCGCAGCAGATGGGCGGCCATCGGCGGGTCCATGAGGTCGTTGAACGCCACGACCTCGAACCCGGACCCGCGCTCGACCGCCGCGCGAAAGACGTTGCGGCCGATGCGGCCGAATCCGTTGATGCCCACCCGTACGCTCATGAATCCCCCAAGATCGCCGACAGGCGCAGGATTCTAGTGAGCGAGGGGCCGCGGGAGAGCGGTTATCGCGGGTGGCCGGCAGATTCGGGCAGCGTCAGATGGGGTCTGGATCCGTCGCGCAGGGGATGCTCGGCCACCCACGAGAACACGTGGCTCATTGTCGCGGCGGCAGGGTCGTACGGCGACCCCCGAAAGGGGTAAATCGTTAGCGATCTGTTAGCGGATTTGCCCGAGATGTTAAGGCCGCCAGCGCGCGCATCCGCCCCGCCACCGTCGACTTCGGCAACGGCGGACGCGCCCGGCGGCCGAGCTCGGCGAGCGAGAGGTGCGGGTGGCGCAGCCGCAGCTCGGCCACCTGGCGCAGGCGGGCGTCGAGGCCGTCGAGGTCGAGGGCGTCGATCGCCTCGCGCTGGGCCCTGGCGGCGCCGCCCAGCCGGGCCAGGTTCGCGCGGTCGAAGTTCGTGACGCGGTTCGCGCGCTCGCGGGTCGCGGCCATCACCGCGGCCTCCTCGAACGCCAGCACGGCGTCGTGGGCGCCCATCAGCGCGAGGAGGTCGCGGATCGCCTGCTTCGACTTCGCGTAGGCGGCGGCGTGCGCCGTCCGCTGGGCGACCGCCATCGCGATTCCCTCCGCCGCGGCCAGCTTCACGACGACGCCTGCGGAATCGGCGTCTGCCGCCCGGATCTCGAGGTGGCCGGCGGCCCGCGGGGCCGAGACGGAGCCGGCGGCGACGAACGCGCCGCGCAGGTAGCCGGCCCGGCAGCAGGCGCGGGCGACGACCCGGCGGGGCGGCCCGGGCAGCGGCTCGAGCGCGGCTGACAGGACGCCGATCTCGTGCATCAGCTGGAGCCCGCGGCCGCCCTCGACCCGAACGACGACGCGGTTTCGGCGCTCGAAGCGCGGCTCCCGGAACGAGGCGATCTGGGCGTCCGCGCCGAGCGAGCGCACGAGCCCGAACGCCAGCCGGGCCGCGGCGGCGTCGGCCGTCTCGGCGCGCACCGCCAGGCCGCCGGAGCTCACCTCGAGCGTGCCGGCATGGCGCACGAACCCGGAGAGGAACGAGCGCCGGCAGCAGATCCGCCGCGGCGGCCGCTCGACGAGCTCGCGCCGGGCCCGCTCTGCGAAGTTCCCCGTCACGCCGCAACCCGCGGACGGCGCGCCAGCCGCACCAGGACGCGGGCGAGCCGGTCCGGGTCGTGCTGCCACTCCGCCGCCAGGCGCCCGCCGACCACCTCGACGCCGAGCCGGCGCAGGCCGCCCCGGTCCACGATCACGGGCGTCCCGAACTGGGCCCGGTTGCGGCTCACGACCGCGACGTCGACCAGTCCCTCGCCGACGTGGTCGTACAGGCGCGAGACGTGGTCGGACGCCATGTAGCCCTCCGTCTCGCCGGGCTGCTGGAGCAGGTTGCACACATAGACCCGCGGCACCTTCGCGGCGCGCACGGCCTCCGCGATGCCGGGGATGAGGAGCGGCGGGATCGTGCTCGTGTAGAGGCTGCCGGGGCCCATCACGATCAGCTCCGCGCGCGCGAGGGCCTGGAGCGCGCGCGGATGCGCGGCCGGCGCCGGCGGGTCGAGCCGCACCCGCTCGCACTGGGCGCCGTCGGCGGCGAGCGCCGTCTCGCCGCGCACCTCGTGGCCGTCCGGGAACCGCGCCACGAGCTCGACCATCTCGACCGTGCTCGGGACGACACCGCCCCTCACCGCCAGCACGCGGGCCGACTCCGACACCGCCCGGTCGAAGCTCCCGAGGAGGTCGGTCATCCCGGCCAGGAAGAGGTTGCCGAAGCTGTGGCCCGCCAGCTCGCCCGTCGTGAAGCGATGCTGGAAGAGCCGGCCGACGAGCGACTCGTCCTCGGCGAGCGCCGCCAGGCAGCTGCGCAGGTCGCCCGGAGCGGGCATGTCGAAGTCGCGCCGCAGCCGGCCCGAGCTGCCGCCGTCGTCGGTCGTCGTCACAACCGCGGTGACGCTCGCGACGTGCTTCAGGCCGCGCAGGATGGTCGACAGGCCGGTGCCGCCGCCCAGGCAGACGACCCGGACACCGCGGCGCGGGCGACGCACCACGACGGCCTCGCCGGACGGCGGGTCGGGCAACAGCGGCACCGTTTGAGGTTAGCCGGTGCCGGAGCGGGGCGAGCGGCGGCGGAGGATGAGGAGCGCCGCGACAGCGGCGAGGAGGACGAGTGCGGCATACCCGGCCCAGCTGTGGCCGCCGGTTGCTCGCGCAACGATCCCGGACGTCCCGCGCCAGTCCGCCCCGAGGACGTCCTCGGCGGTCGTCGGCGCGACGATCGGACCGGCCGGCGAGATGCGCCGGGCGACGATCTTCGTCCCGATCGAGCCGGGGACCTTGCAGAACCGGGCGTCGACCCGAACACGCTGGCCCTCGGCGATGTACGGAAGGCCGTTTCGCTCGAGGCCCTCGAAGCGCGTGCGGCCATCCGGAAACATCAGAGCGGCGCCGTGAAGGAGGTGGTGGAGCCGCACCGTGGTTCGATCGACCGTGACGTCGATCAGGCCGAACCCGGGATGCGCAGGGCCGACGATCCGCACGGGCCCGCCGAGGGCGCAGCCGCGCGTCTCGTCGTGGATCGGGACCGCGGCGTCGCCCACGCGAAGGTCGGATGGCTCGATGAAGTAGGAAGAGGCGACGAGCGTGTGGCCCTCGCTGAAGATCGCCACCGCCGGAGGGACGGCCGGAATCGTCCGCGCGGCGACCGCCGACGGCCGCTCGTTCGCGCCCGCCGTGTCGTTGCACCCAGGCTCCACCGCGCCATCCAGCCGCTTGCCGTCCGATTCGGCCGGACCGCCACCGAACCCCCAGTAGGCGCGGTCGTGCCAGACGACGATCAGCCCGCACGCCGCACCGGCGGCGGGCGGCACGGCGGCGCCGCCGGCCAGACCCGCAAGCACCGCCACGACGAGCGCCATTCGCTTCATACCACTTTGACGCCGCGGCCCGAGCCGAAGTTCAGTCGGTGCGATGCAGCGCCGCGTACACCTCGCGCCCCACCTTCGCCGGCACGCCCGGGATCGACTCGAGGTCGTCGCGGCTGGCGCCGACCAGCGCGTCGGCCGTCCCGAACCGCTCCATCAGGAGCCGCCGCCGGGCCGGCCCGACGCCCGGCAGGCTGTCGAAGATCGAGTCGACGGCCGCCCGGCCGCGCCGGGTGCGGTGGAAGCCGAGCGCGAAGCGATGCGCCTCGTCGCGGACCCGCTGCAGCAGCTGGAGGCCGGCCGAGCGGTGGTCGAGCACGATTGGCTCCGACCGCCCCGGCACGAACACCTCCTCCTCGCGCTTGGCCAGCGACACGACCGCCACCCGCGGCAGGTCGAACGCGGCCATAGCCTCCAGCGCGGCGCCGAGCTGGCCCTTGCCGCCGTCGATCACGACCAGGTTCGGGCACGTGGCGAAGCTCTTGTCGTAGCGGTCGCCGTCCATGTCGGTCATGCGCGCGAACCGGCGGCTGACCGCCTCGGCGATCATCGCGAAGTCGTCGGGCCCCGAGGTGCGGATCCCGAACTTGCGGTAGTCGGACTTCTTCGTGACCGCGTCCTCGAACACGGCCATGGAGGCGACCGGATTGGTCTCGCCCAGGTTCGAGACGTCGAAGCACTCGATCCGCAGCGGCAGCGACTCCAGGTTCAGCTGCTCGCGCAGCTCCTCGAGCGCCTCGATCCGGCGGGCGCGCGTGCGCTCGCGCAGGATGGTGTCGTGCTCGAGCGCCAGCCGCGCGTTCCGGGCCGCCATGTCGGCCAGCCGCCGCTTCTCGCCGCGCTGGGCCGAGCGCACCTCGACGGCCGACCCGCGCCGGTCGGAGAGGAAGAGCTCGAGCAGGTCGGGATCCTCGAGCGAGCGGGGTACCACGACCTGGCTCGGGATCGCGACCTGGCCGCCGTAGTACTCCAGGGCGAAGCCCCACAGCACGTCCGACGCGCTGCGCCCGGACGCATTCTCGAGGTAGAAGCCGTGCCGGTCGGAGAGGCGCCCGTCGCGCAAGTGGAAGAGCTGCACGTTGGCGGTGTCCTCGCCGCAGGCCACGCCCAGGATGTCGGCCGAGCCGAGGCTGCGGCGGTCGGCGACCTGGCGCTCGGACAGATGGCGGACGGCCATGAGCCGGTTCCGGTACCGGGCCGCGTCCTCGAACTCGTGCGCCGCCGATGCCTCCTTCATGGCCGACTCGAGCCGCCGCTCCAGCGGCCGCACGCGGCCCGACAGGAACTCGATCACCGAGTCGATCACGGCCCGGTAGTCCTCGGCCGAGATGTAGCCGACGCAGGGCGCCGCGCAGCGCCCGATGTGGTAGTCGAGGCACGGCACGCCCGAGCGGCGGCCCGGCGTCGGCCCCTCGCAGGGCCGGTACGGGAACACCCGGTTCAGGACGTCGAGCGTCTCGCGCACCTTCTTCGCGCTCGAGTACGGGCCGAAGTACTGGACGTTCTTGCGGTGCCGCTCGCGCGTGAACATCACCCGCGGGTACTCGTCGGCGACCGTCACCGCGATGTACGGATACGACTTGTCGTCGCGCAGGCGGATGTTGAACGTCGGCCGGTGGCGCTTGATCAGGTTCTGCTCGAGGAAGAGCGCCTCGGTCTCGGACTCGGCCGACACGAATTCGATGTCGTCGATCCGCTCGACCAGCTCGGCGGTCCTGGCCGTGGCGTACGCCTCCTTGCGGAAGTACGAGCGAACCCGCGAGCGCAGCGACTTGGCCTTGCCCACGTAGAGCACGTCTCCGGTGGCACCGCGAAACAGGTACACGCCCGGGCTCTGCGGCAGCGCCGAAAGCCGCGCCTCGATGCGTTCTGCGCGGTCGGATGCGGGCTCGGCGGCCATCTCAGAAGCAAGAGTAGCCACACCGAGAATGGATCCAAACATGCTAGTCTCGCATCCACCCCGAGGAAGGAGAAGGGATGTCCGAGATCCAGAAGATGCTCGAGGCAAACCGCGAGTTCGCAGGCTCGTTCACCCAGGGAGACCTGCCGATGCCGCCGGCGCGGCACGTGGCGATCCTGACCTGCATGGACGCCCGCATCCACCCGGCGAAGGTGCTCGGCCTCGAGATCGGCGACGCGCACGTGATCCGAAACGCCGGCGGCCGCGCCTCCGACGACGCGATCCGGTCGCTCATCATCTCGTCGAGCCTGCTCGGCACGGCCGAGTTCGCGGTCATCCACCACACCGAGTGCGGGATGCTCACGTTCACGAACGACCACCTCCAGGCGAAGCTGAAGCAGGAGACCGGCGAGGACGCGTCGGGCATCGACTTCCTGCCGTTCCCGGACCTCGAGCAGAGCGTCCGCGACGACGTCGACCGGATCCTGCAGACGCCGTTCATCGATCCCTCGATCCCGGTGTCGGGCTACATCTACGACGTCCACACCGGCGCGGTGGAACAGGTCGTGGCGCCGGTCACCGCCGGCGCGACGGCGTAGGCGCGGCCGTCAGAACGGGTTGACCGCGTCGAACGCGGCGTGCAGGGTGCTGCGCGCGGCGGTCCCGACGGCGTCCACGGCGCGCTCGATGGCCGAGCGATGCCGGTAGGCGTACGACGTGACGAGCAGGCTGGAGCCCGCCGCGAGCAGCACGAGGCCGACGGGCGGGATCTCGGCGGTTCCCACGCCCGCCGTCAGGAGCCCGCTCCCGGCGGTCGCGAGCCCCGCCGCGTTCAGCCCGTAGCCCGCGCCCTGCACCACCGCGACCACCCACTCGTCCCGGCGGGTCGCGCGCCGGGCGGCCAGGTAGCTGGACGCCGCGAAGAGCAGCGTGCCCGCCAGGGTGAACCGCGCCGCCCAGATCCCGAACGGCCCGAGCGGCATGCCGCCGCGGGCCGCTCCCGCCACCGCCTCCACCGCGTCCCACGTGCTGCCCGTGGCCGCCGAGAGGTCGCGCTCCCACTCCTCCGGCAGCAGGCTGGCGAGGCCGACCAGCCCGGCTCGGGCGACGGTCCTCAGTCCGGCGGCGCCCTGAAAGCCGATCCTGCCGCGCGTCTCCTCCAGGTGGTCGGCGACGTGCTGCGCACCGCTCACCATCTCGGTCGCGTGCCGGGCGATCCAGCCGTGGCCGGCGCCCTCGTCGCCGGCGATCGGCAGCGGGAGCGGCTCAGCGTGAAGCGGCGAGGCAGCTCCCGCCGCGAGCGGCGCGGCGATCGGCAGGAGGCGCACCGCGGCGCCCGCCTCCAGGCCCGGCCCCGACCCGCGCCGGAGGACGGCCGCCGCGAGCGACGCGTCGCCGAGCGCGTCGGCGAGCGCGGCCTCCAGATCGCCGGGATGGCGGCGCTGGGCGACGGCCAGGCGCAGCGCGGCCGCCTCGGGATCATCGGCGATGCCGAGCGTCAGCTCGGCCGCCACGACGTGCGCCGGCACCTGGTGGCGGCGGGCCGCGGCCTCGATCGCCGGGTCCGGCAGGCGGCCCTGCAGCGGGGGCCCGGCGAGCCGGCCGAACCCGTCCCACCCACCGGCCGCGAGCGGCTCGTAGCGCACCTCGGCACCGCTGTGGGGCGCGGCCACGACCGTGCCTCCACCGACGTACATCCCCACGTGGTGGGGCGCACCCGACGCCGCGCCGACGAAGACCAGGTCGCCGGGAGCAAGGGCGGCCTCCGCCGGAAGGGGCGACGACAGGCGCCAGAGCTCCGCTGCCGTCGGCCGCCCGGGCAGGCTGACCCCGGCCACGGCGTAGGCGTAGTCGATCAGGCCCGAGCAGTCGAAGCCGCCCTCCGCGCGGCTCTCGCCGCCCCACACGTACGGCCAGCCGACCTGGGCCTCGGCAGCCGCGACCGCGGCCGGCGGCCCCTGGGCGCCGTGCAGGTCGACCGGCCGGAAGTCGCGCTCGGGCAGCGTCGCGGTGTAGGCGATGCCCGCCCGGGCCCGCTCGGCCGCCGATCGGCGCTCCTGTCCGACGACGGGCAGCGTGCCCGCGACGGCGACCGCGACCTCGACGTCGACGGCGGTCGCCACCGAGCCTGTCCGCTCGATCCGGAAGCCGGTCAGGCGCGCTCCGTTGGCCCGGGCCGCCGATGCCGCCGCGGCTCGCGCGGCGGCCGGGGGCGCGTCCGGGTCGGCCGCCAGAGCCCGTGCTGCTGCGAGCGCCGCGACGTCCGCTGCGGTCTGCGCCTCCGCCCCGCCCGCGCCGATGCGCGCGAGGTAGAGCAGGACGACGGCCGCAAGCAGGACCGCCGTGAGAGCGGCGACCGCCCCGGCGACGACCTGGCCGCGCTCCCTCACGACGCGCGGGCGGTCGCGGTCACCTCGAACTCGTGGCCGAGCAGCCCGACCGGCACCGTCACCCGGACCGTGCCGCGGGACACCCGCACATGGGCGCCGCGCGTCATGGCGCTCGGAACGGGCCGCCCCTCGGCCACGAGCACCGCCGCCTGGTCGGCGATCCGCTCGGCGGTCGTCCGCGCCTGCCAGACCTGGAAGAGCGGGAGCAGGCCCACGGCGAGGACGGCCGCCAGCCCTGCGGCGAACACGAGCTCGATCGACGCCTGGCCGCGGTCATTCACTGGCGCACGACGGGCGCGGACGACGAGACCTCCGGCGAGAAGCCCGGGACGACGCTGGGAACGCGAACGGTGACGACCAGCCGGCCGGCGACCTCCCGCGCGCTTGCGCCCGGTCGCAGCGAGGCCGGCAGCGCCGCCAGGGCCGCCGGGGGCGCGGGCCGCCCCACGAGCGCCGCCCGCGCGCCGCTGCGCGAGGCCGACTCGGCGGCGGTGAGCGCGAGCCCGGCCAGCGCCGCCTGCCAGACGCACGCGATGACGAGGACGAGCACCGGCACGAGCGCGACCACCTCGACGCTCGCCTGGGCTCGCTCATCGCAGCCGGACCGGGACATGCGGCCACGCTACGGCCGGCTCCCGTCACATGACTACGACCCGACGGTTGCGGAAGCGTCACAAGCCTGCTGCTACGATCGGCGCAGGATGAGCGACGTCGAGACGCCGCCCAACAACAGCGCGGGCGAGCACCGCCAGTTCGTGCACTTCTCGTTCTACGCTCTCGACCCGGTGTTCAGGAGGTTGCCGGCGATCGAGCAGGAGGCGGCCCGCGCCGAGCTCCAGAACGCGATCGAGGACGCCGGCGAGCGCTTCCCGATCCGGGCGTACACGATGCACGGCGTCCGCGCCGATGCCGACTTCATGCTGTGGAAGGTGTCCGAGCGGCTCGAGGACTTCCGCGAGCTCGGGACGGCCGTGATGTCGACCGCGATGGGCGGCTACCTCCGGACGCCGTACGCGTACCTCTCGATGACGAAGCGGTCGCAGTACGTGAAGGGCGAGGGCCGCTCGATGCACAAGCGCGGCCAGATCGTCTGGAACCCCGACTCGCGCTATCTCCTCATCTACCCGATGGTGAAGACGCGCGACTGGTACCAGCTCTCGAAGCCGGCCCGGCAGGGGATCATGAACGAGCACATCGCCACCGGCCACCAGTTCCCGACGGTGAAGATCAACACCACGTACTCCTTCGGGATCGACGACCAGGAGTTCGTCGTCGCCTTCGAGACCGACCACGTCGGCGACTTCCTCGACCTCATGATGGCGCTGCGCGAGACGGAGGCCAGCCGCTACACGGAGCGCGACACGCCGATCTTCACCTGCATGTCGTGCTCGGTCGAGGAGGCGCTGCGCTCGCTCGGCGGCGCCGCCATCGGCGCGATGGAGCCCGCATGACGAAGACGCCCGTGCGCACCGACGGCGCCCCGGCACCGGTCGCCGGCGCCCCCTACTCGCAGGCGATCGTCGCCAACGGGCTCGTGTTCGTGTCCGGGCAGGTGCCGATCGACCCGGCGACGGGGAAGCTCGTAGAGGGCGGGATCGCCGAGCAGGCCCACCGCTGCTTCGACAACCTCGCGGCCATCCTCGCCGAGGCCGGAAGCGGGCTCGACAAGCTCGTGAAGACGACAGTGTTCCTCGACGACATCGGCGACTTCGCCGCGATGAACGCCGTGTATGCGGAGCGGGTGCCGCAGCCGTTCCCGGCCCGGTCCGCCATCGAGATCGCGAAGATCCCCCTGCCCGGGGCGCTGGTCGAGATCGAGGTCGTCGCGCTGGTCTAGGGCGAGGGCCGCGCCGGGGCCGCCGGCGTGATGCCGACGTGGACGCGCTCGGGTGGCGACTCGCCGGCCAGGGCCGGCTCGACGTCGCGCAGGCAGACGCCGGCGACGAAGAGCGCGTCGTGCTCGGCGGCGTCGAGCCGCGCCGCCGCGGGGACGGTCGCACGGGAGAGCGCCGCGCCGCGGCCGAGGAACCTGCGGCCGAACGCGGGCCCGCCGGGCGACTGGAGGTGGAGGGCGTCGCCGGCCTCGACCGCCTCGGTCGCGACCTCTGCCACCAGCGTCGTCGAGCACTCGTCGGGCCGTGCCTGGCGAAGCTCGCGGAACCGCACGGCGGCGGGCGCCTCGGGGGGCGCGTCGGTGGCGCGGCCGGCGCGCCGGCGCACGAGCTCGGGGTCGAGCTCGCACATCCGCCAGATGTAGCCGGCGATCACCACCTCGCGGGCGGCCCGGAAGTGGTCGTCGCCGGCTCGCGAGTTGACCGACCCCGCGGCGACGACGCCGACGGCATGCGCGACCTCGAGCCGCATCGTGACGCCCGGGAAGAGCGCAGCCGCGAACCTCTCGGCCGCCTCGTCGAACAGGCGGTCGTTGGTCTGGAGCGCGATCTCGCGGATCTCGGGATGCGCCACCAGCGCGGCCTGGATCCGCTCGGCCCTGGTGCGCTCTCCTGCCATTCTCTGGAAGGACATCTGCTCCGACGGTACGCGGCCACGCGGGCGGAAGCAAGGTGTGCGTTCACGAAGATCACCCTTTTGGGGCGGGTTTGTGATGCCGCGATCGGATGGTCAGCGGCGCCGTCCGCGAGCTCGGGCGTAGAGTCAGGGCGTCGTGTCCGGTCCCGAGGAGCCATCGCCGGGGTATGTCCGCGCGCGGCTGCGGGTCGTCGCCGTCGAGCACGGCGGGCCGCCGGCAGGCGTTGCCGACGGCGCTCGGCCGAACTGGGGTATCGGCCAGCGGCTCTCGGGCGACGGGCTCCTGGGGCGCGCGCCTGTCACCGTCGAGGGCGACGGCCTGATCGGGCCGGGCCAGACCGGCGTCGTCCGCATCCGCCCCTCCGAGTGGGAGGCGTGGAGCGACGTGCGGCCGGGCGAGGCGATCCCGATGCTCCAGGGCCCGCGGATCGTCGGCATCGCGGAGGTCGTCGAGATCGTGCGGCCGGCCTAGAACCGGGGGCTACAGGTAGTACCGCTTCGACTCCTGCACGGCCCAGAACATGGCGAACGCCCCGGCCAGCCCGCCGATCACGAGGAGCGGGAACAGGCTCCCCAGGTCGACGAGCCCGAAGGCGTCGATCGAGTAGCACCCGAACGCCACCGTCACGGCGCCCATCCCCAGGTAGAGCACGTTGCGCTGCCGGTCGGGCATGAGCGAGATCGCCATCCGGTTCGAGCGGTACCAGCTGTAGCCGAAGTACCACATGATGACGATGAAGAGCAGGCTGAGCGTCCCCAGCACGATGTCGAAGATCCGCTGGGAGACGTTGAAGAACACGGTCGCCACGATCGCGACGCCGACGATGATCAGGAAGCCGCGGATGCTGTCGCGCGTCATCAGGAGGGCCCCGTCATGAAGGCGCGCACGCCGAGCGCCGCGACGAGCGCCGAGCCGATCGTGAAGAGGAGCAGGTTCCGTCGTCCGTCGTCACCCCTCAAAGCATAGGGGTACGCCACGGCGAGGAGGGGGAGCAGGCCGTAGATGAAGTGCAGCGAGTCGCCCGGCTCGTCGCCCTGCGAGAGCAGGATGAGCCCGAGCGTGGCCTGGCCGACCACGAGCGTCTGGGCGGCTGCCAGCAGATGCCGGTAGGCCGTCCCCGGGGGACGGTTGCGGCGGTACGCGGCGTACCCCCAGACCGCCGCGACCGTGTTCGCCGCGATCAGCAGGGAGCCCACCACCGCGTGCACGAGCGGCATGCCGCGGCACGCTATCAGGCGGTCTCAACGGCGGACAGCGGCGCGCGCCGAAGCGCCGGCGCGACGGCCGCCAGGAGCGCCAGCCCGGCCGCCACGATGGCCGCCAGGAGCACGAACCCGCCCCGCGCGCTCGTGTGGTTCACGAGCGGCCCGACCGACAGCGTGACGACCACCTGGAGCGCCATCGAGATGAGCAGGAACGACGATGACGTCCGCCCCATCACCGCGTTCGGGACGACCTTGAACAGGTACGCCGTCGTCACCACCCGGAACCCCGACGAGCAGAACCCCGCCAGGAAGAGCACGACGTAGAAGACGGGCACGGCGGCCGGCGTGGCCGCGATGACCGTGTAACAGGCGATCAGGGCGACCAGGACGCCGGCCATCGTGCGCCACTCCCCCACCCGCATCACGAGCAGGGCCGCGAGCACGCCGGAGGCCATCGCCCCGAACCCGTACGTCATGTCCGCCAGGCCGTAGCCGGTCGCGCTCAGGTGCAGGATGTCGAGCACGTAGGCCACCATCACGACGTTCAGGCTGATCGTCGCCACCCACGGGATCACGCTGGCGACGCCGAAGCCGGCGATCGCCGGGTGTCGGGCGAGGTAGGCGAGCCCGTCCCGCGCCATCGCGAGCCCCGAAGGATGCGGCCCCTCGGCCGGCGCCGGCCGGGGGTGGAGGGCGAGCAGGGCCGCGGCCGACACGGCGTACGTCGCGGCATCGACGGCGAACGCCGTCCCCAGCCCGAAGGCGACCAGGATCGGCCCGCCGAGCGCGGCCCCGGTCAGGTTCCCGGCCTGCCAGGTTATCTCCGCGAGGCCCGACGCGGCGGTCAGCTGGTCCGGCCGGATCACCTCCTGGAGGAGCGCGGTAATCGAGGGCCAGAAGACGCTGTGCCCGAGCCCGACCAGGAACGTCAGCACGTACAGGGCCGGAAGCGATGGCGAGCCGGCGTAGGCAAGGATCGCCATGATTGCCACGAGCACGAGCCGGTAGGCGTCCGAGGCGACGGTCAGCGTGCGGCGCGGGTAGCGGTCGGCGAGCGGGCCCGCGAACGGCAGCATCACGATCCCCGAGCCGAGGCCGACCGCCCAGACGATGCCGACCGACGTCGCCGAGCCCGTGCGCTCGAGCAGATACCACCCGAGTGCGACGGTCTGGAGCCCCGTCCCCGCCATCGACAGGACCTCGCCGACGAAGTAGAGCCGGAAGTCCCTGTCACCCAGCGGGGCGAAGGCGTCCACGTGGCTACACTAGCCGCGCCCATGATCGCCGCCGGACAGCCCGCACCCGACTTCTCGCTCGAGTCCGACACCGGCGAGACGGTCCGCCTGAGCGACCTGCGCGGAGGCCCGGTCGTCGTCTACTTCTATCCCAAGGACGAGACCTCGGGCTGCACGACGCAGGCCTGCGACATCCGCGACAGCTGGGGTGAGTTCGAGCAGCTGGGCGCGACGGTGCTGGGGATCAGCCCGGACTCGGCCGAGTCGCACGCCGGGTTCCGGTCGCACCACAAGCTGCCGTTCCCGCTGCTCGTCGACGCCGACCACGCCGTCGCCGAGGCCTACGGCGCGTGGGGCGAGAAGAAGAACTACGGGCGCACGTACATGGGCATCATCCGGTCCGGGTTCGTGGTCGATGCCGACGGGAACCTGGCGGCCGTGAAGCACAACGTGAAGGCCGACAGGCACCGCGAGTGGGCGCTCGCGGAGCTCGCCAAGCTGGGCGAGCGCTCGTCGTCTCGCTAGGGCTCGGGAAGCCTGTTCAACTGTTGGTTGCCGGCGGCGACGTCATAGGCGAGCCGTTCGATCTCGCCTGGAGCGCGCAGGGCGGGCGCGTTTTCGACCATCTGGACCGAGCATACTCCGGGCAACCAGGCCTTCGGACAGCGCCCGCGTGCCGTGTCCGCGTCGAATGTGCAACGGCCATATCATCGGCCGCATGCCGCAGCCCGACCTGCCCCTCGCCGGCATCCGCGTCCTCGACCTGACCCAGATCCTGGCCGGCCCGTTCTGCACGATGCTGCTCGGCGACCTCGGCGCGGACATCGTGAAGGTCGAGCGGCCCGACGGCGACGGCACCCGCCACTGGGGGCCGCCGTTCGCGGGCGAGGAGTCGGCGTACTTCCTCCAGGTGAACCGCAACAAGCGGTCGATCGCGATCGACCTCAAGGACCCGGACGGTGCCGCGGTGGCGCAGCGGCTGGCCGTGCGCGCGGACGTCGTCATCGAGAACTTCCTCCCCGGGGCGATGGAGCGGTTCGGGCTCGACCACGACGCCGTGAAGGCCGGGAACCCCGGCGTCGTCCACTGCTCGATCCGCGGCTTCCCGGCCGGCCACCCCGATGCCGACCGGCCCGGCTACGACTTCGTCATGCAGGGGATAGGCGGGATCATGTCGATGCAGGGCGAGCCCGGCGGGGAGCCGATGAAGGTGGCGGTCGCGATCTCGGACATCGTCGCCGGCCAGTTCGCGGCGGCCGGCATCACGGCGGCGCTCGTCCGCCGCGGTCGCACCGGTGAGGGCGGCACCGTCGACGTGTCGCTCCTCGACGCACAGGTTGCGTGGCTCGCCAACCGGGCCGGCGACTGGCTGATCGGCGGCGTCGAGCCGGTGCGGCTGGGAAACGCGCATCCGTCGATCGTCCCGTACGAGACGTTCCACGCCGCCGACGGCCACATCAACCTCGCGGTCGGAAACGACGCCCAGTTCGTCCGCTTCTGCCGGGAGGCGGGCCGCGACGACCTCGCCGAGGATCCCGACTTCGCCACGAACCGGCTCCGGGTGCTGAACCGGCAGCGGCTGGTGGCGGAGCTCGGCGAGACGATCGGCCGCCGCCCCGTCGCCGAGTGGGTCGACGTGCTCGAGCGGGCGGCGGTGCCGGGCGGGCCGGTGCTGGCGCTGCCGGAGGTGTTCTCCGGCCCAGCTGCGCACGCCGTCGAGGAGGTCGACCACCCCACCGCCGGACGCCTGCGGCTCGTCGCGACGCCGGTGCGGATCGACGGCGAGCGGCCCGCGGCGCGGATGCCTCCGCCCCGGCTCGGGGAGCACGCGGCCGAGATCCTGGCCGAGGCCGGCTACGGCGTCGAGGAGGCCTCCGCGCTGCTCGCCGGCCCCTGCGCACCGGGCTAGACTGGTCGTCCGCGCGGATGTGGCGGAATTGGTAGACGCGCACGGTTCAGGTCCGTGTGACCGCAAGGTCGTGGAGGTTCAAGTCCTCTCATCCGCATGCACGTCCTCGGCCGCGGGCAGCCCGGGCCGCCTCGCTCCTCGCCGCACGCCGACGACCGCGCCGACGGCGTTCACGCCGCACGTCCACAGGATGACGCCCTGCCACATGGCCGCAAGCGAAGAGTCGTGGGCACGCGCGTCCGCGGTGCTCCCGGGGACGGTTCGCACTGAGGTCGCCTGTTGGATGCCAAGACCGGCGAGTACGAGGACCGCAGCCACACCGGTAATCCGCACCGCCGGCCCCGTGGCCCGCGCCCAGCGAGCGATACCGGCTCCGATGAGCCATCCGGCCGCGAAGCCGAGCGCTCCGACGAGGGCTGCGCTCGCGGCAGCCAGCCACAGCCAGTCCACCCTCCGAGTGTACGAGCGGAGAAGACCCCGGGACGGTTCGGCGACCGCCCGGCGATATGCCTAGTTGTATGCCCGGGTCGAGCTCGAGGCGAAGATCAGGATGACGAAGGCCAGGATGGCCGCGCCGATCAGGACCGGCACGAGGACATCCACGATGACGCCCGCCTTCCAGTCAGGCATGGCGGTTCGGTCGTGCCTCACACGCCCAGTGTACGGCGTGGAACCGCGCGGGCATCATCGCCGTCCAAGCTCGTATGCGAGCCGTGCTCCTCGCCTTGATCGCCGGCGCCCTCGCCGCCGGGTGCTCGACGGGGTCGAGCGGCGCCGCCTCCGCCGGCTCCTCGGTCAGCACCAAGAGCGACGTGGGGGCGAGGCAGCTCGCCCGCTACCGGGGCCATGGCATCGCGTTCGACTATCCGGCAGCCTGGGGCCGCTACCGGCGGGGCGGCGTCTTCACCACGATGACCAGCCCGATCGTCGACCTGAGCACGCAGCCGATGGTCGACCCGTGCACCCACGTCGGAAACCGGACGACGTGCGGGCTCCCGATCAGCCACATGCGGCCCGGCGGCGTCGTCGTGGCATGGCTAACCCTGGGAGGGTTCGGAGTGCTGATGCACCGTGCGCCCGGGTCCGTGCAGTTCAGAGTCGTCCCGGGCGGCTGCCGCGACATCGGCGGCAGCGAGATCATCACCGCCCAGGTGACGGCCCGCCACCACCGGGCCTTCTTCGCGGCCGCGTGCCTGCGCGCCCCCGGCATCGCCGCGAACGAGCGCGCCTTCAGGGCGATGGCCCGTTCCGCGGTCGCCACGACCTGACCGCGGCCGGTACGCTCGCCCGGCGATGAGCGAGACCGAGATCCCCGAGGGCGCGGTCGACGAGCCGGTCGAGCGGGCCGTGACCCCGTTCGAGCTCTTCTTCGACCTCGTCTTCGTCTTCGGCTTCACGCAGGTGACGGCGCTCATGGCGGCGCACCCGAGCGGCCGCGGCGTGTTGCGCGGGATGCTCGTGCTCGCGGCGGTGTGGTGGGCCTGGGGTGCGTACGCCTGGCTCGCGACCACGATCAACCTCGAGGAGGGCTCGACCCGGCTCGTCATGATCGGGGTCATGGGCGCGATGTTCGTCGCCGCGCTCGCCGCGCCGTACGCCTTCAGCGACACGGCCGTCCTGTTCGCGTGCGCGTATCTGATCGTCCGCATCCTGCACCTCGTGCTCTACGCGGTCGCGGCACGTGGAAGCCGGGAACTGCTCGACTCCGTGGTGAAGCTGACCCCCACGTCGGTGGCCGGCCCGCTCATGATCCTCGCCGCCGCGTTCGTCGACTCGAGCGTTCGCGAGGCAATCTGGGCCGCCGCGCTGCTGCTCGACTTCGCGGGGCCGCTGTTCCAGAGCTCCGAAGGGTGGCAGCTCTCCCCCGGCCACTTCAGCGAGCGCCACGGGCTCATCTTCATCGTCGCGCTGGGCGAGTCGGTGGTCGCGCTCGGCGTCGGCGGAGGGCAGCTCGACCTGGATGCGCGCACGATCACCGCCGCGACGCTCGGGATCGCCGTCGTCACGGCGATGTGGTGGATGTACTTCGACGTCGTCGCGATCGTCGCCGCCCGCCGCCTCGCCCAGGCCAGGGGCGCGGCCCAGGCCGCCCAGGCCCGCGACTCCTACAGCTACCTGCACTACCCGATGGTGGCCGGCGTGATCCTGTTCGCCCTCGGGGTGAAGAAGGCGCTTCCCCACGCCCACGAGCCGCTTCACTGGACGCCCGCCGCCGCCCTCTGCGGCGGCGTCGCCCTCTACCTGATCGCCCACATCCTGTTCCGGCTTCGCAACGTCGGCACGCTGAACCGGCAGCGGCTGGTCGCGGCCGTCGTCGTGGCCTGCATGGTCGCGCTCGCCTCCACCGTGAGCGCGCTCGTCCTGCTCGCGCTGGTGGCCGCGACGACGACGCTACTCGTGGCCTACGAGGCGGTCCGCTTCCGGGAGGCGCGCCGGCGCGTGCGCGCCGCGCGCAGCTGAGATCAGCGCCTCGACCAGGGGATGCAGCCGCCCGCGTGCGGAGCTTCCGACCTGGGGCTGGAACAGCGTCGCCAGGTGGAAGGGATGCCCGGGCAGCTCCACCGCCTCGACACCGGCGTCGGGCGCGCGGGCGGCGACCACGAGCCCGGCCGCGACGAGCGCCGCCTCGCGGGCCGGCGCCAGGCCGTAGTTGCACCAGTGAAAGCCGGTCAAGGGCGCGGTGCCGCAGAGATCCGCCAGCCGCGTGCCCGGCACGGCCGTGACCTGCCGCTCCTCGCCCACGAGGCTGCACGAGAGCCGGGCCACGACCGGCTCGGCCGCGCCCGGATCGGTCTCCGCATGGGCCGCCTCGCCCATCCCCGCGACGTTACGGGCGAACTCCACCAGCATGTACTGGAAGCCGCCGCACGTGCCGAGCATCGGCATGCCGGCGTTGCGGGCCCGGCGGATCGCCTCGAGCACGGCGTCGCCGTCGCGGTAGGGCGTCCCCGGGACGACCCACAGCCCGTCGGCGCCGGCCGCCGCGGCCGCATCCGGGCTCGGCAGCCAGCGGGCGGCGACGTCCGCAGGCATGAGCTCGAGCGTCGCGTCGAGCTCGCGGTGGGTCAGGTGGTCGACGTTGCGGTCGCCCAGGACGGCGATCGAGACGGCCATGCCGCCACGATAGCCCCTGCCCTCACCGGTGCATGCGGTTCCAGTACGTCCCCCGGCCCCAGCGGCGGAACGCCTTGAACGCCGACCCCGACGTTTGCACGCGGAAGTCGTAGCCCTTCGGCGAGATCGAGTCGAAGTAGACGACCGCCTTGATGTGGCCGTGGGCGTGCACCCACCTGCGGGCCCGCTTCAGCCAGTGCGCCTTGCGGCCGGCCGCGTGCGGATCCTCCATGCTCCCGGTCTCGGCGATCATCAGCGGCTTCCCGTGCCGCTTCGCCCAGTGGTAGAAGGACGAGAAGATCGAGCGGTAGCCGGCCCACTTGTGCTTGGCCGGATACCAGTTGTAGCCGTCGGCGGCGATCCAGTTCACGTAGCGGTTGCCCGGGAAGTAGGCCTGGGCGTGGCCGGTCTTGAAGTTGGCGGCGATCCCGCACCACACGAACCGGGCGTTCTTCGCGCCGACGCGGTGGAAGATGCGCACCACGTGCCGCCACGCCCGCACGAACTGCTTCGGCTTGCCGATATAGCGCGGATGCCCGGGCGGCTGGTCCATCTCGTAGGCCAGGCGCACGAACAGCTTCTTGTGCAGCGCCTTCATGTCGCGGGCGGTGCGCGTGATCAGGCGGTCCTGGCTCCCGCTCACGATCGCGGACGCCGTCGTCGTGCCGCCCGGCGACCACGAGATCATCGGGATCTGGCGGTGGGCGAGCGCGGACTTGTCGATCCGGTAGGACGTGATCGACCACGGCCGGTAGTGGTGCACGATGGTCAGCCGATAGCCCAGCGTGCGCTGGAACTCGGCCACGTTCGCCCATGCGTCGCCCGAGCGGTTCACGAAGGCCCCGAAGAGCGCGCCGTGGCGCGGGACGAGGTTGCGGCTCGTGCGCACGTGCCCCGACGCCGGCGCCGCCGCCGCCAGGACGACCGCGACGAGCAATGGAAGGAGGAGCCAGCGCCTCATGCTGGGATCTATCGCCAATTCGTGTAAGGAGGGGCCCTGCCGAACGGTGAAGGTTCGGTAAGCCTTTCACAGAGGCCCGACGTTTTCCCGTCGATATCCTGCAACGAGCGCAATGAACGCACTCACCGCCTGGCTCCGGCGGGCGTCCGCCGCAACGCTGACCGCCGTGGGCATCACGGTGGCGGGCGCGTTCGTGGGCGCAAACTGGCTCTGGAGCCTCGACCGCTCGCCGCCGAAGCCGCCACCGCCCACGACGCTCCAGGAGCTCACCCTGCGCGAGCTGTCGGGCCCCGGCCCGACCGGCGTGACGGCCCATTTCCGATACGTGGACTCGCTCGTCCCGACGACGAACCTCTCCCCTGACGCCACCGCCGGCGGGAGCCCGCTCCCGCTGGTGAGCGGCGCCAGCGGCCGGCTCTGGTACGCGAACGGCCGCCTGCGGATGGAGTTCCAGACCGACCAGGGCGACACGCAGCTCCTCCTCGACGGCAACCGGGCGCTCGTCTACGACGCGGCCGACGGCACGGCCTACAGCGCCATCCTCCCCACGGTGGGCGTGCCGCAGCTCGCCCGCTCGTCGCTCGAAGGTGCCTCGACGCTCATCGACTCGCTGTCCGAGGACGCGGCCATCTCGCGCCCGCGCCCGACGGTGACGGGCGGCCGCCCCGCCTACGCCCTGCGGATCGCGCCGACCCATGACGGCGGCCTGGTGCGGTCGGCCAGCCTGGCCGTCGACGCCGAGACCGGGACGCCGCTCCGGCTCGATCTCTTCGGCGTCGGCCAGGACGACCCGCTGCTCGAGTTCGCGCTGAGCGACATCTCCTATGGCGACATCGAGCCGTCCGTCTTCCGGCTCAAGCTGCCGTTCGGCATGCGGCCGCTGGCGCTGCGGTTCGCGGCGCCGCCGTCGGTCGGCGGCGCCGTCCCCTGCAGCGCGCCCGAGTCGCTCGCCGGCCTCGAGCTGCGCACGTGCCGCGAGGCCTCCCGCTCGACCGACGTCACCGGGCGCGTGCTCGTCTACGGCACGAATCTGAGCTCGGTCGTCGTCCTCGAGCAGCCCGGCGCCAGCGACCCGAACGGCGGCCTGTGGAGCGTCTTGCCGTCCGTGTCGGTGTCGGGCGCCTCCGGGCGCGAGCTGGTCACGGCGCTCGGCACGCTCATCCGGTTCGTGCGCGGCGGCGTCACCTACACCGTGCTGGGGAGCATGCCGAAGCCGGTCGTCGAAGCCGTGGCGCGCGGCCTGTGACCGCCGCCGCTCCGGTCGAGCTGCGCGGGCTGCGCAAGACCTACGGCGAGCTGGTCGCCGTCGACGACGTGACGCTCACCGTCGCCGCCGGCGACGTCTACGGCTACCTGGGGCCCAACGGCGCCGGCAAGACCACGTCGCTCAGGATGATGCTGGGCCTGATCACGCCCACCGAGGGCGAGGTGCGCCTGTTCGGCGAGGACCCGATCGCGGATCCCGTCGCGGCGCTCGCCGACGTCGCCGGGTTCGTGGAGGAGCCGGCGTTCTACCCGTACCTGACCGGCCGCCGGAACCTCGAGCTCCTGGCGGCGCTCGACGGGAGCGACGGCGAGCGCATCGACGAGGTGCTGCGCCTGGTGGAGCTCGACGGCCGCGCCGGCGACCGCGTGCGCGGGTACTCCCACGGCATGCGCCAGCGGCTCGGCCTGGCGGCAGCGCTCATGCGCCGGCCCAGGCTGCTCCTCCTCGACGAGCCGACCACCGGTCTCGACCCGGCCGGCATGCGCGACATGCGCGACCTCGTGCGGCGGCTCGCCGGCGAGGGCATCACCATCCTGCTCTCCACCCACCTCATGAGCGAGGTCGAGCAGCTCTGCAACCGGCTCGCCATCATCCAGCTGGGCCGGATCCGCTACGAAGGGGAGCTCGCCGACCTCGTGGCGCGGGCCGACGGCCGCTACCGGCTCGACGCCACCGATCCGGCCCGGGCCGCCGAGATCTGCCGCGCGACCCCGGGCATCCGCGACGTCTCGGAGGAGGACGGCTCGGTCCGGTTCGCGGCCGGCGCCGCGGCGGCGGCGACGGTGTCGGTGCGGCTGGCGCAGGACGGGATCGGCGTGCGCGCGCTCGTGCCGGGCGGCCGCAGCCTCGAGGAGCGGTTCTTCGAGATCACGGAGGGCGAGGGATGACCGGGCGCGCCTACGCGTGGGAGGTGCGCAAGCTCGCCGCCCAGCGGCGCACCTACCTGGGGCTCGCGGCGGCGGCCGTCGCGCCCATCGTGCTGGTCGTCGCGATCAGGGTGCGGCCGCCGCACCCGACCGACCCCGGCTCCCCGTTCTTCCTGCGCTACGCCGTCGACTCCGGGCTTGCGGTGCCGCTCCTCATGCTGCTCTTCGCGAGCGTCTGGCTCTTCCCGCTCGTCGCCGCGCTCGTGGCCGGCGACATCGTCGCCGCCGAGGACGGCAACCGCACGCTGAAGACGATCCTGACGCGCTCGGCCGGCCGCGGCGCGATCTTCGTCGCGAAGGTCGCAGCGGCGTTCACCTACGTCCTGGCCGCGCTGCTGACGATGGTGGTGACGAGCCTCGTGGCGGGTGGGCTCTCGAGCGGCATCCATCCGTTGCCGACGTTCTCGACCGTGGTCTCGCCGTCGCGGGCGCTGCTCCTGATCGCCGGCAGCTTCGCCGTCTACGCGCTCCCGGCGCTCGGGATCGCGGCGATCGCGGTGCTCTTCTCCACGATCAGCCGCAACAGCGCGGCGGCGGTCGTCGGCACCCTGCTCGCGGCGCTCCTCATGCAGCTCACGCAGATCCTGCCGGTGCTCGACTCCGGCGCCGCCCAGCGCTGGATGCTGACCACGCAGCTCCAGGCCTGGCAGGCGCTCTTCCGCACGCCGCTCGATTGGGCCCCCGTTCTGCACGCGGCGTACATCTCGGTCGTCTACGCCGTCCCTGCACTCGCCGTCGCATGGGTGCACTTCCTGCGCCGCGACGTGGCCGGATGATGCGATTTGGATCCGAACGCACGTGATGAGCCCGGGATGACGATCGGGCCGCGAATACCGCAATCCGGGGAGGCGATTGTCACCCGGCATTGTGACAATCCCACCTGGTGGCAACACAGCCTCCTGACCTCCGTAGTCCCGGCCGGTTCACCGTCGTGAACGGAAGATCCCCCTCCCTCTCCTCACATGACGTGCCGGCGGGGCTGCGGATGGTCAGGGCGCTCGACCGCGCCGTTCTCGAGGTCGCCCGCGGTCTCGACCTGCGGCCGATGGAGCTCTACGCCATGCTCCTCTTGCACGGCGCGGAGCCCATCGAGACGACCCGCCTCGCCGACCAGCTCTCTGCCAGCCCCAGCCAGGCCAAGCAGCTCGCCCTGCGGCTGTGCGCGCGCGGCATGGCCGTGCGGCGCGGCGCGTTCGGGCGCACCGAGCTGACCGACGCCGGCCGGGAGCTCGCGCTCGAGGCGGAGGCCAGGCTGGAGGACGTCGTCGCCGGCCGCATGGCCGGGATGGACCCGACCCTCCGCGTGCTCGGCGGCGCGACGCTCGCCGACATGACGCTGCCGACGATCGCCTAGCCCGGTACGCTTGAGCGGATGCCGCGGCTGGCCGGCAAGGCCGCCCTCGTCACGGGCGGAACGTCGGGACTCGGCGCCGAGACCGTCCGCCGGTTCGCCGCCGAGGGGGCGGGCGTGGCGTTCACGGGCCGCGACGGCGAGCGCGGGGCGGCCGTCGAGCGAGAGACCGGAGCGACCTTCATCGCCGCCGACGTGCGCTCGGACGCCGACACCGACCGGGCGGTCTCGGCGGCGGTGGAGCGGCTGGGCGGGCTGGACGTGCTCGTCTGCAATGCGGGCACCGGGATCGTCCTGCCGCTCGCCGAGACGCCGCCCGGCGAGCTGACCCGGATCCTCGACGTCAACGTGACCGGCTGCCTGCGCTACGCCCGCGCCTGCCTCCCGCACCTCGAGCGCCGCCGCGGCTCGATCGTCCACATCGCCTCCGACGCCGGCGTGATCGGCGAGGACCCGATCGGCGCCTATTCGGTGTCGAAGGCGGCGGTCATCATGCTCGGCAAGATGCTGGCCGTGGACTGCGGCCGCCGGGGCGTGCGCTCGAACGTGCTCTGCCCAGGCGACATCGCGCCCGGGATGCGCGAGATGCGGGCGCCGGGCGAGCCGGAGCGGCCCGACGACCCGTCCACCTGGCCGGTGCCGCCGATCGGGCGGGTCGGCGAGGCCGCGGACGTCGCGGCCGCCGCCGTCTTCCTGGCGTCCGACGATGCGGCCTTCGTGAACGGGGCCGTCATCCTGGTGGACGGCGGCATGCGCGCGGCGATGCGCGCGGGTGAGGAGTCGCTCTAGCTTTTTTGAGTGTTTTCCGCCAAACTCCCCGGGTCATCTCGCGCGCTCCGGCTGTCCGGTCCGGGGCGGGCATTTCTCATTGGGAGGGACGGATGTCCTCATCGGAACCCTTGGAGGTCGAGCGCACGACCGCCATGGCGGTCGCGGAGAAGGCCAAGCTGCACAAGAGCTTGCGCCGCTTCGACATGCTCTTCTTCACGGTGTGCGCGCTCGTCGGGCTCGACACCCTCGGCCAGGTGTCGTCCTACGGCGCGGAGACGTTCACCTGGTTGATCTTCATCGCGGTGTTCTTCCTGCTGCCCTACGCGCTGGCGATGGCCGAGCTCGGCACCGCCTTCACCCAGGAGGGCGGACCGTACGAGTGGATGAAGATGTCGTGGGGCCGGTTGACCGCGGGGATCGGCGCGGTGCTGTACTGGGTCACGAACCCGTTCTGGGTCGGCGGCTCGCTGGCGTTCATCGCCACCGAGGCGTGGAGCAGCAACATCTCCCAGATCGGAACCGGAACGGTCGGCGACTACGTCTTCAAGCTCATCTTCATCTGGTTCTCGATCACGGTCGCGATCGTTTCGCTCCGCCGCGGCAAGTGGATCCCCAACGTCGGCGCCATCATCCGCATCGCGGTTCTCGCGTTCTTCTCGATCACGGTGCTGATCTACGCGATCGAGCACGGCGTGCACGGCTACGGCGCGGGCGATTTCAAGCCCACCACGGCCATCTTCCTCGGGCTCGTGCCGCTGCTCCTCTTCAACTACGTCGGCTTCGAGCTGCAGAACGGTGCCGCCGAGGAGATGGAGAACCCGCAGCGCGACGTGCCGGTGACGGTGATTCAGAGCGGCATCATCACGGTGCTCGCGTACGGCATCCCGATCTTCGGAATCCTCGCGGTGCTGCCGACGAGCCAGATCTCGGGCATCGGCGGGTTCCTGGACGCCGTGCACACGACGTTCAGCGTCTACGGCGGAGCGCAGAACTTCCTCACCGACGTGATGGCGCTGGGCTTCATCTTCGCGCTCGTCACCTCGGGCGCAGTCTGGATGATCGGCTCGGACCGGATCCAGGCCGTGGCGGCCTATGACGGCGCGTTCGCCGGGTTCTTCGGCGTCTTCAACAGCAAGCTGGGGACACCGGTGCGCGTGAACGTCCTGTCGGGCGTCGTCTCGACGATCTTCATGGTCGCGGCCGAGCAGTTCTCGACCGGCTCCAACGCCGCGACGTTCACGGTCGTGCTCTACCTGGCCACCTCCACCACGCTCATCTCCTACCTGCTCATCTTCCCGACGGTCATCAAGCTCCGGTCCAGCCATCCGCACGTCCACCGGCCCTACGTCGTCCCCGGCGGGAAGACGGGCCTCTGGCTGTCCGGCGGCCTGACGTTCTTCTGGATGCTCCTGGGATCCTGGGTGGCGGTCTTCCCCAGCACGATCGAGACCGCGCTCACCTGGATCCACAACAACATCTGGAGTGCGATCCCTGCCGTCCAGTACGGCGACTTCAAGGAGATCTGGGGCCTCAGCCAGGCGCGGTTCGAGGTCTTCACCCTCGGGACGCTGGGGCTCGTGGTCGCGTTCGCCATCGTCGGCTACGTGATCGGCTCGCCGGTGCGCCGGCGGCAGGTCGAGCTCCCGCTCGAGACCGGCGGCCTCGAGCCGGCGGCGGGCGACTAGACGATCGGGTCACGGGGCGGCCGCGTGGCGCTCGAAGCACCGCTTCAGCTCCGCGGCCGCCCCGGCGGCCTCTGACGGGCGCAGCACGGGCACGTCGTAGCCGAGCACGCGCTTCAGCGTCTCGGCCGTCTCGGCGGTGAGCGCGACGCTCCCGTCCGGTTCGATCCGCTCGACCCCGTCGAACCGGCCGCCCGCCTCGTTCACGGCGATCGCCTCCGCGACCGGCCAGCGCAGGTCGAGCTCGACGCGCATGCCGCCCGCCAGCACGGGATACCCGCCCGGCAGGCCGGCGGGGGTCGGCACGTGGTCGGCGGTCATGTCGTCGCCCAGGAGCGCGGCGAAGAGCCGGGCGGCGGCGGCGGCCGTCACGCGGTTCATGTCGCGGTCGGTGAGGAGCGGCCAGGGCCGGCGGATGATTGCGTCGGCCTCGTCCTTCGGCATGTCGACGAGATAGGGCGGCAGCTCGCCGCCGAAGCTGCCGTAGCTCCCGAAGGCGTGCGGGCCGAGCGCGTGGTGGGCGACCAGCCGCACCGGCCGCGGGAACTTGGCCGCGACCTCCGAGACGTTGCCGAGGCCGCAGCTGACGTCGTGGCCCATCGCCTTCAGCACCGGGCCCGTCAGGTCGGGGAACGAGACGATGACGGAGAACGGCCCGGGCCCGAGCTGCTCCATCACCTCGATCAGCGGCGCCAGCGGGAACGGCAGCCACGCGGCCAGGCCGAGCTTGCGCAGCGGGGCGCGCGCCGGTTCCGGCAGCTCGTTCAGCACCCACCACGACTGCATCGTCGGTGCCAGCACCGCCATGTCGATGCCGTCGCCGCTCCAGTCCGGCGCGGCCGCGACCACCTCGGGGCTGCGGCCATGGATCGCCGCGACCAGACGTGCCTGGCCGGCGACCGCCTCGCAGCGTTCGCGGCGGCGGCCGGCGACGACGAGCTTCCCGACGGCCGGCTCGAGCGCCAGCGCCTCCGCCAGCATCGCTCCCAGGTTGCCGGGGCCCACCACCATCGCCGTCACGCCCTCCATGCCGCTACTGTAATCAGTGGGTCGTCCGGTAACGTTGCTGGTGTCAATGGCGAGCGAAAAGCACGCGATGCACGGACGCAGGGAGCGCCGATAGTGGACCCATCGGCGCGACCGAGGACACAGCAGCGCGCAGCTTTGCGGCCGCCGGCCCGTCAGGGCGAACGCCCTGACAGGTTCCGCGAGCGGCCTGCTACCCACGCAGGCCGCGAGAGCGGCGGACGTTGCCGGACGATCCACTAGCCGTGCCATTCACGCTCGACCGCTCCCGCGCACTCTTCGATCGGGCCCGGGAGACGCTCGTCGAGGGGGTGTCGTCGCCGTCCCGCGGGAACGTCAACTACGACGTCCCGATCTTCATGGCCTCCGGCGCGGCCGCGCGCATCACCGACGCCGACGGCAACGAGTACGTCGACCTGATGATGGCCTACGGCGCGCTCCTGCACGGGCACGCCCATCCCCGGCTCGTCGCCGCCGGCGAGCGCGCCCTCCACCAGGGCACACTGTTCGCGACCGCGTCGGAGATCGAGGCGGACGTGGCCGAGCGGATCGCCCGGCTCGTGCCGGGCGCCGAGCGGGTGCGGTTCGCGAACACCGGGACCGAGGCCACGATGGCGGCGATCCGGATCGCCCGCGCCGTGACCGGCCGCCCGCTCGTGGTCAAGTTCGAGGGCCACTACCACGGCTGGCACGACGCCTTCCTGGTGAGCTCGCACCCGCGCGACCCGGCGACGCTCGGCGAGCCGGCCGACCCGCCGCGCGTCCTCGACTCGCAGGGCCTCCCGGAGGGGGCCGTCGCCGACACCGTCCTGTGCGCGTGGAACAACGCGGAGCTCCTGGCCGGCTGCCTGGACCGGCATCGCGGCCGCGTGGCGGCGGTGATCACCGAGCCCGTCATGGCGAACATGGGCGTCATCCCGCCCCGGCCCGGGTACCTCGAGGCGATGCGGCGCCTGTGCGACGAGCATGGCGCGCTCCTGATCATGGACGAGACCGTGACCGGGTTTCGGCTCCATCCCGGCGGCTGCCAGGCGCTCTACGGGGTGACCGGCGACCTGGCGACGTTCGGGAAGGCGCTCGGCGCCGGGCTCCCGCTCGCCGCGATCACGGGGCGGGCGGAGGTCATGGACGCCCTGGCGGGCGGCGGCGTCCTGCACTACGGAACCCAGAACGCGCCCAACCTGGCCCTCACCATCGCGGCCGAGAGCCTCGACATGCTGACGGAGGACGGCGCCGCCGCCGCGGCCGCGATGACGCGCCTGGGTGAGCGGCTCGCGGCCGGCCTCGCCGGCGCGCTGGAGGCGAGCGGGATCCCGGCCATCGTGCAGGGCGTCGGGCCGATGCTCCAGGTGCTGCCGCTGCGTCACGGCCACGCGGACGCCGGGCCGATCCACGACATGCGTGACTTCTGCACCCATGCCGACCCGGCCCTCTACCGGCGCTTCGTCCACGAGCTCTTCGGCCTGGGCGTGTACGCGAGCCCGGCGCTCCTCCTGCACATGATCGTCTCGACCGCCCACACCGACGCGGACGTCGACCGGGCCGTCGAGGCGGCCGGGACGGCGGCGGGGCGGCTGTGAGCCGGCCGACCGTCGGCGTCACGAGCTACTGGACGCAGGCGGCGATGTCGCACTGGTCGTGCGACGCCGTGCTCGTGTCGCAGGGGTACGTGGAGGGGATCCGCCTGGCCGGCGGGCGCCCCGTGGTGCTGCCGGCCGACACGACCTGGATCGAGGAGCCCGACGACGTGCTCGACATCGTCGACGCGCTCCTCGTCGTCGGCGGCAACGACATCGACCCCACCCACTACGGCCAGGAGCCGCACGCGTCGATCGGGACGCTCAGCCCGCGGCGCGACGCCGTCGAGCTCGCGCTCGTCCGGCGGGCGGTGGCGCGCGACGTGCCGCTCCTCGGCATCTGCCGCGGCGTGCAGGTGCTGAACGTTGCCCTCGGCGGGACGCTCGACCAGCACCTGGCCGACACCATCGACGTCAGCCCGCACCGGCTCTCCGACTCCGAGTTCGGCGTGCACGAGGTGGAGACCGTCCCCGGCACGCTGGCGCGCCGCCTGATCGGCGAGCGCCTGCGCGTGCACTCGCACCACCACCAGGGGATCGCGCGCGTCGGCGAGGGCCTGGTCGTCTCGGCCCGGGCCGGCGACGGCGTCATCGAGGCGATCGAGCATCCCGGCCGCCGCTTCTGCGTCGGCGTCCTCTGGCATCCCGACGCCGAGCACGACGGGCATGGGGCGCCCGTCTTCGAAGGGCTGGTATCGTCGGCCCGGTGAGCACGCGCCTCTGGCATCCGTTCGCCGACATGGCGGCCGTCAAGGACGACGAGGTCGTGATCGTCCGCGGCCGCGGCGCCCGGGTCTGGGACGCCGACGGCAACGAGTACGTCGACGCCCGCGGCGGGCTCTGGTACGCCGCCGTCGGACACGGGCGGGCCGAGATCGCCGACGCCGTCGCGGCGCAGATGCGCGAGCTGGCGGCGTTCGACACCTTCGACCGGCTCGCCAACCGGCCGGCCCTCGAGCTCGCCGAGCGGGTGTCGTCGCTGGCGCCGTTCCCCGACGCGGCCGTGTTCTTCGGCTCCGGCGGCTCGGACGCCGTCGACACGGCGGCCAAGCTCGCCCGCCGGTACTGGCACGCGCTCGGGCAGCCGGGCAAGCAGCTGGTCGTGCACCGCGAGCACAGCTACCACGGCATGAACGCCTACGGCACGAGCCTGGCCGGCATCGCCACCAACCGCGAGGGCTTCGGCACGCTGATCGCCGACGTCGCGTCCGTTCCGCACGACGACCCGGCCGCCCTCGCGACGCTCTTCGAGGAGCGGGCGGGCGAGATCGCGGCGTTCATCGGCGAGCCGGTGATCGGCGCCGGCGGGATCCTGCATCCGCCCGACGGCTACTGGGCGGCGGTCCAGGACCTGTGCCGGAAGCACGACGTGCTGCTGATCGCCGACGAGGTCGTGACCGGGTTCGGCCGGCTCGGCAGGTGGTTCGGCTGCCAGCGGCTCGGGATCGAGCCCGACCTGATCACCTGCGCCAAGGCGATCACCTCCGGCTACCTCCCGCTCGGCGCAGTCATCATCTCCGCCCGCGTACAGGAGCCGTTCTGGACCGAGCCGGGCCGGGCGATCTTCCGCCACGGCTTCACGTACTCCGGCCACCCGGCGGCGTGCGCGGCCGGCTTGGCGAACCTCGACCTGATGGAGCGCGAGGAGCTCGTGGACCGCGTCGCCGAGATGGAGCCGGTGCTGGCCCGCATCGTCGCGCCGCTCGCCGACCTGCCGCTCGTGAGCGAGGTGCGTGCCGGCCTCGGCCTGCTGGCGGCGGTCGAGATCGACCCCGAGGCGCGCGCCGCGGACCCGGGCCTGGTCGAGCGGATCGTGGCCGGCTGTCGCCGAAACGGCGTCCTCACGCGCGGCCTGGCGGGGCGCGCGCTTCAGATCTCCCCGCCCTACGTCATCTCCGAGCAGGAGTTGGCGAAGGTGGCCGAGGTGATCGGGACGGCCGTGGCGCAGGCCGCGCCGGCGCACGCGTGACCGTCTAGGACGCGGCCAGCAGCCGCTCGACCCGCCGGAGCCGGTCCTCGGACGGGCGCGGGTCGGAGAGCAGCCACTCCAGCTCGACGACCGCGCGCACGTCGGCCGGGCGCCGGTCGAGGGCAGCGGCGATGCGGTCGGCGCTCTCGACGTGGGACGAGAGCAGCCGGGCCGCGGGCGGCTGGGGAACGAGGATGTGGCGACCGCTGTGCGCGTGCGCCCGGACGGAGGCCGCCAGCGCGCGCAGATGCCTGGGCGCGGTCAGCGCCGCGGCGCGCCTGGCGAGGACGGCCGAGGTTTCGGGGTCGCGGCCCTCCCCCGTGAACGGCGCCGAGTGCAGCATGACGTCGGCGTCGCGACGGGAGCGCAGCTCGAGCACGACCGCTCCGGCCGCCAGCGCCAGCGTGCCGAGCGCGGCCGGGACGGCCAGCCAGGCGAAGCCGGTGAGAGCGGCCAGCACCGCCATCGCGGCCATCGCGAGCGCCTGGCGTACGAGCACGCCTCGGGCGGCGCGGGCGCGGGGCAGGTCCTGGGCTGCTGCTGCGGGTGCGGGGAGTCCGTTCATCTTCTTCGTTACCGGCATGAAGCCTACAGCGGTTACTGTTACCTGTCAAGCGATTTTGCTGGTATCGTGTCGGCAGCGTGACCGACACCGCCGCCAATCCGGCCCCGGGAGCGCTCCTGATCGTCCAGGAGCTCGTGAACACCCTCGACGTCGAGGCGGGCACCGACGCGATCGAGACGCCGGCCGGGTTGCGCGACTGGCTTCGCGATCGGTCGCTCGCCCCCGCTGACCTGCGTCCGACGGACGACGAGATCGCCCGCATGGCGGAGTTCCGCGAGGCGCTCAGGGGGCTCCTCCGCGCCAATAACGGAGATCCGGTGGATCCCGAGGCGCTCCGTAGCCTGAACCGCGCGGGGCGCGGCGGCCTGCGCGTGCGGTTCGACGAGGACGGCACCGCAGCGCTCGTGCCGCAGCCCGAGGAGCCGATCGCCGCAGTCGTCGGTTCGATCGTCGCGATCGTCTTCACCTCGATCGCCGACGGGACGTTCGCCCGGCTCAAGGCCTGCCCCGCCCGCGACTGCGGCTGGGCGTTCTACGACCTGTCCAAGAACCGCTCGGCGCGCTGGTGCAGCATGGCCGTCTGCGGCAGCCGCGAGAAGGTGCGCGCGCACCGAGCGCGCCAGGTCAAGACCACCGGGGTCTGACCCCGTACGGGTCAGACCCCATGGGTTCGCCTCGCTGGTGGGCGCCCGGGTTTCACGAAACGTGGTGGCGGGCCTTCGGGACCGCCCGCCCGCGTTGCACCTGCGCTCCGCGCAGCGGTGCAACCCGGGCTCCGCTGGTGGCAGGGCAGCGGTGCCGGCCCTTCGGGCCGGACGTTGCCCGGCTGCGCCGCGCAACGACGGGGTCAGACCCCTCCATCGCAGCTGCGGCGCTTCGCGCCTGCTGCAATTGCGGGGTCAGACCCCAGCGGCGGCGTTCCAGCGCCGCCGCTAGGCGTGGCGGTGCAGGTGGTGATCGATGAAGGTGTCGAGGTGGAGCCGGTGCTCCAGCGAGACCAGGCCGCGGTGCAGGTAGCCGCCCGCGTGGAAGGCGAACGCCGGCACCATCAGCGTCAGGGTGAGCGGGACGAGCGCCGAGAGCCCGACGGCCGTCGTGAACCGATGCTGGCCCGCCACGATGGCGAGCCACACCGGCCACGACATGAAGGCGACCACCGCCAGAAGCCCGATCCGGATTGCGTACGCGTCGTCTCGTCCCTGCATGGCCCCGCTCCTTTCGTCGCTCAGTGGCTCGCCGCCGCGAGCATGTCGCGGGCGGCGTCCGCGCCGCGCGGGTCGAGCCGCAGCACGGCCTCCGCCGCCGCGTAGAGATCGCGGATCGAGATGATCCCTACCGCCTGCCTGCCCTCGCCCACCGGCAGGTGGCGAACGCCGAGGCGGCGCATCGTCTCGGCCGCCCACAGCAGGTCGGCGTCCGGGTGCGCGAACGTGAGGTCGGTCGCCATCGCCTCGCGCACCGGCCGGTCGCGCACGTCGGCCCCCGACGCAACCAGGCGCAGAAGGTCGCGCTCGGTGAAGATGCCGGCCAGCTCGCCGTGCTCGAGCACGAGGCATGCCCCCACCCGCCGCTCCGTGAGGAGGCGGGCCACATCCACCACGGCCGCATCCGGCGCGGTCGTGACCAGGTCGGTCTGCATGATCGCGCTGACGCGCATCGTGCCTCCTGTCACGATCCTGTACGAGCCGTATGGTAGCGCAGGCCGCGCGCCTCGAGGTAATGGAGCACGCCGCCCTCCAACCCGCGCGCGATCCGCCTCACCGTCCGCCGTCGCGCGAGCGCCCGGTCCTCGCCCGGGTTCGTGAGGAAGCCGACCTCTGTGAGGATGGCCGGCACGTCGGCCCAGTTGAACCCGGTCAGGTCGCCGCGCGCGACGAGGCCGCGGTCGGGCCATCCCAGCCAGCGCAGGAGCCGGGACTGGACGATCCGGGCCGCCTGGCGGCTGCGGCCATCGATGTCGTCCGTCCACCCCGCGTGCAGGGCCGGATAGAGCATCGACGTGCCCCGCACCGAGTGGTCGGTCGAGCCGTCGGCGTGGATGCGGAGGAAGAGCGCGGCGTGCGCGTGGTTTGCGATCTCCGCCCGGGCGATGTTGCCCTTGCTGCGGCAGCACGTCCGCTGCCGGGTCATGACGACGTGGAGGCCGTCGGCGCGAAGCAGCGTTCGCAGCCGCCGCGCGATGCGCAGGACGACCGTTGCCTCCGACTGGCCGGTGACGGACCCGTGCGTCCCGCCGCCGTCCTTGATCTTCAGCGTGGACGAGCCGGGCCCGATCGGCTCGTAGCCCAGGTTCGGGTAGCGGTTGTGGCCCGGGTCGAGCACGACCGTGACCTGGGCGGACGCCGCGGCAGCGCCCGCCCCGAGCAGGGCGGCCGCTGCCACGGCGGCGACGAGCACGCGACGCGTCCGGCCGTCCATCCCGCTACGCGGCCTTGAACTGGTTCCAGATCTGCTGGCGCGTGTTCTGGCGCTCGGGCGTCGTCTCGAGGATCTCGTACTCGTTCAGGATGCGGTCAGGGAAGACGACGAGCGGGTTCTTGGCCAGCTCCCCGACGATCGGGTAGGAGGCCGGCGTCCCCACCTCGTACGCGACGTACTCCATCTCCTTCGCGTTCACGTCGGGCTGGAGGATGAAGTTGATCCAGGCGTGCGCGGCCACCGGATCCGGCGCGTAGGCCGAGATCGCCCAGTTGTCGGTCCAGATCTCGGACCTGCCCTCGGGCGCGATGACGGCGATGTCGCCGTCCTTCTTGCGGGCCGCCTGGATCCGCAGGCCGTCGCCGGAGTACGTGATGCCCAGATCGATCTTGCCGGCCTGGAAGTCGTTCACGTAGACCTCGTTCACGGTGTCGACGTACGGCTTCACCTTCAGCAGGAGCTCGCGCACCTCCGAGAGCTGGCCCTCGTCATCGGTGTTCATCGAGTAGCCGAGGCTGTTCAGCGCCACGCCGATCACCTCGGACGGGCTCTCGATGAAGTTCACGGTCAGGTTGCCAGCATGCGGCAGGAAGTCGAAGAAGTCCTTCCAGGTGTGCAGCTCGGTCTTCACGGTGTCGGTGCGAAGCGTGAAGCAGGTGATGCCGGTGTCCTTCACGACCGAGTACACGTTGCCCGGGTCGTACGAGATCTGCGTCCAGTGCGGCGCGAGGTTCTTCAGGTTCGGGATGAGGCTGTGGTCGAGCTTCATCAGGAGCCCGAGGTCCTTCTCGATCCGGACGTGGTCGGCGTCGGGCACGATGATGTCGTAGACCTTCTGGCCCTTCGTCGTCTGGAGCTTCGTCAGCAGCTGCTCGTTCGAGGTGAAGTTCGATTCCTCGAAGTTGACGCCCGTGGCGGCCTCGTACGCCTTCGGGTTCACCGGATTCACGTACTGGGCCCAGTTGTAGAACTTGAGCGTGCCCTCGAGCTTCTTGCCCGAGAGGGACTGCGAGGACGCCGATGCGCCGCCCCCGCCGGTCGAGCCGCCGCAGGCCGCCGCGCCGAGTGCCAGCGCCCCCAGCCCGAGCACCTCGCGGCGGTTCATCCGCACGCTGGTCCGATGCATCGATCCTCCTTCGATTGGCCGCGCCAGGCCGGGCGAGTCTACACCGGCGCGGTCCACCGGTCGAAGGCATTGGTGAACGCGGACACAAGCGCGGCGCGAAGGTCGTCGGGCCCGGCGCGGCGAAGGCTGCGCGCCCAGCGCCGCCGGGCCTCGGCCCGCTGCTCGAGCCGCTCGTCCCGAAGCGCCCGGGCCTCGGCCAGCCCCGCCTCCGCGCGGGCCTCGATCGCGCTTCGCACGCGGCGCGTCTCGGCCGGCCGCCGCTCCAGCGCGCGCAGGTCGGTCAGGCACTCCGGGCACGGGCGCAGCACCGGATGCTCCACCGCCGGACCGGCGCAGCGCCCGCAGGCAGGGCACTGGTAGGCGGCCAGCATCACCCGTTCGGAGCGAACGGCACCGCGGTCCTGGAGGATCACCCACGCGCGGTCGCGGTCGGGCTCGGTGCCCGCCACCACCTCCAGGCCCCCGTCGTACGGCCACACCCGGACGAGGTCGCCCGCCCGCAGCCCGGTGCGGCGGCAGACCGGCGCGGCGACCGGTGCGGCTGCGCCAGTCGCCGCCGCCGGCGCCCGCCCGGCCAATGCGGGCCAGTCGCGCTCGGAGGCGATCCAGTCGGCGACCAGGTCGCGCGCCGCGTTCAGCGCGCGGCTCAGCACATTGGCGGCCTCCGTGCGGGCCTCGGACTCGAGGTGGAGATCCGGGTGGGCCTGGGCGATCCGGGCCCGGTAGGCCGTCTGCAGCTGGGCGGCCGTGACCGGCGGCTCGAGCCCGAGCAGCCAGAGCGCGCGGGCGCAGTCGTGGTGCGTCGCAGGGCGTGCCATCGCCTACACGATCGCGCGGCGGCGCGGCAGGTCGAGGAACGGCAGCTCGACCACGGTCGCGCCGACCCGCCCGCGCTCGCCCTCCACCGACCACTCGACCTCGAGCGGCGTCCCCGCCTCGGAGTGGCGCGGGCCCACCGACGCCAGCGCCACCATCTTCTTGAGCAGCGGCGACCAGCAGGTGCTCGTCGCCCGGCCGACCTGCCCGCGGCGGCTGAGCACCGGCACCGGCTCCCGGGAGACCGTGGCCGAGACGGCCGGCGGCAGGTCGTGCTTCGCGAACGCCCGCTCGATGCCGATCCAGTCGAGCTCGAGCCCGACCAGCCGGCGGCGCGGCCCGCCGCGGCTTCGCTCCCGCAGGAGCGCCCGGCGGCCGACGAAGCTCGGCTTCTCGAAGTTCACGAGCCGGCCCAGGCCGATCTCGAACGGGGAGTACTCGTGGTCGGACGTCGTCGCCCGGAACGCGCTCGTGTAGTCGACCTCGATCAGGATGAGGCCGGCCTCCACGCGGACGACGTCGAGCGCCCGGAGCCCCGCCGGGCGGATGCCGTGCTGCTCGCCCGCCGCGAAGAGCGCGTCCCAGACCGCGACGGCGGCGGCCGCCGGGATCCAGAGCTCGTACCCCAGGTCGCCCGTGTACCCGGTGCGGCTGACGTCCACGTCGACGCCGGCGATCACGCACGCCCGCCGCCGGAAGTAGCGCAGGCTGCCCCACTCCTCGCCCGTCGCGGCCTCGAGGACGCCGCGCGAGCGCGGGCCCTGGAGCGCGAGCGCGGCCACGGCGTCGGTCACGTCCTCGATCTCGACGTCGAGGCCGGCCGCGTTCATGCGAAGCCAGCGGTACTGGGGATCGGCCGCCGTCCACCGGAAGCGGGTCTCGTCGAGGCGGGCCACGGTGCCGTCGTCGATCACCTTGCCGGCCTCGTCACACCACGGCGTGTAGGCCACCTGGCCCACCTCGAGCCGCGCGGCGTCGCGTGTGATCACCCGGTCGACGAGCCGGACCGCGTCCGGGCCCGAGACGACGTACTTGCAGAGCGGCGAGACGTCGAACACCGCGGCCGCCTCGCGGACCGCCGTGTACTCGATGTCGTGCATGTCGGCGTAGCCGGCGGGCGCCAGGTAGGTGGCCCACTCCAACCAGGACTGCTTGGCGTTCAGGCCGGCGGTGCGGGCATGGAAGGGCGAGAGGGCAGTCATCGCCGCGGCAGAGTAGATGATGGCCGGGCCAGCCACGCGTCGCAGATCGCGGTCACGTGGCGGATGTCCGTGCCGCAGCAGCCGCCGACGACCTCGAGGCTCGGCAGCAGGTCGCGCAGGGCGAGGTAGCGGACCGCGAGGTCGTCCGGGTCGCCCTCGTCGAGCTCCGCGGCCTCGTCGAGCTCGGCGTGGCTCAGCATCGACGCGTTCGCGCGCACCGCCCCGATCCGGTCGCGCCAGGCGCCGCCCGCGGCGAGCACACCGGCGAAGTGGGCCGGGTGCGCGCAGTTCAGCATGAAGCGCTCCGCTGCGCCGTCGGTCTCGCGATCGACCTGCTCGACGGCGGCGGCAAGCGGCTGGCCGCTCGGGAGCCGGCCGTCGGTCTCGAGCGTGAACCCCACCGTGACCGGGAGCCGCACGGCACGGGCAGCGCGGACGATGCCCACGGCCTCGTCCGCGTGGGCGATCGTCATCGCCGCCACCTGGTCGGCCGCCGCGTCCGCGAACGCCCGAAGCTGCGGCGCGTGGTACTCCTCCGCCTCCCGCGCCGACATCATCCGGCCCGGCGCATAACCGTCGCCGCGCGGCCCGACGAGCGCCTCGGTCACGATCGGCGGGCCGCCCGCCCGCACCGCCTCCCGCCGCAGCTCGTCGACGAATTCGACCGCGCGCCGGTTCACGGCGGCGAGCGCCCCGGCGTCGTAGCCGAGCTCATCCCCCCAGTCCGCGTTCGCGCGCCACGTCGGCGCGTCCAGGACGAACGGGAGGCCGCGGTCGCGAGCCAGGTCGAGGTACGGCCGGAAGTACGCGCGCAGCGACTCGCGCCCCTCCTCGGTCTCGACCAGCGGGAACGCCGCGAAGCACGGGAGGTCGACGCCCTGGTGGAAGTGGAGCGCCGTCTCCATCCCACCGTCGGTGAGCGTGAGCGGCCCGGGCAAGCGTTCGGAGGACATCGGTGGATCATCTAGCATCGCGCCGCGATGCAGGAGCGCTACGACGCGATCGTCATCGGGGGCGGTCACAACGGCCTGGTCTGCGCGGCGTACCTGGCGCGCGCCGGGTTGCGGGTCGTCGTGCTCGAGCGGCGCGACGTGCTCGGCGGCGCGGCCGTCACGGAGGAGATCGTGCCCGGGTTCCGGTTCAGCGTCGCCTCGTACGTCGTGTCGCTCCTTCGCCCCGAGATCGTCCGCGACCTCGAGCTGCCCCGGCACGGTCTCGCCATCCTGCCCCTGGACGGCACCTTCACGCCGCTCGAGGGCGACCACCTGTGGCGCCTGAACGACCACGGCCGCACGGTGCGCGAGCTGCGCCGCTGGTCGCTCACCGACGCGGAGGCGTACGAGGAGTACGGCATCCTCATGGCGCAGATGGCCCGGTTCATCAAGCCGATCCTGTCGGCGGTGCCGGGCGACCAGGGCCGGATCCGGCCGGCCGAGTGGGTCTCGCTCGCGCCGCTGGCGCGCCGCTTCGCCGGCCTTCCGCGCCGGCAGCGCGACACGTTCATCCAGCTCATGACGATGAGCGCCGCCGACTTCCTCGACCAGTGGTTCGAGACCGACCCGCTCAAGGCCACCATGGCCGCGTCGGGCATCATCGGCACGTTCCAGGGCGTCCGCTCGCCCGGCACGGCCTACGTGCTCCTGCACCACTACATGGGCGAGATCGACGGGGCGTTCCGGGCCTGGGGCATCCCGCGTGGCGGCACCGGCGGCGTCAGCCTCGCGATCGCCTCGGCCGCCCGGGCCCAGGGCGCGGAGATCCGCACCGAGGCGCCGGTCGCGGCGATCGACGTGCGCGGCGGGCGGGCGGTCGGGGTGACGCTCCGGTCGGGCGAGACCATCGAGGCGGACGCCGTCCTCTCGAGCGCCGACCCGCGCGTCACGTTCCTCGACCTGCTCGAGCCCGGTGTGCTGGACGGCCAGTTCGCCGCGGACGTCCGCCGCTACCGCTTCCGCGGCTCGTCCGGGAAGGTGAACCTGGCGCTCGACGGGCTGCCGGAGTTCACCTGCCTCCCCGGCCGGGGCGAGCACCTGCGCGGCGCCATCAGCTTCTCGCCGTCGGTGGACTACATGGAGCGCGCGTACGACGACGCCAAGTACGGCCGCTTCTCCCGCCGGCCCTACATCGACGCCATCATCCCCACGCTGGTCGACCCGGCGATGGCGCCGCCCGGCAAGCACGTCATGAGCTGCTTCGTCCAGTACGCGCCGTACCACCTGGCCGACGGCGGGGCCTGGGACGACGCCCACCGGCAGGCGTTCCGCGACACCGTGGTCGACACGCTGGCCGAGCGGGCCCCCAACATCCGCGACCTGATCGTGGGCGAGCAGGTGCTCTCGCCGCTCGACATCGAGCAGCGGATCGGGCTCTCCGAGGGCAACATCTTCCAGGGCGAGCTGTCGCTGGAGCAGCTCTTCTTCAACCGGCCGGTGCCCGGCTGGGCCCGGTACCGCACGCCGGTGCACGGCCTTTGGATGTGCGGGTCGGCGGCGCACCCCGGCGGCGGGCTCATGGGCGCGCCGGGCCGGATCGCCGCCCTCGAGCACCTGAGGTCGCGGAGCAGCCGGTGAGCTACGACGCGATCGTCGCCGGCGGCGGGCACAACGGCCTGGTCTGCGCGGCGCTCCTGGCCCGGGCCGGCCGCCGCGTGCTCGTGGTGGAGCGGCGGGAGCGCACCGGCGGGATCCTCGACGGCGTGGTCTCGACGGTCGGGAGGCTGCGGCCGGCCCTCGTCGCCGAGCTCGAGCTGGAGCGCCACGGCCTGGAGCTGGCCCGGCCCCCGATCCGCATGCTGGCGCTCCGCGAGGGCGGCGCGCCCGTCGCGTTCTGGGCGGATCCGGGCCGCACGGCCGAGGGCCTGGCGGCGGTCTCGGGCGCCGACGCCACGGCCTATCCGCGATTCGACGCCCACGTGCGCGTGCTCGCCCGGTTCCTCGGCGAGCTGGCCGAGATAACGCCGCCGCGCCTCGACGCCGGCGCCCTCGGCGACTGGCAGGCGGGACTGCGGCTGGCGCGCGCCTACCGGCGGCTGGACTCGCGCTCGGCCCGGGAGCTGACGCGGGCGCTGCCGATGGCGGCGGCGGACTTCGTCGGTGAGTGGTTCGCCACGGACGCCGTGCGCGCCGCCCTGGCCGCGCGGGGGTCGCTCTTCACCGCCATGGGGCCGTGGTCGGCCGGCACCACGGCGGTGCTCCTGGCCGACTCCGCCGGAAACGACGGTGGGGCGGCCGGGCAGACCGCCTTCGCGACGAGCGGACCGGCGGCGCTGGCCGCAGCGATCGAGTCCGCCGCCACGGCGGCCGGCGCCACGATCCGTACGAGGGCCGAGGTCGCGCGGGTGCTCGTCCGCGGCGGCCGCGTCCACGGCGTGGCGCTGGCGTCCGGAGAGGAGATCGAGGCCCCCGTCGTCGCATGCGGCGTCGATCCGAAGACCGTGCTCACGCGCTGGCTCGACCCGGAGGAGGCCGGCCCGCGGCTGCGCTGGCGGGCCGGGAACATCCGCACCCCGGGTGCGACGGCGGTCGTCGACCTGCGGCTCTCGGGCCCCCCGGCGTTCTCCGGCGTCGACGACCCGCAGCTCCTCGCCGGCCGGATCGTCGTCGCACCCGGCATCGACCACGTGGAGCGCGCGTTCGACTGCTGGAAGTACGGCGGGCTCAGCGAGCGCCCGTACCTCGAGGCCACCATCTCCGACGGCTCGATGCACGTCCTCGCGCAGTGGGTTCCCCACGACGCCGACCCGGATGCCGTCGGCGACCTCGTGGTCGCCGAGCTCGAGCGGCACGCGCCCGGGATCGGGAGCAGCGTCGCGGACCGGCGCGTGCTCACGCCGGCGCTCATCGAGCGCGACTTCGGCCTCTCCGGCGGCCACGTCTACCACGCGGAGCCCGGCCTCGACCAGTTCTTCGCCTGGCGGCCGGTGCTCGGCCTGGCGCGCTACCGCCTGGCCGTGCCCGGGCTCTACCTGTGCGGCTCGGGGGCGCACCCCGGCGGCGGCGTCACCGGCGGCCCCGGCCAGAACGCCGCCCGCGAGATCCTGGCGGACTGACGCGTCAGCCGGGCGCCGGGGCCGCGAGCACGGCCTCGACAGCCGCGGCCAGCTCCGCCTGGTCGTACGGCTTGGGCAGGAACGCGTCGCCCTCGCCGAGCTCGTGACCCTCCACCACGCCCTGCGCGTAGCCGGACGTGAAGAGCGCGCGGATGCCGGGCCGAAGCTCGCGCAGGCGCTCGACGAGCTCCTTGCCGTCCATCCCCGGCATGACGAGATCGGTCACCACCATGTCGATCGGGCCCTCGCGGGCGGCGGCCGCCGCAAGGGCCTCACCACCGCTGGCGGCAGCGACGACGGTGTGGCCCAGCTTCTCGAGCACCATGTGGACGAGCGTGCGCACCTGCTCGTGGTCCTCGACCAGAAGCAGCGTCCCGGTGGCGGCGGGGACGGTCGCGCCGGGCCGGTCACGCTGGGCGGCGGCCGCTGACGCTCCGTGCCGGGGCAGGTACACCTTGAAGGTCGTGCCGCGGCCCGGCTCCGAGTACACCCAGATCGACCCGCCGGTCTGCTTCACGACCCCGTAGACGGTCGCGAGGCCGAGCCCCGTCCCCTTTCCCGGCTCCTTGGTCGTGAAGAACGGCTCGAAGATGCGCTCGCGCGTGGCCTCGTCCATCCCCTCGCCGGTGTCCGAGACGGCCAGCACCACGTAGCCGCCGGGAGCCAGCTCGAGCTTGGCCTCGGTGAAGTGCTCGTCGAGGTCGCGGACGGACGTCTCGATCGAGAGCCGTCCCCCGCGCGGCATGGCGTCGCGGGCGTTCAGCACGAGGTTCATGACGACCTGGCGCAGCTGGGCCGGGTCGGCCTGGACGGCGCCTGTGCCTGCCGCGAGCCGGGTCGAGAGCTCGATGTCGTCGCCGATCAGCCGGCCGAGCATCGGCACCAGGTCGGCCAAGACGTCGCTCACGTCCAGCTCGACGGGGCGCAGGACCTGGCGCCGGCTGAAGGCGAGGAGCTGGCGCGTGAGCTCACTCGCCTGATCTGCCGCCCGCCGGATCTCCCGAGCGCTCTCGCGTGCACGGGCGTCGTCGAGCCGCTCCAAGAGGAGCTCGGCATGGCCCGAGATGACGAGGGCGAGATTGTTGAAGTCGTGCGCGACGCCGCCCGCGAGCTGGCCGACCGCCTCCATCTTCTGGGCCTGGAGGAGCTGGTGCTCGAGCGCCCGCCGCTCCGACACGTCGACCGCCATCACGACCTCGCCACGGCGGCCGCCGAACGTGATCGTGTGCGAGCTGATCTCGACCTCGAAGACGGTGCCGTCGCGCGTGCGGTGGTGCCACGGGCCGGACCGCATGGCGCCCTCGGCGACGTTGCCGACGGCAGCCAGCATCGCCGCCACCTCCTCCTGCGGGCGGATGTCGGCGATCGTCATCGACGCCAGCTCCTGGCGGGAGTACCCGTACTGGCGCTCGGCCGCCTCGTTCACTGCCAGGAATCGCAGCGTCTCGAGGTCGTAGACCCAGACCGGGTTGGGGTGCAGCTCGAAGAGCGTGCGGTACTCCTGCTCGGAGCGGCTGAGCTGCTCGAGCAGCGCGCGCTCGGCCTCCTTGCGGCGGGTGATGTCCACGATCACTCCGTGCAGCCGGCGGCGGCCGTCCCGGCCGCTGACCGCATGGACGACGTTCACGACCCAGACCGCGCGCCCGGTCGGCGTCTCGAGCCGGTACTCCAGCTCCTCGCGATCGCCCGTCTCCGCGATCCGGTCGAGCGCCGCGGCGACGCGCTCACGGTCGGCGCCCTGAACGAGGTCGACGGCGAAGTCCGGCGCCGAGAGCCAGGTCTCGGGATCGTGCCCGGAGACCGCCCGACACCCCTCGCTCACGAAGTCGACGCGGCGTTGGCCGGCGTCGGCGCCCCAGACGATCGCGTCGACCCCGACCAGCATCCCTGCCAGATCCACCACTGGCTCACCCATGCGAGAGTCCGCCATCTCATCGCGGCCCATCACCCGGCACGCGATGCCCAAAACCTCCGAGGCGCGGCGTGGTTGCCACGCCGGGCACATGCTAGCAGCGGATCAGCGCCGCTCCCGGGCACCTCACATCAGCGCGTACTCGGTGTCCATCCCCGCCGTGCGCCACCCGATCCACGACACCTTGGCCGCGAGCCGGAAGTACCTCCATGCGGAGTCGGGCAGCACGTAGTGGTTGGCGTAGTAGTGGTTGTCGGCCGCGGCCGTGTACGGATAGCCGGTGCCGGTCTTGTCGATGATGCCCACGATCTGGTCGGACGCGGTCAGCCGCATCGTGTTGTCGTGGACGCTCACGTCAGACGTGGCATAGGACCCGTATGCGGACGTCGGCGTGGTTCGCCCGCTCCAGTTCAGGACGATCGCGCCGTTGCCGTTGGCCCCCACCGTGTTGGCGTAGACGTCGGCCACAGGCGCGTTGGCGAGATAGATGCCCCACCCGCCGTTGTCCTGCACGGTGTTGCCCGAGATCACGAGCTTGTGGCTCACCTCGACCCGGATGCCGTCATCCTGGTTGTCGACGGCCGTGTTGTTCTGGATCGTCGAGTCGTACGTGTCGACGTCCAGCCAGATGCCGTTGCACAGGTTGTCGTGGAACACGCTGTCCCGGAGCACGAGGCCCACCGTTCCGACGAACTTCGATCCCCCGGCCGCCACGCAGCCGCCGTTCGTGTCGAGGTAGTGGGCGGCGTCGGAGTGCGACACGTCCACGCCGTCGATCGTGACGTCCGCGCCGCGGGCGTTCAGGCCGTAGCGGCCGTTCCACGCGAGCGCCCCACCGGTCATCACCGCGCCGTCGCGCAGGTTCACGCCCGAGTCGTGCGCCTCGGAGACCGAGACGTCGTCGAGCGTCCAGGCGGACGCGCCGGGCAGCATGAGGACGCCGGTCGAGGTGAAGAGCTCCAGCTTCAGGTCGCGCAGCGCGACGCCCGTCGCGGTCGAGATGAACCCCTGGCTGGCCTGGCCGATCTCGACGTCGTGGCCGGCCGGGTCGGAGCCGAGCTCGACCCGCCCTGCGTCGTAGTCCACGAAGTAGGAGCCCGGGCCGACCGCCGACGCGGGATCGCCGTAGGTCTGGCCGCCCACCCGGACGCCGACCTTGTCCAGCAGGACGCCGTCCATCGTGACGTCGTTCGCGTACGGCGCCTGCGGATGCAGATAGCCCGAGAATCCCGACCCGGCCTCGTAGTCCGCACTGGTCGGGCCGGGCGCGACCCACACACCGCCCGACGGGGCGAAAGCGGTGAGCGGCGCGCCGCCCGTGATGACGACGCCGGCGCCCGTGCCGACGAACCGCTGGCCGTCGCGGGGCCGGATGGCGGAGCGCACGCGGTAGGTGCCGGGGGCGATGCAGAACGTCGTCCCCGCCGGCTTGGTCGCGGCGAGCGCCTCGAGGTCGGCTCCCGGGGCCACGGCCACCCCGCTGCACGGCGCGGGGGCCGCGCAGGCGGCGGTGCTCGCGCTGACCGAGGCCGGAGCAGAGACGTTGCCGGCGGCGTCGTACGCCGCGACGGTGAAGGCGTAGGACGTCCCGCAGGCCAGGCCGCCGACGGAGAGGCTCGTCTCGGCGGTGCGGGCGATCGGCGTGCCGTCGCGCGAGACGCGATACCCGGCGACGCGGACGTTGTCGGTCGCCGGGAGCCAGGTCAGGTCGAGGCCGGTCTCCGCCGGCTCCGACTGCGCCAGCCCCGTCGGCGCCAACGGCGCCTCGGTGTCCCGCGCCGCGCAGGCCGCGGTGCTCAGCGTGCGCCGGGCCGGGACGGAGACGCCGCCCGCGGCGGTCACGGCACGCACGGTGTAGACCGAGGCGGTGCCGCAGCGCAGGCCGGAGACGGCGTAGCGCGTCCTCCTGGTGTGCCCGATCTTGCGGCCGTTCCGGTAGACCCGGTAGACGACGATGCGACCGGGCCCGGTGGAGCGCCTCCACGACAGGTCGAGCGCCGTCCGCGTCACCCCGCTCGCCGTGAGGTGCGTCGGCGCGGCGGGCCGGTGCTGCGACGCGAACGCCCGCGAGAGCGTCGCCGGGCACAGCGCAGCCGCTGCCACGGCGAGGAGCAGAATTGCCTTGACCGCGGTGGGCCTGCGGCTGGATCCGTACTTGCGGGACACTCAGATCACTTAAACTCGACTGTCGATGAGCCTCGATGACATACCGGCGCTGCCGGCGTTCGGGATGACCCCCATCTCGGTATTCCGTTATCGGCCTCCCGCCCCGCCCGTGCCTCACCCATCCGGGGCGATACGCTTACCACGATGTGGCGGCTGGGCCTGGTCTGTCCGCTCGTGGGCGCGGCGGTCGCGGCCTGCGGCGGGTCACCGGCGGCGGCGCCGCCCACGCCGACCACGCAGGCCGTTCCCGACTCAGCGGCCCGCGCCCTGCTGGTGCGCGCGTTCCACGCCGCCCGCGCGATCGGCCGCGAGGATGGCGCATGCCGCCGCTGCTACCCCAGCGACGCGAGCGAGATCACCGAGGACCTGAATGCCCGCACCGGGGACGAGTACGCCGCCGCGTCCACGCCGTTCGGGGCCCGCCTGCCCGGCGTCGTCTACGTCGACACGACCGGCGCCGGGCGCCTCGCACGGACGCGGATCACGCTGTACGCGCGCACCTCGAACGGGACCGTCTGGGAGCTCACCGCCGCCCGCGGCGCGCCGCGCGTGCGGCGGGCGGAGTAAACCGGGGGCAGCGGCGGCCGGCCCGGACCTCCGTCACGTGTCGGTGCGGTGAAACGACAATCGACGTCTTCCGTCACCGTTCCGCGACACGCCGTCACGCCCCCGCACACCCCGACCCTGCCGTCAGATGTCGGTGGCCTGAAACGACAATCGGCGTCTTCTGCGACCGTCTCGTGACGCGGCGTCACCCGCCCGCGCGACACGCCTGCAGCCGAGCTACAGGTTGAACACGGGACGCATGCCCAGGGCGCTGGCCGCCCCGCCGAGCCGCCCTCGGAGCCCGAGCATGCTCTCGATGGTGCGCAGCATCGAGTAGTGCGTGTAGGCGCCCGTGGCGACCGTGCCGGGCTTCACGGACGGTGCGATCACCAGCGTGGCGATGTGATTCTTCGCGCTGGCGTCGTCGGAGTCGTAGGTGATGAAGACGGCGGTCGCCCCGTCCTGGTAGGCCGGCGAGGCGACGATCTTGGGCACCCAGCGCGAGAGCCAGGCGTCGGCACACGAGAGGCAGCCGCCGTGGGCATCGTTCGTGGTGTTCGGGACGACGAGCGCGAACATCGGCAGCGTGCCTGCCTTCAGGTCGCCGGCCAGGGCTCCGGCCGCCGTCGTGCCGAGCGGAACCTGGTGCGTGAGGCACGCGGCGGCAAGACCGGTGAAGTACGGGGCGGCGGTGTGGCGCGGCACGTAGAGCCCATCGGGCGTGTTCTTGCGCGCGCAGTTGCCGGGCATCGACTCCGCGTAGACCCGCCACGACCCGGCCGTCTGGTCGAAGATCGTGGGCGCGCTCGCCATGCAGTCGCCGGACGGCTGGCAATCGCGGCCCGCGACGGCACCCGGCACGGCGCCGGACGTCATCGCCAGGTAGTTCGGGAGGCTGGGGTATGTCTCCGCACGCATGTTCGCGGCGAAGCCGCACGCCTTCGAAACCGCGGTCTCGTACGGGGCATGGCCCATGACCTGGTTGTAGGACTTGTTCTCCTCGACGATCACGACGACGTGCGCGTAGTGGGCGGGCGCGCTCGAGCCGATGCACGGTGCCGACGGCGTCGGCGCCGCCGCGCTCGCGGCGGACGGGCCGCCGAGCAGCACGAGCCCGAGCCCGGAAACGGCAAGCGCGGCGAAGAGCGCGATGGAACGGAGGGAGACCCGCATTGCGCGACGGTGATCGGCGCTCGCCACCCGGCGCGCGCTCCCCGCCCTGAGGGAACGCTGTCCCCTTCTTGCGGTACTTGCCGGATGCTAGGTGTGCAGGACGGCGCTGTAGTTCACGCCGCCGCCGAGCCCGAACGCGCCCGAGATGCCGCCGATCTTCACCGGCGCGGGCCGGTTGATGGTCGTCCCGTCGCCGAGCTGGCCGTCGTTGTTGTGGCCCCACGTCCAGACCATGCCCGCGGACGTGAGCGCCATGCTGTGCTCGGCTCCGGCGCTGACGCGGGTGACGCCGGCCAGGCCGCTCACCTGCACCGGCGCGAGCCGGTTCGTCTTCGTGCGGTCGCCGAGCCGGCCGTACGTGTTCCAGCCCCACGCCCACACGGTCCCGTCGGAGCGGACGGCCAGGCTGTGGTCGCGGCCTCCGGCGATGGCGACGATGTTGGCGAGACCGTGCACCTGCACCGGCGTCAGGTGGTTGGTCGTGTTCCCGACGCCCAGGTTGCCGCCCACGCGGCCCCGGCCGTGGTGAGCGCGACCAGCGTCGCGGCAACGGTGCACATCCCCCAGACAGCACGTCGCCTCACCGGGCCAGGATACGGCCGAGCCCCGGGGCATGTCCAGGCTCGCGCGCGCGACCACCCATCCGGGTGGGGTCGGCGACCCTAGAACCGGAAATAGATGAACGGGCTGGGGTTCCCGATCGTGAGGACGGCGGCCGCCAGCGCGGCGCCAAGCGCGAGCCCATAGACGGGCCGCGGCCGGAGCTCCACCTGCCACGTGTTCGGGGCCACGTTCACGAAGACGAGGAGCGCTGCGACGCCGGCCGCCATGGACGCACCCACCTGCGCATGCAGCGCCGAGAGGTTCTCGATCCCGTTCATCCCCGCCATCGCGGAGAGCACGTCGCCCGCGATCTCGAGGCTCGGAGCGCGGAAGATCACGAACGCAGCCGCGACGCAGGCGAACGTGACCGCCCGGTTCACAGCGGCCGAGCGCGGCGTGAGGCCGGCTCCGCGTAGGAGGTTGTGCACGATCAGAAGCGCTCCGTGGACGAGCCCCCAGACCACGAACGTCCACGCGGCGCCGTGCCACAGACCGCCCAGGAACATCGTGATGCCGAGGTTGCGCAGGGTGTGCAGCTTGCCGTCCCGCGAGCCGCCGAGCGGGATGAAGAGGTAGTCGCGGAGCCAGAACGAGAGCGACATGTGCCACCGCCGCCAGAAGTCCGAGATGTTCACGGCCTTGTAGGGCGAGTCGAAGTTCTGCGGGAAGCGGAAGCCGAGCAGGAATGCCAGCCCCACCGCCATGTCCGAGTAACCCGAGAAGTCGAAGTAGAGCTGAAGCGCGTAGCCGGCCGCCGCCGCCCAGGCGCCGACGAGCCCGAGGTGGGCGTGGCCGGCGAAGAGGCGGTCGACGTGCGGCGCGAGCGTATCCGCGATCAGGAGCTTCTTCGCCAGCCCGCAGGTGAAGAAGAACATCCCCGACGCCGCCAGCTCCCAGGAGAGCGTGGGTGTCAGCCGGCGCAGCTGCCCCTCGATCGTCGAGTACCGCACGATCGGCCCCGCGATCAGGTGCGGGAACATCGAGACGAAGGCGGCGTAGTGCAGCGGGCTTCGGGCCGGGGCGACCTGCCCTCGGTAGATGTCGATCGTGTACGACATCGAGTTGAACGTGTAGAACGAGATCCCGATCGGCAGGACGATGTCGAGCTCCGGGAACGGCTGCCCCAGGCCGAGGGCGCTCCCCACGCCGTCGAGTGAGTCCACGAAGAAGCCCGCGTACTTGAAGTACCCGAGCAGCGCGAGGTTCGCCGAGAGGGCCGCGACGAGCACGGCCCGCCGGCGGGCGCCGTCATCGAGGCGGACGAGCGCGCGCCCGGCGACGTAGTCCACGGTCGTGGAGGCGAGCATCAGCGGCAGGAAGTGCCAGTCCCACCAGGCGTAGAAGACGTACGAGGCGGCCGTCAGGAACGCGAGCCGGACCACGGCCGGGCGGAGCGCCCACCATCCCAGCAGCACCGCCGGCAGGAAGACGAACAGGAACTCGTAGCTGTTAAAGAGCACCTGGTGCCCGGGCCAGGACGGCGGTCAGCATGCGGTGGAGGTTCCTCGCCCGCATGTGCACGGGGTCGTAGAACCCGGCCGCGCTGCCGCCGAACGAGCGGATCGACGTGAAGTCGAGGTACCGGAAGCGGTACGCCGAGCGCAGGCTGCGCAGATACGCGACGAGGTCGGCGTGGCGGTCCGTCCACCCCAGCGGGCCGAGCTCCCGCTCGAGCTTCGGGTGCATCGGGCTCAGCACGATCACCGGCGCCTCACCCCAGGCGTTCATGTCCGCGAGCGTCCGCTCCAGATACGTCTTCGAGAGGCCGGCCAGTCCGGTGTAGAGGCTGCCGTCGCCGTACATGGCCTCGTACTTCGCGGTGCTCTTGTCCCAGTCGTAGTCCATGCGGGTGTAGTAGCCGTCGGGCGTGAACCCCTGCGAGCGGGCGATCAGGCGGCGGATGTGCGGCCCGATCCGCTTGGAGTGGGCCGCGGCCGTGGCGTCCGGGGCCTCGCCGGCCCGGATCGAGGCCAGCGAGTCCTCGAGCGCGCGCCACGAGAGCAGGTCGACGATGCCGTGGACGCGGGCGGTCAGCCGGTCGGACTGGGAGACGTACGGCGCGAGGTCGGAGGCGTCGAGCAGCGCCGGGCTGACCTGGTCGCTTCGGAACGCCTCGACGTCGAGCATCCACAGCCAGTGGACGTGCGCGTCCGGGAACCGGTCGTGGATGAGGTGCACGAGCGCGTACTCCTCGACCGGCGTCGCGTCGCGGACGCCGGCGTTGAACACGTCCTCGCCGGTGAGCCGGTGGAGGTAGCTCGGCCGCACCTTGAGCGACCGCGACGACCCGAGGACGACGAGCTCCGGCGGCGTCGCGAGGCCCTTGATCAGCGCCGCCTTGGTGGACGGATCGCGCGGCACGCCGGACGCGAGCAGGTTGGTGCCGACCGTGCCGTACGGGTCGACGAGCACGTTCAGCAGGAACACCGCCACGATCGTGCCGAGGGCCGTCGCGAGCAGCGTGACGACGAAGCGCCGTGGACTTCCGGCCGAGGCCGAGTCCACGGGCGTGGCATGGCCCGCGAGCGGGTCGTGACGGCCTGCCGATCCCGCCCGCCGGCGCCGGTTCGAGGCGACCGCCTCGTCCATCCGGGCGACTCTAGCGCGGAGTCAGGCCGGACGGGCTTCCCGATCGCGCAACCAGCGCAGCCGGACGGCGCCACGGCCGTACTCGCGGCACTCCGCCAGCGCGAACCGCTTCAGCTCGAGCGCGGGATGATCGAACACCGCGGGGCCGGCGCCGAGCACCGTCGGCGCGATCGTCAGGATCACCTCGTCGACGCGGTCGGCGGCGAGCGCCTGGCCCGCGATGTCCCCGCCGCCGGCGATCCAGACCCGCTCGTGGCCGGCGGCGCCGATCGCGTCGAGCACCGTCGCGACGTCGCCCTCGGCGCGCGTGACCGGCGTCCCATCCGGGTCGGCGGCGGCCGCCCGGGCCGCGAGCGCGGCATCGTGGGAGACGAGCCAGATCGGGATGCCGCGATGGGGGAGGTCGTGGCCCTGGCCGTGCAGCCAGCGCAGGGTGCCGCCCCCGAGGAGGAGCGCGTCGATGCGGCCGATGAAGTCCTCGAAGTCGCGCTCCTCGCCGCTCCCGTCGACCATCTCGAGGAACGCCATGTCGTCGCCAGGCCCGGCGATCCGGCCGTCGATCGAGAGCGCCGTGTACCAGACGACGTGCACCGGCCCTATCCGAGCTTCGCCTGCGCGATCGCCTCGCGGATCGTGTCAGGCGGATGCGCGCCGGCCAGCCCGTAGCGGCGGTCGATCACGAAGAACGGCACGGCGGTGATGCCGAGCGCAGCCGCCTCGCGCTCGTCGGCGCGGACGTCCGCCGCGTAGGCGTCGCTCGCGAGCATGGCCGAGACGGCTTCGCCGTCGAGCCCGCCGCCGGCGCCGATGCGGGCGAGCGCGTCACGGTCGCCGATCGGCTCGCCCTCGGCGAAGTACCCGGCGAGCAGGCGGTCGAGGACGGCGGCCTGGCGGCCCTCCGCGCGGGCCATGTGGAGCACCCGATGGGCGTCGAAGGTGTTGCCGCGCCGGGCGCGGGCGAAGTCGAACCGGATGCCGATCTCGGCCCCCATCCGCTCGGTCTCCTCGTGCATCGCGCGCGCCTCGGCGAGCGTGAGCCCGCGGCGCCGGGCCAGCTCCTCGTCGGCCGGCCCGGCGTCGGCCGGCAGCGTGGGGTCGAGCTCGAAGCTCCGCCACACGATCTCGACGTCATCCTCGCCGAGGCTCGCGAGCGCGGCCCCGAGGTGGCGCTTCCCGACGTAGCACCACGAGCACACGATGTCGGCCCAGATCTCGAGCCTTGTCGGCGTCGGGGGCGGCACAGAAGAGGAAACGCTCGCGGCCGGCTCCGTGTTCCCGGTCAGGCCGACTTCGCCACCAGCGCGTCCGCCAGCGAGATGCATGCCCCGGCTCCGACGGAGTCCCAGAAGGCGAGCGCACGGCGCAGCTCCGCCTCGCCGCCCGCCCGGTCGCCGGCCTCGATCAGGACGCGTGCGTGGAGGAGCCGCGCCAGCGCCTCATCGGGCCGCGACCCGATCGCACCGAGCTCGTCGGCGGCATCCGCGTACCGGCCGCCGGCGATCAGCTTCGCGGCGGAGAGCCACCTCCACGGGCCCTCGATCCGCTGCACCGCTGCGAACCGGTCGCGCTGGCCGGTCAGCGCCAGGGCAAGGGCGAATCCGGTCAGCCAGAACGCGCCGCTGACATCAGCCTCGACCGCCCCGACCGCCTCGTCGAAGAGCTGTGCGACGCGAGCCGGCGCCTCACGCCCTCCGCCGATGATCGCGACGGTGGCCGCGTCCGCGAGCGTCGGAAGCAGCGACTGCGCCTCCCGCGAGCGGCGGGCGAACACGAGCGCGCCCTCGACGTCGCGCCTGCCGCCCTCGAGGTCGCCGCGCGACGACCGCAGCTTGGCACGGCAGCTGTGGCCCGCCGCCTCCATGTAGTGCGGCCCGACCGAGGCCACCCAGGCATCGAGTCGCCCGAACGCGGCTTCGGCGGCATCCCAGTCACCCGCCCAGTAGGCGAGGATGCCAAGCTCGGTCTCGAACCACATCAGCTGGTAGTCGGCCCCGAACCTGCGCGCGGCCTCGACCCCGCGCCGCTCGAGCTCGGCCGCGCGGGTGAGGTCGCCCTGCTCCATGAGCGTGCTGCCGTAGTTCTTGTAGCCCCGGATCATCGCGTCGGCGGAGTTCAGGCGCTCGGCGATCGCGATGGACTCCTCCTGGTCGGCGCACCCGCCGATGTCGCCATGAGTGACCCTGGTCACGCCTCGCGTGTTCAGGATGTGCGCGCGGATCTCGTCGAGGCCGAAGCGCCTCGCGACGGCGTCCGCCCGCTCGCACAGGGCCAGCGTGGGCTCGTACTGCCCGCGCAGCATCAGGTTGATCGCGATCCGGGTCATCACGTACGCGGCGGTCGGCGACGGCTCGGCCCGCTCGACGAGCTCCTGGGCGCGCGAAAAGGCCGCGACGGCATCCGTCGTCTGGGCCTCGTTCCAGTGTCCGAAGCCGATCAGGATCTCCGCCTTCGCGGCCGAGGCGCAGTCGCCCGCCTCCGCGAGGCGGCGCGCCGCCTTCGTGAGGCGCTCGGTCATGAGCTCCGTGTCGACGGTCATGCCGGCGTCGGCGGCGTCGACGACGAGCATCGGCCAGCCGGCATCGTCCTCGGGCCACAGCGCGAGCGCGCGATGGTAGTGACGCAGCGCGGAGGCGATCGAGTTCAGCGCGTCGGCCCGCTCGGCGGCGTCGCGATGCGCCAGCCGGGTGAGGCGCTCGAGGTCGCCCGTCGGCCTGCCCGCGTCGCGGGCGTAGTCGAGCGCCTGCGAGTAGTGGTGGGCGACCATGTCGGCCGCGTTCTCGCGGTCGGCGGAGAGGGATTCGATCCACGCGGCCGCCCGCCGGTGCTTCTCCGCCCGCTGGGCGCGCGGGATCTGGCCGTAGGCCACGTCGCGGACGAGGACGTGCCGGAAGGCGTACTCGAGCTCGCCGCCCACCGACGTGCGCCGCTCGCGCCGCAGCATCTCGCGGCGCTCGAGCGCGTGCAGGCGCTCCTCGACCTCGAACCGGCCGAGGCCGCTCATGTCGACCAGCGCGCCGAGCCACACGACCTTCCCGAGGACCGCCGCGTCCTGGAGCAGCTGCTTGTGGTCGGCGGGGAGGTCGTCGAGCCGCGCGGCGATCAGGCCGTGGACGGACTCCGGCACGGGCAGGTCGGCGCCGGTCAGCCGCCAGCGGCCGCCGTCGTGGCGGAGGTGGCCGCGGTCGATCAGCATGCGCACGTACTCCTCGGCGTAGAGCGGGTTGCCCTCGGCCGTCGCAAGCAGCGTCGCCTGGGTGTCGGCCGGAAGCACCGCCTGCTCGAGCAACGTCCCCATCAGGCGTGCGATATCCGAGTCCAGGAGTGGCGACAGCGCGATGGTGAGCGCGTTTCGCTTGCCTCCGCCCCAGCCGCGGCGGCGATCCAGCAGCTCCGGCCGGGCGGTGCAGACCACCAGCATCGGGACGCCGCTCGCCCAGTCCACGAGGTGGTCGACGAAGTCCAGAAGGGCGTCGTCGGCCCAGTGCATGTCCTCGAAGACGAGCACGAGCGGATGGCGCTCGGCGAGCGCCTCCAGGAAGCGGCGCCACGCGGCCGCGGCTTCGCTGCGGCGATCGTCGCCCCCTCCGCCGCCGGCCTCCAGCCCGGCCAGTGCACGGACGTGCTCGGTCACCCAGGCCCCCTCGCCCGGATCCTCGATCAGGTCCGACACCGTCTCCCGCAGCTTCGCGCCCGCTTCCTCGGCCGAGTCCGACCCGAGGATCCCGGCCTGCGCGGCCACCATCTCGCCGAGGGCCCAGTACGTGACGCCCTCGCCGTACGGAAGCGACCGGCCCTGCCGCCAGGTGATGAAGTCCGGATCGGCCTCCACCGCCTGGAAGAGCTCCCACACGAGCCGGCTCTTGCCGATGCCGGGCACGCCGACCAGGGTCACGAGCTGAACGGCCCGCTCGGCACGCGAGCGGCGCAGGGCGTCGAGGAGCAGGTCGATCTCGTCCCGCCGGCCGACGAGCGGCGTCGTCGGCCGCTGGATCACGTCCACGCCGAGCCGGGCCCGGGCCTCGACGGCCTCCCACGCCGGGACCGGCCCGGCCTTGCCCTTGGCGACGACGGGGTCGGATTCGCGATACGCGACGGCGCGGTCGGTCGCGCGGAACGTCGTCTCGCCCACGAGGATGCCGTCCACCGGGGCGGCGGCCTGGAGGCGGGCGGCCGTGTTCACGACGTCGCCCGAGGCCATCCCCTCGCCGCGGGCGGCATCCGCCCCCAGCACGACCAGCGCCTCGCCGGTGTTCACGCCGACGCGGACGTGGAGGTCGAGGCCGGGCTCCTGCTCGTTCAGACGGTCGATGGCGGCCCGGATCGCGAGCGCGGCCCGGACGGCGCGCTCCGGGTCGTCCTCGTGCGAGACCGGGGCACCGAAGAGCGCCATGACGGCGTCGCCGATGAACTTCTCCACTGTGCCGCCGTAGTGCTCGAGCTGCCGGCGCAGGAGGGCGTGATACGGGGCGAGCGTGCCGCGCACGTCCCGACGTCCATCCGCTCGCTGCGGCCGGTGAACCCCACCAGGTCGGCGAAGAGCACGGTGACGACCTTCCGCTCCTCCGTCGGCGCCGCCGCGGCCATCGCCGAGCCGCAGCTCCCGCAGAACCGGAAGCCGTCCGGGTTCTCCTGACCGCAGTGGGGGCAGACGGCCATGGCCGCTCAGTCTACGGACGGCGGCCCGGCTACTGCCAGACCGTGAACCCCGTCATGCCCATCTGCGCGCCGCTCCAGCCGGGCCGGTGGGCGCGGCGCTCTGCCGGAGTCGTCGAGAACCGGGGGCCGTTCAGCTCGATCCAGTCGCCGAACGCGCGCATCCTGCCGACCCCGGAGCCCATGTTCTCGAGCGTGATCCCTCCGCGTCCGGTGGCCTCGGTCGTGGCCGCGAAGCTCGGGTCGAACGTGGCGTCGGGCCCGAACGTGTCGGCGCCCACGCCCAGGATGCGGCGCGCGTCGAAGAGCCAGTCGACGGCGGTGCCCGAGAAGCCGGGGACGTCGTCGAAGTAGTCGTTCATCGGCCCCGGCCGGCGCGTGTTTCCGAGGTGGTAGAACCGCGAGAGGCCCGTGTAGAGGACGACGTAGGCGCCGGGCGGGATCCGGCCGTGCCCGCGCTCGAACCGGCGCAGGTCGGAGATCCCGACAAAGAAGTCGCCGCCGCGGCGCCGGATCGGCCGGCGGAGGTCGAGGACGACGAGCGGGCGGGGCGTGAAGAACCGTTCCGGGAGCCGGACGAGGCACGGGGCGCCGACGTGGAAGTGGCACGGCGCCGAGATGTGCGTCCCGGTATGGGTGCCGAGCGAGGTGATCTGCTCGAGCAGGTAGCCGGACCTCGGCAAGGTCGTCCACACCCGCCAGCGGAACGCCGGGTCGCCGGGGAAGAGCGGGGCGGCGGTGGTGAGCGGCTGGCCGAGCCGGACCGGACGCGCCGTGCGCGGGTCGACCCGCCAGTAGGGCGCGGGGATGCCCGTGCGCTCGGCCAGGCGGGAGGACCGCTCGGCGCCGGGCGAGGCAAGCCTGGCGGCGGCCGGGCTCTGCTGCGACGCGAGCCGTCCGCCCGCCAGGGCGGCCGACGCCGCCGCGACCGCGGCCAGCGCCGCCAGAACCGGAGCCCACCTCCGCATGCGCGTGAGTATCCCACGTCTCGACATCCGATGGCGGCCGGCGGACGTACTCCTAACTGGTCTAGACCAGAAGGAGCCCTCCACCATGACATCCCCCACCAACGGATCCACCCGCCGCCGCTTCCTAAGCGTCGTCACCGTCGGCGCCGGCGCCGCGATCGGCGGGGCGGTCGCCGTGCCCGCCGCCGGCTACACGCTGGCCTCCGCCACCGAGGCGACGAGCTTCCGGCCGGTGAGCCTCGGCCCGGCTGCGCGGTTCACGTCGGAGTCGGGGTTCGACCCGGCGCCCGCGCCGTACGTCGAGGACCCCGCCCAGCCGCTCGTCTCGAGCGGGCTGGCGTACGTCCACCACACCGGCCGCGCGAACCGCGACTGGCTCGCACCCGACGCGATGTTCGTCGTCTTCTCGAACCGCTGCACGCACGTGGGCTGCCCGGCGCAGGCGACCGGGATCGGCTTCGGATGCCCCTGCCACGGAAGCCAGTTCGACCAGCAGGGGGCCCGCATCGCCGGGCCCGCGGTGCGGCCGCTCGACCGCTTCCAGTGGGAGATCCGCCGCGACGGGAACCTGTGGATCACGAACCGCTGGAGTGTGCTGATCGACGGCGGAAAGGTGCGCTACTTCCCGGTGAAGGCGCCGGGGCAGCCGCTCGAAGGCCAGCTGCCGTGGGCGACTGCCGACATCCTGTATCCGGCCGTCACGTACTCCTCCGGACCGGTCCCTGGCGCGGCCTCGTGAGCCTGGCCTCCGCTCGATGTGGGGTTCGCCGCCCAACTCGACGGGAATCCATCGTCCATGCGGCGCCGGGCATGGGGAGCGATCGCGATCGTGGTGTCCCTGGCGGGCGCACCGGTGGCCGCCCCCGCGCCGGCCCTCGGCGCACCGGTGATCGCGGCCGCCGGCGACATCGCATGCCGGCCCGGGCTCACGCCGACCCGGACGAGGTGCCGCCAGGCACGAACAGCGCGGCTGCTCGTCGGCCGGCCCCGGATCAAGGCGGTGCTCGCGCTCGGCGACGAGCAATATCCCTCAGGTGAGCTCCCGGACTTCCGGCGCTCGTACGGGCGCACCTGGGGCCGGGTGCTCCGGAAGACGCGCCCGGTGCCGGGGAACCACGAGTACCGGCTGCCCGGCGCCCGCGGCTACTTCCGGTACTTCGGCGCCCGCGCCGGACCGCGCGGCGAGGGGTGGTACGCCTACCGGGTGGGGCGCTGGCATCTGATCGCCCTGAACGGCAACTGCTCGCGGATCGGCGGCTGCGGACCGCTGGCGCCGGAGACGCGGTGGCTGCGGTCGAACCTGAGGCAGCATCACCGCCGCTGCACGCTGGCCTACTGGCACCAGCCCCGGTTCGCCTCCGGCGGGACGCACGGAGACCTCAGCATCTACTCCACCTGGTGGCGCATCCTCTATGCCCACGGGGTCGACGTGGTGCTGGGCGGCCACGACCACCTGTACGAGCGCTACGCGCGCCAGACGCCGGGCGGGGTGCGCGATCGCCGGCACGGGATTCGCCAGTTCATCGTGGGCACGGGCGGGGTGGGATTCGCCCGTCCGCGCGGGCGGCACCGGAACCTCCAGTCCCGTCAGCACCGCCACTTCGGCGTCCTGAAGCTCACGCTGCACCCGCGGCGCTACGACTGGCGCTTCGTGACGGGCGGGCACCGGGTCATGGATCACGGGAGCACCCGCTGCCACTGAGCGGCCGGCGCCTTGATTCGCCGCGCGCCCTGTGAGACGGTCCCGGCGCACCGTTTCCACAGGAGGTGAGCTGTGCCCAAGTACCTGGTCAAAGCCCAGTACAGCGCGGAGGGCGCAAAGGGCATCCAGAGCGCCGGTGGGACGAGCAGGCGCGACGTCGTCGCGAAGATGGCCGAGGGGCTGGGAGGAAGCCTCGACAGCTTCTACTTCGCGTTCGGCGAGACCGATGCGTACGTCGTGCTCGACCTTCCGGACAACCGCGCCGCCGCGGCGGCGTCGATCGCGGTCGGCGCGACCGGGGCGGCGACGTCAGAGGTGGTCGTCCTGCTGACGCCCGAGGATGTCGACGCCGCGGCCGGTCTGTCGGTCGACTACCGCCCGCCCGGGGGGTAGGCCCCTCCCGGCGACGGCATTCGGATCGCGGAGGGCACGGGTCGCGAGTGCCAGGTCGTGGCCGCGACGAGGACGCCGCTCACCGCGGTGAGCACCGCGACGACCACGATCGCCGCGGACGGGCTCGCCAGGTCGGTCCCGATGCCTGCGATCAGTGCGCCGAGCGCGAAGCCGAAATCGCGCCAGAAGCGGTAGACGCCGACGACGCGGGCCCGATCGCGTGGCTGGGTCGCGTCCGAGACGGCGGCGATCAGCGTCGGGTACACCATCGCCGTCCCGACGCCCAGCAGGAACGCCGCGATGACGGAGGGCCGAAACGCGCCGTCACCCGCCACCAGGAGCCCGAGCGCGGCCGCCTGCACGAGCATGCCGCCCGCGATGAGCGGTTTGCGGCCGGTCGAGTCGCTGAGCCAGCCCGTCGCGAGCTGGCCCGCGCCCCACACGACCGGATAGACGGCGGCGACGACGGCGATGTCCTCCACGCTCGCGCCGTGCGCAGCCAGGTAGAGCGGCGCCAGGCCCCACGCGAGCGCGTCGTTCAGGTTGTTCACGAGCCCGGCCTGGCAGCACGAGCGCAGCACCGGGTGGTGCAGGCTGGCGTGCGCGAACGCGGTCCGCAGCGTGTGCGGCTCGGCGGTCGAGCCGTGGCCGCGCTGCTCCAGCTCGACGTGGGCGCCGGTGTCGCGGACGAAGAGCAGCGCCAGGACGGTGCCTGCGAGCGCGATGATCGTTGCGCCCACCCAGACGACGGTGCGGGGCGCATAGCCGGCGGCGAGCACGCCGGTCAGGAACGCGGTGGCGGCGACGCCGAGGTAGCCCGCCGCCTCGTTCAGGCCGAGCGCGAGCCCACGGCGGGCGGGGCCCGCCAGGTCGATCTTCATGACCACGGTCATGGACCAGGCCAGCCCCTGGTTGATCCCGAGGAGGACGTTGGCGGCGACGATGAACCCCCAGCTGGGAGCAAGGCCGATGAGGAGCGGCACGGGCAGCGCGGCGAGCCAGCCCACCACGAGGACGCGCTTTCGGCCCAGCTGCTCGGCGAGGCTGCCCGCGGCCAGGTTGGTGCAGGCCTTGGCGATGCCGAACGCGAGGACGAACGCCATGATCGCGGTCTTGGACCGCAGGCCGAAGTCGTGCTGGCCGACCAGCGGGAGCACGCTTCGCTCCAGGCCCACCATCGCCCCCACCAGCGCGTTCAGGCCGACGAGCAGCGAGAACTGCGCCGCGTTCGCGCGCAATCCCAGCCGAACCGTCACAGATCCACCGTAACTTCGGCTGCGGGCGCTGTAAACCGGCGCCCGGGCCAGAGGCGCGCCCGGCCCTCAGATGATGTTCAGCTCGGGGCGGGCCGCCCGGCCGGTGAACCGATCCGCGGAAAGGCCGCCCACGTCGACGAACGGCGCCTCTCCGAGATAGAGGTCGCGGACGACCTCGCCGACCGCGGGCCCCTGAAGGAACCCGTGCCCGGAGAACCCGGTCGCGTAGAGGAACCGCGAGACGGACGGGGCCTCGCCGATCATCGCGTTGTGGTCGGGCGTCACCTCGTAGCAGCCCTTCCAGCCCCCCGCGATCCCCATGTCGAGCAGCGCCGGGGCACGCCGCTCGGCGACCGTCATCACCTTCAGCAGCCAGTCCGGATCTGTGGGAGCGTCGAGGCCCGGCACCTGGTCCGGATCGGCCATGCCGAAGAGCAGGCCGGGGCCTTCCCGGTGGAAGTAGAAGCCGCTCGTGAAGTCGATCGTCATCGGGGTCTGCTGGGGCAGGCCGTCGACCGGCGCCGTGAACCCCACCTCCCGCAGGTACGGCTCGACGGGGAGGTCGACCCCGGCCATCTCGCCGATCGACGGCGACCAGACCCCGGCGGCACAGACGACCGCGCGCGTCGCGAGCCGGCCCTGCGTGGTCGCGACAGCCTTGAGCTCGCCGCCGTCGACCTCGATCCCGGTTACCCCGCACCCGGTGAGGATCCGCACGCCGAGACGCCGAGCGCCCGCCGCGTATCCCTGGACGACGGCTTCGGGGCTGGCGTGGCCGGCGAGTGGGCAGAACGACGCGCCCAGCACGCCGTCCACCCCGGCGAGCGGACTGAGGCTGCTCGCCTCGTCGGCGCCGATCATCCGGCTCGGCACGCCGAGCTCGTTCTGCTTGGCGACGTTCTCCGCGAACCGCTCGACGTCGCCGGGGCGGTCGAGCAGAAACAGGTAGCCGACACGGTGGAGGTCGATCGCCCAGCCAGGCCGATCCTCGAAGGCGGCGAAGGCCGAGAGGCTGCGAAGCGCGATGGCGACGTTGACGGGATCGGAGAACTGCGCGCGCACGCCGCCGGCCGCCCGGCTGGTCGACCCCGACGCGAGCTGGTCCCGCTCGACGAGGACGACGTCGCGGACGCCACCCTCGGCGAGGTGGAACGCGATGCTCGTGCCGATCACGCCGCCGCCGATCACCACCACCGACGCCCGATCGGGAAGAGCTGGGGTGCTCCGATCGCTCACGCGCGCGTCATCGTAGGCAATCGGCCGCGCGGCCGCGCGAGACTCCCCCGGTAGGATCCGCGACGGCGCGGCCACCAGCAGACGGGAGGAACTGCCGCATGCTCTTCCACATCAAGCAGTCGCACGCCCCGAAGGACTGCCCCTACGGCAAGGGCGGATCGACCTCGCTGTTCGACGGCGGGTCGAAGGACGTCCAGATCCGCGGCTACTGGCTTGCGTTTCCCCAGCACACGACGTATCTCGTCGTCGAGACCGACGACATCGCGCACCTCCAGGCGTTCCTCCAGCCGGGGGCGGGCGTGACGACCTGCGAGATCACGCCCGTCAGCGACAGGCCCGTTCCGCGTCCCGCCTAGCGGTCGAGCGCCACGCCGGGACCGGCCGCCGCCAGCTCTCTGAGCACCGACACCACCAGCTCGACGGTGGGCGTCGGCCGGCTGGTGCGCCAGACCGCCGAGATCACGGCCTCGATCTCGGCGTCCGCGAGCGGGCGCCAGACGACCGCGCTGCTCCCGAATGCGTCGACCTCGCTTCGGAGCTTCAGGGACAGGCCGGCACCCGCCGCCACGAGCCGCAGGGACGCTTCGACGGCGCCCGGATGCGACTCGTGGGCGAGACGCACCTCGGTGAGCCCCGCATCTGCCAGGGTCGCAAACACCCGGTCGTACTCCTGGGGGTCGCTTGGCCGGGCGAAGGCGACCAGCGGCAGACCGTTCAAGGCGGCGGCACGAATCGCGCGCTTGCGGGCCAGGCGATGGCCGCGAGGGAGCGCGACACCCACCGCCTCTCGAACCACCACGATTGACTCGACCCCCGGCTCGCACGCCTGCCCGCGGACGAGCGCGATGTCGACGTCCTGCTGGAGCGCACGATCCCGCCCGGCGCGCAGCGCCGTGACGATCACGTGGACGCCGGGGGCCTGGCGGGCGCACCTGGCCAGCAGAGCCGGGACGAGCGGAGGCGGCAGGGCCGCGGCCGCGCCGACGCGCACCTCGCTCCTCTGGCGGCTCTTGAGCTGATCCATCGCTGCTCGCGCGGCGTCGAAGCGCTCGAGCACCGCCTGCCCCTCGCCGAGCAGCAGGCGGCCGGCGTCGGTGAGCTCGACCCGGCGGTTCGTCCGCTCGAACAGCCGCAGGCCGAGCTCGGCCTCGAGTGATCGGATGGTCTGGCTCACCGCCGGGCCGGCGATGTGCAGGCGGGCGGCTGCACGGCCGAAGTGCCGTTCCTCGGCAACAGCCACGAAGCAGCGCAACTGCCGCACGTCCATGCGGCCGGGAATGATAAGCCCTCCTTCTCATTCGAGAAGGAGCTCGTCGTGGCGATCCGGGCCGCGGGGTGGTTGAGTGGTCGGCGAGGACACCGAAGGAAGGAGGCGTCATGATCACCAACCTCGACACGACGACGACGGACGGGCTGTACTGGGAGGCGAAGGGTGCCGGCCGGCCGGTCCTGCTCATCGCCGGCACGCCGGGTGACGGCGGGCAGTTCGACCGCGTGGCCGAGGCGCTCGCAGACGATCACCTCGTGGTCACCTACGACCGCCGCGGCACGTCCCGCAGCGAACGGGTGGCGGGCTGGCAGTCGACAAGCGTGGCGGAACAAGCCGACGACGCAGCTCGCGTCCTGTCATGCGTCGGCGTGGACGAGGCGATCGTCTTCGGCACGAGCAACGGCGCCGCCGTGGCGCTCGAGCTCGCGGTGCGCCATCCCGGCCGCGTTGCAGGCGTGCTGGCCCACGAGCCGCCGCTCCTCTCGGTCGTCTCCGATCCTGCACCGGTGGCGACGGCAATGGGCTCGCTGATCGGCGACGCGACGGAGAAAGGCGGTCCTCCCGCGGCGCTCACAGCGTTCCTGCGCTTCGCGTTCGGGGACGAGGTCGTCGCCGGCTGGACGCCGGAGTTCCGCGGCCGGATGCTCGCGAATGCGGACATGGTGTTCTCCGTCGAGCTGCCGGCGTTCCAGCCCTACCGGCCGGATCCGGACGCGCTCGCGAGGCTCGCCAGGCCGGTGCGGATTGCCGTCGGTGAGCAGCAGGAGCTGCCGTTCTTCCGGGAGGTCGCCGACTGGCTCGCACGCCCGCTCCGGGCCGAGGTGACAAGGACGCCGGGCGCACACGCACCGCAGTTCACCCATCCGGCGGAGCTGGCGTCGGTCATCCACCGCTTCTGCCGCTCGGCCTGAGGTGCGGGTCCTCTTCTCCGCCCACGGCGCGTACGGCCATGTGCTCCCGCTCGTTCCGGCCGCCCACGCGCTCCAGCGCGCCGGCCACGACGTGCGGTTCGCGGTGGCCGACGAGCTTCATCCCGCGCTGAGCTCCCTCGGCCTTGAAGCGCATGCCGCCGGCCTTCGCGATTCCGCGCTCGTCGCGGAGGCGCGCCGGCGATGGCCGCAGGCCGTTCGAGAGCCGCCCGTCAGCTGGGCGGTGCGGATGTTCACCGACATCGCGGCGCCGGCGATGGCGCGCGACCTCGCGAGAGTGATCGACGCATGGCGTCCCGAGCTCGTCGTCCGAGAGGAGGGCGAGTACGGCGCACCGATGGCCGCCGCCGCGGCACGAGTCGCGTGGATCACGCACGGCTGGGGAAGCCCCCCGCCGCCCGCCGCGGATCGCGCCCGCGTGTCGCAGCTGCTCGAGCCCCACTGGAACGCGGTCGGGCTGCCCCCGCCGGACGGCGAGGACCTGAACGGCGCAGGGCTGCTGGACCCGTGTCCTCCCTCGCTTTCGGCGGGGCCTCGGACCTCCGCGCCCACCTGTGCGATCCGGCCGTCCATCGTCGAGCTTCCCCCCGATGGGGAGCCGCTCACGCCCGGGGGTGGAGACCTCGTCTACGTCGGGTTCGGAACCGCCCCTCTCTACCGCGACGACCCACTCCTGCTGACGCTGGTGCGAGGGCTGCTGGCAGCCGGGCTGCGCGCGGTGGCCACGGCGGCTGACGCCAACGTCGAGGGTCAGCTCCGCGCCATGGGCGGCGGCCGCGTGGTCGTCAGGCGATGGGTGTCACTTTCCCAGCTGCTCCCGGCCTGCCGCCTCGCCGTGTGTCACGGCGGTGCGGGCACGGTTCTGGCCGCCCTCACGGCGGGGATCCCGTTGCTGCTGCTCCCGCGCGGCGCACCGAGCCAGGCCCGGATGAGCGCCGCATGCGCTGGACGCGGAGCCGCTCGCACGCTCGCGCCGGACGAGGCGACCACCGCCGGCGTCGAGGCCGCCCTCCGCGACCTGATGGATGACGATCGCTTCCGCCGGAACGCCCGCGGCATCGCCGACGAGATCGCCGGGATGCCCGAGCCGGGGTCGGTGGTCCCGTGGCTCGAGCAGGCTGCGCGACAGCGGACGTGATCACGAACGGCAGCGCGCCGAGAAGCGCCACGATCCCGATCCAGCGACCCAAGGCTGCGCTGCGAAGCGTTCCCAGCCCGGCAGACTGCGGCGTGCCTGCCAGGATGTGGGAAGGGCGTCGGCCGGGTGGCCCGAGCTCGCGTGCGGATCCGTCAACGGGAGCTCCTTTGTGCCGGCCGAATGAGGCTGGGG
>JAICKX010000164.1 GCA_025927685.1 Thermoleophilia bacterium | reverse complement strand
CGGCGAGAACGCGGTCTCGCCGACGCCACGGAACCCATCCGGCCTGGCCCGGGTGGTTGTGCCAGCATGAAGCCATGAGCGACCGCGCGATGGTTGTCGAGGACCAGCCGTACCGCGAGCTGGACGGCGGCCGCATCCACGTCTACGGCTACTCGTTCGACCCCCAGGCCGTCGAGCAGATCCGCACGGTGGCCCGGCACGGGTGGGTGACCGAGGCGGCGCTCATGGCCGACAACCACCTCGGCTACTCGATGCCGATCGGCGGCGTGGCCGCGTATCGCGACATGGTGTCACCGAGCGGCGTGGGCTACGACATCGGCTGCGGCGTCATAGCCGCGCGGACGTCGCTTCGGTTCGACGACGTGCGGCCCGATCTGCCGCGGATCGCCGACGAGATCGCCGCGCGCATCAGCTTCGGGGTCGGGCGCAAGAACCCGACCCCGGTCGACCACGCGCTCTTCGACTCGCCGGTCTGGCGGGAGGTGCCCGAGCTGACGGGGCAGGTCTCCGGCCGCAGGGGGCGGTGGTCGCTGCGCTCCCGCGCGGAGGAGCAGCTGGGGACGGTCGGCTCCGGCAACCACTACGTCGACCTCCTGGCCGAGCCGGCCGACGGGTCGCTCTGGATCGCATGCCACTTCGGCAGCCGCGGCTTCGGCCACGGGGTGGCGACCGGCTTTCTCAACCTCGCCGCGGGGCGCGCATTCCACGACCGGCACACAGGCGGCGAGTCGATGCACGCCGTCCCGTCGCTCCTGCCCCTCACCGACGCGGCGGCCCGCGAGCTGGGGGCGGCCGACCCCGGCGGCGCGGTCGAGGCCGGGCGCCGGTACGAGGCCGCGATGCGCCTCGCAGGCGAGTACGCGTACGCAGGCCGCGAGCACGTGATCGGCCAGGTGCTCGGGATCGTCGGGGCCGAGGCCGTCGAGACCGTGCACAACCACCACAACTACGCCTGGAACGAGGAGCACGGCGGCGAGGCTGTCCACGTCGTCCGCAAGGGCGCGACGCCGGCGTTCCCCGGCCAGGCCGGGTTCGTCGGCGGCTCGATGGCCGACTGGGCCGTGGTGGTCGAGGGCGTCGACACGGCGCTCGCCGAGCGGACGCTGCGCTCGACCGTCCACGGCGCCGGCCGGGTCATGAGCCGGTCGCAGGCGAGGGGCAACCGCAAGGGCACCCGCCCGGGCGTGATCTCGCGCGAGATGATGCGCGACCGGCTCGAGGAGTTCCGGCGCGAGACCGGCTACCCGCTCGAGGTGCGAGGCGGCGACGTCGACGAGAGCCCGTTCGTCTACCGCAGGCTCGACGAGGTCGTGCGCGCCCACGAGGCGACCGAGACGATCCGCGTCACGCACCGCCTGCTCCCGGTCGTCGTCTGCATGGCCGGCAGCGACGTGTGGGACCCGTTCAAGGACTGACGGCGTTCTCGAAGCGATAGGCATGCTGCGACGCGACGACCTCGACGGTGCCGTTCGGCCCGAAGCCGATCGCCGACGCTCCGGAGAGCCGGCCGATCCACCCAAGGTGCCCGCTGGCGCTGATCTGCTGCACGAACTCGGCAGACGTCTTGCCGAACGCGAACACGTTCCCGCCCGGCCCGATGACGATCGCGCCGATCTCGGTGAACAGCCCGCCCGAATCGACGCGCCAGCGCCGACGGCCGTCTGGCCCCAGGGAGGCGAGATAGCCGTTGGTGCCGATGACGAGCCCACCTGCGTCATCGGCGGCGGCCGCCTCGATCTCCACCTCCTCGTCGTCCATCCCCTGGTTGGCGACGTCGATCAGCCGGTCGACCGTGTTCGCCCAGCGGACATGCCCGTTCTCGGTGAGCGAGATGACCGCATCCGCCCGGGAGCCGTTCGAGAACTCGTAGACGAACGTCCCGCCCCGGGGTGAGGCCACGAAGCCGGAGACGGTGTAGCGGTGCCGGCGGAACTGCCACAGGTCGTGGCCGGCCTCGTCGATCGCGACCGTCACGGCGTCGCAACCGACGAGCGCCGTGCCGTTCGGCTCGATCAGCGTTGCCCGGTGGACGCACCCGTGCACCGAAAGCTCTCGGCGTACCCTCCGGCTCCAGCGCACGTCGCCGCTCGGACCGCGGGCAGAGATCCGGTTGTACCCGTTGGTGGTGAGGCGAGTGCCGTCCGGCCACGTCGGGCGCCGTGGCGGTGCGAGGGGAATCAGCGTGACGTGCGCGCCGTCGATGGATCCGGCTGCCGACGCGGGCACGACGGCGTCCGGTCGCCGCGCGCTCGACAGATCGCCGAAGTTGCCGGAATGCGGGACCAGGAACGGAGCGACGATCGAGAGAAGCGCCGCGGAGTTCGCGAGCAGCGCGAACACCGCCAGCCGGCGGTGCGGGAAGCCACGCGTCCCGAGCGCATCGGCGGTGGCGGCGGCGATGATCCCCGCGAGGGCGGTCCCGAGACCGACGAGGCCCGTCAGCACGCCGGCAACGAGCAGGCCGGGGTCGAACCCGATCAGGCTGTCTCCGCCCGTGGAGGCGGACGCGGCGACGATCGCCCAGGCGAGGGCGATCGGCACCCAGGCTCCGCACGCGAAGACGAGCCGCCGCTGGAGCTCAGGTGCCTGTGTCTCGGCCATGCGCACATGATCGGTCCGGTGCCGACCCCGTGGCATCGGGGATTCCCCCACGCCGCCGCGGATCTCCCATCGGTCCTGTAACAACGCCGCGACGGCCTCGCCGGGAGGGAACGCGGCCAGTACGCTTGGATCGTGGAAGACGCTCGGCCGCGCATCCTCCTGGTCGAGGACGACGCGACGATCAGGCAGATGACGAAGCTCTCGCTCGAACGCGACGGCTTCGCGGTCGAGACCGCCCACGACAGCACCAGCGGGCTCTCCGCATTCCGTGAGGAGACGCCGGACCTGGTCGTCCTCGACGTCATGCTGCCGGGTGTCGACGGCGTCAGCGTGTGCCGCTCGATCCGCGAGCACAGCGTCGTGCCGATCGTCATGCTCACCGCCCGCACCGACCCGGTCGACGTCGTGGTGGGCCTCGAAGCCGGCGCCGACGACTACGTGACGAAGCCGTTCGAGCCCGCCATCCTGGCCGCCCGCCTGCGGGCCGTCCTGCGCCGGGTGGCACGCCACGACGCCTCACCGGTCCTCCGGGTCGGCGAGGTCGAGATCGACCGTGCCGGGATGGAGGTGCGCGTCGCCGGGGCGCCGGTCGCGCTCACCCCGACCGAGTACCGGCTGCTGCTCGAGCTGGCCGAGAACCGTGGCGCGGTGCTGAGCCGTGAGCGCCTGCTCGAGGAGGTGTGGGGCTACGTGTGGTCGGGCGACACACGCCTCGTCGACATGCACGTCGGCCGCCTGCGCGCCAAGGTCGGGGCGGACGCCATCGAGACCGTCCGCGGAGCCGGCTACAAGCTGGTCAGGCGATGAGCTCGCTGCGGTGGCGGCTGGCGCTGGCGTTCGCCCTGCTCGCGGCGGCCGTCGCCGGCGCGGTGGGGGTCGTCGTCTACGAGGTGACGGCCGGGGATCTCCTCTCGCGGGCCCGCGCCACCGCGGTGGACCAGGTGCAGGCGGCGGCGCTGATCTACCCGCTCACGAAGCCGTCCCTCCCCCGCTCGGCGCTCCCGGCCGGCGACCCGTCCGTGCCCGCCGGCCTGCGGGCGACGGTGCGGCGCGGGCTCGTCGGGTCGTACTCCGGCACCTGGAACGGCACGCCCGTCGTCTGGGCCGGCCGGCGGACGCCCGACGGACGCGGCGAACTGTACGTGCGCGACTCCTACGCGCCTCAGCGGCAGGAGCTCGCGGACCTGCGCCGGACGCTGATCGAGTCGGCCGCCGCCGCCGCGGCGACCGGCGCGCTTTTGGGCCTTCTGCTCGCAGGCCGGCTGTCGCTGCGGTTGCGGCGGGCCGCGGCGACCGCCGAGCGCGTCACCGCGGGCGAGCTGGATGCCCGCATCCGGGCCGGCGGCCACGACGAGGTGGCCAAGCTGGGTGAGGCGATCGATCGGATGGCCGAGGCGATGCAGCTGCGCATCGAACGCGAGCGGCAGTTCGTGGCGGACGTGGCCCACGACCTGCGCACGCCGCTCACCGGCCTCAAGACGGCCGCCAGCCTGCTGCCCGCAGACGAGGTGGGCGAGGCCGTTCGGGGCCGGGTCGACAGGCTGCACGGGCTCGTCGAGGACCTGCTCGAGATCTCGCGGCTCGACAGCGGCACCGCCACCGCCGACCTGCGCCGGGTCGACCTGGGCGCGTTCGTAACGAGCGTGGTCGGGGGCTCGCCGGACGTCGTCGTGACGACGAACGGCGCCTCCGAGACGCTGGTCGACCCGCGCCGGCTCGAGCGCGTCATCGCGAACGTGCTCGAGAACGCCCTCGGACACGGCGCGCCCCCGGTCGAGATCGCCGTCTCGCCCGGCCTGATCGCGCTCCGCGACCACGGGCGGGGCTTCAGCGGGCCGCTGCTGGCCCGTGCGGCCGAGCGTTTCACGACGGGCGATCCGGCCCGCGGCGGCGGAATCGGGCTGGGTCTCGCGATCGCGTCGGGCCAGTGCCACGTGCTCGGCGGTGAGCTGCGGCTCGCCAACCACCCGGACGGAGGGGCGGTCGTGACGATCGTCCTGCCGCAGGCATGAGGGGCCGCCTCGTCACGCTTAGCCTCGCCTGCGCGCTCTTCGCGGCGGGCTGCGGCGCGTCGGCGGGCCTTCGGGTCGAGAACGGCGGGCGTTCGGTCCACGTGACGTCGCCGGCGCATCCCGCTCCCCGCGTTCACAGCCTCGACGCCGTGGCGTTCCCGACCGCCGCGAACGGATGGGCGGCGGGCGAGGGCGCGATCATCGCGACCGCGGACGGCGGCCGGACGTGGACGGAGCAGTACCGCGGGCAGGCGGACATCCGTGCCCTCGACTTCACCGACGACGGCCACGGCTGGGCGGTGGCGGTGACGTCGCTCCTTCGGACGACGGATGGCGGCGCCACGTGGTCGGAGGCGGGCGAGGCTCCTGGCAGCCTCCTGACGGCGGTGGACTTCGTCAGCGCCACGGAGGGCTGGGGCATCGCCGCCAGGGCCGCGGACGGCTCGCTCGTCGGCGACCTCGTGCACACGGACGACGGCGGGATGACCTGGTCCCTCGTCGGCGACGCGGCCAACTCGATCTGCGCGTCGGACCGGATGCTCGTCGCCGGAGCCGGATCGCGGGTGCTCCGCTCGACGGACGGCGGGGCCACGTGGACGCCGCTCTTCGAGGCCCCGAACGCGCGCACCACGTGGATGGCCGCGTTCGTGCAGTGCGCGGGCTCCTCGATCTGGGCGCTCTTCCAGGGCGACGCGGCCGCAGGCAGCCAGGGCTACGCCGTCTCTACGAGCTCCGACGGCGGCTCGTCGTGGCGACCGGTCGTCATCGCGCCGCTGCTGGCCGGTTCGGATCCCGCGTTCGACGGTCTGGCAGAGCTGGACGCCTACGCCGGCCCGTTCGCCGCCGTCACGCCGTCGGAGGCCGTGTTCCTCGGCCAGTGCCCGGCCTGCGATCCGCAGCACGTCACCGTGCTCCGCACGGAGGACGGCGGCCGCAGCTGGCAGCGGCACGTCATCAACGGGTTCGTCCCCACCGGGCTGGCATTCGCCGACGCGAGGCACGGCTGGATGACGACCCAGCTCGGCGGATACCCCGGCAGGCACGCCGCGATCCTCGCCACGACCGACGGCGGCCGCAGCTGGCACCCGGTGTATCCCGCGTAGATACCGAACCGTTACACGAACGCCACCACCTCGAGACGCGCGTCTCGTAGCCTGGGAGCGAGCCACCAGGAAAGGGGTGCACAGATGACATGGTCCATGCCGAAGCTCACCGTCCGCCGCGCGCTTGCCGGGACGCTGGTCGCGGCGCTCGCGGGCGTCCCGCCGGCCGCGTCGAGCGCCGCCGGAGCGGCGCAGTCCGTCCCGCGCTGCACGACCGCAAGCCTCCAGGCGTGGCTGGGCGTCGGCGGCGGCGGCGCCGCCGCGGGAAGCATCTCGTACCCGTTGGAGCTGACCAACGTCTCCGGGCACACCTGCCGGCTCTTCGGCTTCCCGGGCGTCTCGGCCGTCGCGGCGGG
>JAICKX010000104.1 GCA_025927685.1 Thermoleophilia bacterium | reverse complement strand
GGTCGCCGTGATCGCGCACAGCGGCAAGAGCGTCGGAGGAGGCCTCCCCGAGCTCCGCCGCGTGCTCGCCCGAAACGGCGTCACCGACCCGCTGTGGGCCGAGGTGCCGAAGAGCAAGAAGGCGCCCAAGCAGGTGAGGCGTCTCATGGGGAAGGGAGCCGAGCACTTCGTCGTCTGGGGCGGCGACGGGATGGCCCAGCGCTGTATCGACACGCTCGCCGGCAGTGGCCGGACGATGGCGATCATCCCCGCCGGGACGGCCAACCTGCTCGCCTCGAACCTCGGCATCCCCAAGGACATCGAGGGCGCCGTGACGACCGCGCTCCATGGCGCCGAGCGGCGGATCGACGTCGCGAGGATGAACGGGGAGGGCTTCGCGGTCATGGCGGGCGCCGGCTTCGACGCCGGCATGATCGGCGCGGCCGACGGCGCGCTCAAGGACCGGCTCGGTCGGGCGGCATACCTCTGGACCGGCGCGAAGAGCATGCGCATGCCGGCGTTCGAGGCTCACATCGACGTCGAGGGAGCGCCCTGGTATGACGGGCCGGCGAGCTGCATCCTGGCGGGGAACGTGGGCGCGCTCTTCGCCGGCGTCGAGGTCTTCGCCGATGCGACACCCGACGACGGCCGCCTCGACCTGGCCGTCATCACGGCCGACGGCCTGGCCGAGTGGGCGCGGACGGTGGCGCGCACGGTCGCGGGCAGCCCCGAGCGCTCGCCGTTCTTCCGTGTCACGCAGGCGCGCAAGGCCAAGGTGAAGCTCGACCGCAAGGTCCCGTACGAGCTCGACGGCGGTGCGCGCTCCAAGGTCAAGTCGTACCGCCTCCGCGTCGAGCCGGGCGCCATCGCGGTGCGCGTACCCACATCGACCAACACGAACGGAGGGGGACGATGAACACCATCTCGGCGGGTGCCCGGCACGAGGGCCGGCGCGCCGCACACAGCCCGGCGTTCGAGGCCCTGGCGAGGATCGGTTTCGTCGCCCGGGGCGTCATCTACGCCACGATCGGCCTCCTGGCGATCCAGGTCGCGATCCACTCGTCCAACGAGAAGACGAACCAGCGCGGCGCGATGCAGACCATCGAGCAGCAGCCGTTCGGCCACGCACTCCTCATCGCCGTGGCGATCGGCCTCGGCGGCTACGCGCTGTGGCGGTTCGTGCAGGCCGCCTACGGGTACGGGCCCGAGGGCGGCGGCGACCCCTCGACGACGGGGCGCATCGTCGCGCTCTCGAGCGGCCTCGTGTACGCCGCCATGTGCGCGCTCGCGGTCGGGGTCCTGCTCGGCGCCTCGAGCAGCTCGGGCAACGCCCACTCCTCGACCGCCGGCGTGCTCGGCTGGCCCGGCGGCCAGTGGATCGTCGGGGCGGCGGGCGCGCTCCTCATCGGCATCGGGCTTTATCAGGGATACAAGGGCCTCTCGCGCAAGTTCCTCGACGAGGACAAGACCGAGGAGATGGGCCCGACCGCGCGCCGCTGGATCACGATCATCGGCGTCGTCGGCCACCTCGCGCGGATGGTGGCCTTCGGGCTGATCGGGATCTTCGTCGTGAAGGCGGCGGTCGACTACGCCCCGAAGAAGGCCGTGGGCCTGGACGGCGCGCTCGCGAAGCTCGCCCATCAGACGTACGGCACGGTGCTGCTGCTCGTCGTGGCCGCCGGGCTCGTGGCATTCGGCGTGTACTCGATCGCGGACGCCCGCTACCGCCGGATCTAGCTTCGTTGGCGGCTGTGTGCCGAAACGGCGCGAGCGGTCACGGATGCGCGCCGGATCTCTCACGCCGGCGAGCCGATCTGAAACACCGGGACCAGGTCCAGCTGTTTCACGGATGAAACACCGGGACCAGGTCCCTCTGTTTCACGGATGAAACACCGGGACCAGGTCCAGCTGTTTCATGGCTGCGACCAGTAGCGTTCCCGGCGTGCCGCCGACGAACGCGGAGCTCGCCTCGGCCCTCGACGAGTACGCCGCGCTGCTCGAGCTGGCGGAGGCGAACTCGTACGCGACCCGGGCCTACCGGCGGGCCGCGGACCTCGTCCGGACGACGCCGGCCCCGGTGGCGGATCTCGTCCGCGCGGGCCGGGTGAGGAGCCTGCGCGGGATCGGGCCGGGGATCGAGGCCCGCCTGCGCGAGCTCGTGGAGACCGGGCACCTCGCGGAGGTGGAGGAGCTGCGCAAGACCGTCTCGCCCGAGCTCGCCGCGTTCGGGAGGATGCACGGCTTCTCGGCGAAGCGATTCGTCGAGATCGGCGCCGCCCTCGGGGCTCGCACGGTCGACGAGCTGCGTGCCGCGGCGGCGGAAGGGCGGCTCCAGGACGTCCGCGGCGTCGGGCCCGACACGGAGGCGAGGATCGCCTCGGCGCTCGCATCCCCGAAAGCGCCCGCGGGCCGGGAGCTGATGCTGAGCGACGCGCTCGCGCTGTCGCAGCGGATCGCGGACGGGATCGGCGGCGTGGTCGCCGGGGATCCGCGCCGATGGCACGAGACCCCGTCGCGGCTCGCCGTCGCAGTCGTCGCGGAGGACGCCGGCGAGGCCCGGTGCCGGTTCGCGGCGCTGCCGGAGATCGTGGCCATGCTCGGCCCGGACACCGGCATGACCGTCGAGGGGATCCCGATCGAGCTCGTGGTCGCCCCGGCCGACGGGTTCGGGACGGCCCTCGTCCGGGCCACGGGGTCGGCGGAGTTCGTCGCGTCGATGGAACCGCTGGCCGGCGCTGCCGACGAGGACGCCGTCTTCCGCGCCGCCGGCCTGCCGTGCCCGCCTCCCGAGCTGCGCGAGGTCGCGGCGGCCGCCGTGCCGCCCGACCTCCTCGAGGAGGGACAGATCCGCGGCGACCTTCACTGCCACTCGACGTGGTCGGATGGCCGGGCGACGGTGCGCGAGGTCGCGCAGGCGGCGCGCTCGCTCGGATACGACTACGTCGCGATCTGCGATCACACGACGAGCGTGAGCGTCGTCCCCGGCCTCGACGCCGACGGTGTCCGGCGGCAGGCGGAGGAGATCGCGCAGGTGAACGAGGAGCTGGCGCCGTTCCGGGTCCTGCGTGGCATCGAATGCGACATCCTCCCGGACGGCTCCCTCGACCTGCCCGACGACGTCCTGGCCGAGCTCGACTGGGTGCAGATCTCGCTCCACGCCGGGCAGCGGGCGCCGCGCCGCGAGCTGACCGCGCGGGTCACGCACGCGATGCGCCATCCCGCCGCCCGCTGTCTGAGCCATCCCACCGGCCGGATCGTTGGCCACCGGCCCGAGAACGCGCTCGACCTCGACCGCACGATCGAGACGGCGCTCGAGACCGGAGTCGCGCTGGAGGTGAACGGCCTTCCCAGCAGGCTCGACCTCTCAGGGGCTCACGTGCGCGAGGCGCTCGCGGCCGGCGTCGAGATCGTGTGCTCGAGCGACTCCCACTCCGCCGCCGGCCTCGCCAACGTGCGGTATGCCGTGCACGTCGCGCGGCGGGGCGGCGCACCGAGATCCGCGGTCGTCAACACGCGACCGCTCGAGGCGGTCGCGAGCAGCCGGCGATCCTAGGGTTTGCCGCCGCCGGCGCCGGCTGGCTTCCCGCCACCGCCCGTGCCGGCCGGCTGCCCGCCGCCGTTCCCGCCGCTCGAGCTCGAGCCGCCGGCTCCGTTTCCGCCGGCGGTGCCGTTGCCGCCGGCCCCGGTGGGGTTCCCGGCGCCCTTGCCGTTCCCGCCGGGATCGAGCGGTTTGCCATTGCCGTTTCCACCGCCGGGATCGAGCGGTTTGCCATTGCCGTTTCCACCGCCGGGATCGAGCGGTTTGCCATTGCCGTTTCCAGCGCCGGGATCCGCCGGCTTGTTGCTGCCCGGGTCGGCCGGCTTGCCGCCGGCTGGGGCGTCGGGCTTCCCGGTGCCCTTCCCCGCCCCGGTGTGCTTACCCGGGTTCTCGGCCGGAGGGCCGCCGCCCGGTCCGCCTGCGGCGGGGCCGGAGGTCGTCGCCACAGGGGGCTCGCCCGGCGCGGCGACCGGTGCGGCGACCGGCGGCGCGTGGTGGCGGGCGGCGTGGTGGGGGGACGCGGCCGAGTGCCGCACGACGAGGTTCGAGACCGTCTGCCGGGCGGCCGGCACGGCGCTGACGACGGCTGTCGCTGCGACGGCCGCCAGGACCGCCTTCGCCGTCACCGCGGCCTTGCCGGCGGTCGAGACGGCTGTCGTGCCCCAGGTGGCGGTCGCGCCGCTCATGCCCGCGCCCGAGCCGGCTCCGGCCGCACCGGCACCGGTCGTCCCCACGGCCGCCGCGGTCGACGTGGCAGCGTGGGCCGAGAACCCGGGCACGAGGTGGGCGATGGAGTCGGCCACGTGCGCTCCGGGGACGAGCGCCAGCGAGCCGGCCAGGTTTGCGGCCCGGGCCAGACGGGAGTGCGCATGGCCGCACGGCCGGCACGAGTCGATGTGCTCGCGGTCGGCGACTCCCGGCGTGGCCGATTGAAGAAGCCGGCTTCGGACGCCGCTGCACGCCTCGGACGCGGACGTATGCGACCGCAGGAGCGCGGTCCGGGCGCGAGCGAGGAGCGACTCGACGGCGGACGGGGTGGTGTCCAGAACGTGGGCGATCTCGTTCTGCGAGAGACCGCTCCAGTGCCGCAGGACGAACGCCTGGTGCTGGGCCTCGGGCAGGGTCCACAGCATCCCGCGCACCTCGGCGAGCGCGACCGCCTCGTCGCAGGACGGATCAGTCGGCCGCACGGCCGGCTCGGCATTGTCGAGCGGAAGCTCGCGCCGGTCGCGCGCCAGGTTGTACGCCCGGTGCTTGACGGCGGTGAGAAGCCAGGCGCGCGGGCTCACGAGCTCGCGGCCGGCGTCGAGGTGCCGGTGCGCCTGCAGGAACACCTGCTGGACGACGTCCTCGGCGTCGGCCCGCCGCCCGGTGAGGTGCAGCGCATACCGGAACGCCTCGGCCGAGTGCTCCTTGTAGAGCTCAGTGAGTTGGCGGCCGGGCTCGGGGCCAACCGCCGATCTTGACAACAGCGCCACGCGACTCCCTCGACACGCGATCCCGCAGGAACGCCCTGCGTCAGGGATATATCGGCAGCTCGGGCCCTCGGCTCGATGGGCATCTTGTTACCCGACGAGCTCGGAGGTGAGCACCTGGCCGACGGCGCCCGCGATGTACTGCGTGGTGTCTCCTGTGGGCGGCAGCTGGAGCGTCACCCACTGGCCGTTGATCGTGAGGCCGCTGCCGCCGCCGGTCGCGCTCGTCATGTAGAACCAGGCGAAGCGCAAGATCGTCGTCGATCCGTTCCCACTCGGGAGCGTCTTCACGATCGGGATGTACATGAGCCTGGGCGGGAGGCCGTTCGAGTCGTCCCAGGACTGCGGGATCACCTGGTACTGGCCGTTGCCGAGGTTCTGGAGATCCTGGTTCATCGCGTTGTTGGTGGGGGCGATGTTGTTCACGATGTTGGCCGACGGCTGGGAGGCGCCGGACTTCACCGAGAGGCAGCCTCCGACCACGAGCGTCCCCGCGGGCAGGTTGTCGCTGAGCTCGGGCCCGATGTTCGACGGCGTGCCCTTGTTCGTGTTGCCGGAGCAGCTGCCGCCGGTCGTGTTGTCGGTCGTCGGCAGGTCGATGGTGCCGTACGCGCCGGGCTGGCTCTCCTTGAACAGCGTCGTCCCTGTGCCGTTGGCGTACGCATCCTCGGTCACCGCATACGGCGACACATGACCGTTCACCACGCCCAGGGCCTCGATCCGGGCGACCGCGGTCGCCGAGACGGGGATGGACGTCCTGCCGAACACCTTCAGGAAGTAGGTCGGGGCGGTGCGCGACACGGTCACGGTGACGGTGTCCACGCCGCTCATGGTGACCGTCACCTGGTCGCCGGCCAGGCCGTTCTTGGCAGCCATCTGCTGTGCGGCGGAGCTCACGTTGCCGCTGGGGATCGCGTCCGCGCCGGCAATCGCGGCGGCGTCCGCCTCGTTCTGCACGGCCCGTCGCTGGACGTACCCGTTGCCGAGGTCGAGGACGAGCCCGCTGACGCCCAGGAGCGAGACCATGAACAGGCAGATGAGGGGCAGCGTCTGACCCCCCTGGAAGGATCGCCGGCTTGGCGGTGTTCGTGGGTGCATGACCGGTAAACCCGCGGGCCCCGGAAATCCTGCGGTCTTCCCGGAAAGATCACTCGATCAGGTGAGCCCGCCGTGCCCCGCGAGGCGCGCCCACCGGCCGGGCGTCAGCCCGTACGCGCGCACGAACTGGCGCGTCATGTGACTCTGGTCGGCGAAGCCGGCGTCCGCCGCGGCGCGAGCCAGCGGGGCGCCTGCCGCGATCTCGGCACGGGCGAGCGCCAGGCGGCGCATCGTCCGGTAGCGGTCCGGGCTCGTGCCGTAGGCGCGGCGGAAGTGGCGGGCGAGCGTGTAGCGGTCCATGCCGGCGATCCGCTCCAGCTCGGCCGCGGGCGTCTGCTCAGAGGCGTGGGCGGCGAGATGCTCGCGCACGCGGGCAACGGCGGCCAGGTCGATTCGGCCGTCCGGCTCCGGCGTTCCGCTGAGCGCACGTAGGAGGATGGCCACCGCCAGAGCCGCGTCGGTCCGGGCCAGATCGCCGAGCGGGTCGTCGAGACCGCCGAGGACATGGGCCAGCCCGGCGGTCGCCGGCCCCGGGTCGTGGACCGGCTTACCCACGAAGGGCAGCGATCCGCCGCCGAGCGCCGCGCGGACGAGCTCCGGCTCGACGTACAGGATGCGGTAGGCGAACCCGGCGTCGGTGCCGGGCCCGCCGTCGTGCACCTCGTCCGGATGCAGGACGTGCACCTGGCCGGGCAGGCACACGTGGCGGCGGCCGCGGTACCGGAAGACCTGGACGCCGGCGGTCGTCACGCCGACGGCGTACGTGTCGTGGCGGTGCGGCGCGAACCCGCGCCCGCGCAGCCGGACGTCCGCCAGCTCGATCCCGGGCGCCCCCGCGCCGAGGCGGATCCGCTCGCAGGATCGTTCTAGACCGGTGGGCCCGAGCCCGGTTAGCGTCGGATGCATGCCGGGACCGTACCGCTGGGAGGCCGCCGGGACGCTCGTCGTGACGGCGCTCGCGATCATGGGCACGCCCGGGCCGGCGACGATCAGCCTGACCGCCGCGGGCTCGGCGTACGGGATGCGGCGCTCGCTCGCCTACCTGGCGGGCATCGTCGCCGGGACGGCGGCGGTGCTCCTGGCGGTCGCGACCGGGATCACCGCAGCGCTGCTCGCAGTCCCTGCGGTGCGGCCGGCGCTGATCGCCGCGGGGGCCGTCTACATCCTCTGGCTCGCCTACCACATTGCGACCGCGCCGCCCCTATCCGACCGGCGCGCAGATCTCGCCGCACCAGGGCTCGCCGGCGGGGCGCTCCTGGGCGTCGCCAACCCCAAGGCCTGGATCGCGATCGCCGCCGTCTTCGCAAGCGCGCGGCTGGCGGACGGGACGGCGGCCGACGCGGCCGGCAAGGTCGCCGTCCTCACCGTCATGATCGTCGTCATCAACGCCGCCTGGCTGGCCGCCGGGTCGTCACTGGCGCCGCTCCTCCGCGACGCCGGACGCGCCCGCCTTGTCAACCGATGCCTCGCCGGAGTGCTCGTCGCCGCCGCCCTCACCGTCGTGCGGCCGTGACCCGGTTGACTTGGCCTTCCTGATGTTGTAAATCACACGCTTGCGGGAAGTCCTGGACGGATTCGACTCCCGGAGGGGATCGCTATGCGGAAGCTCGGGCAGGCGCTCGTCCTGCTCGTCCTGGGGATCAGTGCCGCGGCGGCGGCGGGCCTCGTCGTGCTCGCGGTGCAGTACCACCGCTTCTCGACCGAGATCCACCGGTCGGAGGCGCCGCTGCCGGCGACCATCCGGGCCGCTCTGCCGCCCTCGAAGAGCACGCTCGACGCGCCGCAGGTCACGCTCGTCCGCGGAACCGGAGGGCTGGCCTCGGGCGGCCTGGTGCTCTTCCGCACCGTGCCCGACAAGGGCACCGCCGCGTTCCTGTCCGTGCCGCCGAGCGCGATCGTGGACGGCGGGCGGGTGAGTCGCCAGTCCATCCCGCGCCTGGTCGGCGCCCTGCGGACGCGGCTCGGGATCCACGTCGCGCATGTCGCCGTCATCAACCTGGCCAACGTCTCGCGGCTCGTCGACGGGATCGGCGGGATCGAGATCCACAATCCCGCCGCGGTCGAGCTTCCGGTCTCGCCGACACGCACGTGGCGCTTCCCGGCGGGCACCGTGCAGCTCAACGGGCCGCACACCGCCGTCTACCTCCGGCAGGGGTTGGCGGGATCGGAGCAGCGCGACCTGGCGGAGCGGCGCGTCCTTCGCGCGATCGTCGGCCACGCGCTCGAGCCGACGAGCGTGGGCGACCTTCAGGCGACGGGCACGGCCGTCGCGCATTCGGCCGTCACCGACCTGACCGACGCCGACGTGCTCGGGCTCGTGTGGGATCGGCTCCACAGCACGCACGTCGTCCAGTGCGCGCTGCCCGAGAACGCCGCCGCCGAGTCCGGGCGGGGGCCCGGGGTCGTCGCCGGGTTCCTCGCGCCGGATGCGTCGGCGCAGGCCGCCGGGTGCAGCGGCACCGCCATCGCGGCGGCGCCCTATCTGCCGCCGAAGGCGGTCGTCGTCCTCGTGCAGCGGTACGGAGCGTCGGCCTTCGTGGTCGTCGCGGCCGCGGCGGTCGCCGTTGCGCTCGCGATGGCCGCGCTCTTCGTCCGGATGCGGGTGCGGGCCCGTCCGCCGGCAGCGGTCGGCCCGCCCCGCCGGAGCGTGGTCGCGCGCCTCGCCGGCGCGGCCGGTGCGGGAATGCGCCGCTCCGAGCAGCTGACGGCGCGGGCGGCGCGGGCCGGGACGGTGCTGGTCGAGCGCAGGCGCTCGGCCCTGCCGCGGATCTCGCCGCCCCGCATCCGCCCGCCCCACCGCAACTCCGGCGCCCTCATCCTTCCGGTCGAGGCGCTCGGGCTGCGCTCGCGCGTGCGCCGCTTCGCGTACACGCACCAGGACGTGCTGTGGGTCGCGCTTGCGGCGGCGATCGTCACGACGACGGTGGCCGTCGTCCTGCTCGCCGCCTGACATCGGTGTGATAGACGTCTCCGCGATGGCGACCGCGGATCAGGGCGGCGAGGTGCGGGCGGCTGCTGTCGAGCGCTTCAACGAGCTGATGTGGGGCCTTGCCACGACGCAGTGCCTGCACGTCGCGGCCACGCTTGGCGTCGCCGACGCGCTGGCCGAAGGCCCGCGCCCGGTTGCGGAGGTGGCGGTGCGGGTCGGTGCCGACCGCGACGCCCTGGAGCGCATCCTGCGCGCGCTCGTGGCGATGGGTGTCTTCAGCCAGCCCGAGCCGGGCGTCGTCGGCCTGACGGACGTCGGCCAACTGCTCGTGGACGGCCGATCGGGCACGATGCGCCACAACGCGATCTTCTTCGGCACCCTGACGTATCGCACGTGGGAGGACGCCCTCGAGGCTGCGCGCACCGGCCGACCCGCCTTCCCGGAGCGCTTCGGCGATCCCTTCTTCGACTACCTGGGGAAGCACCCCGAGGAGGCCGAGACCTTCAACCGCGCCATGCAGGGCGGCTCCGCCGCCCGGCTCCCGCCGCTCCTGGCATGGGGCTGGCGCGACGTCAGGGCGGTCGTCGATGTCGGAGGCGGGAACGGCGCCGTCGTGGGCGCCCTGCTCGCCGCGCATCCGCACCTGCGAGGCGTGGTGTTCGACCTTCCGAACGTCGTCGAATCGGCCCGGCGCGAGATCGCCGCGGCCGGCCTCGCCGACCGCTGCGACACGGTCGCCGGCAGCTTCTTCGACGAGGTGCCGGAGGGGGGCGACGTCTACATTCTGGCCCAGATCCTGCACGACTGGCACGACGACGACGCGGTCCGGATCCTCGTGCGCGTCCGCGAGGCGATGCGCGAGGACGCCGTCCTGCTCGTGCACGAGCTGATCGTCCCCGAGGACGACGCGCCCCACCCGGCCAAGCTCATCGACCTCCAGATGCTCATCCTGCTCGGCGGCCGTGAGCGAACCCGGACGCAGTGGGCCGAGCTCCTGCGCCGGGGAGGCTTCGAGCTCGCCGGCGTCATCGAGGGCCGCCGGGCGAACGTCATCGAGGCCCGGCCGGCGGCGAAGCGCGGGGACAGTCCCTGAACGTGGTGCGTGCGGCTTTCGGCGCCGCGATGTCACGAGTTGCCCGTCACCGCCGCTGCTCGAGCGGCTTCTCCGGGATGAGGGCCACGGCGACGAGCGCCAGCAGCGCGAGCGGCGCCGCGGCCAGGAACACGGCCCGCACGCCGTCGACGATCCCGCTGTCGGCGCGGGCCGCGAACACGGCGCCCAGCACGGCTGCGCCCACCGCGCCGCCGAGCGCGCGGAAGAACCCGGTGACGGCGGTCGCGATCCCCAGCTCGCGCCGCTCGACGCTGTTGTGGACGGCGACGATCAGCACCTGGGTCACCATGCCGAAGCCGAGGCCGAACACCGCGAGCCCCAGCCCGGTCGCGGCCTGCGACCGCTGGGCCGCCAGGCCGGCAAGCAGGACGAGCCCGACGGCCATCGCGGTCAGGCCGGCGAGCGGGAAGCGCTTGTAGCGCCCGGTGCGGGCGATGCCGCGCCCGGAGAGCGTGGTCGAGACGGTGATGCCGAGCATCGCCGGGGCGAGCAGCAGGCCCGCCTCCGTGGGCGTCGCGCCGGTCGCGGCCTCGAGGAAGACCGGGACGAACACGGTGACGGCGAAGAGCGACGCCGTTCCCAGGAAGAGCGCGACGCTGGTCGCCGCGACGACCCGCGTCCGCAGGAGATGGAACGGCACGATCGGGTCGGCGACCCTGCGCTCGTGCACCACGAGCGCGGCGGTGAGCGCCGCGACGGCCGCCGCCAGTCCCAGGACCTGGGCCGAGCCCCATGCGTAGCGCTGGCCGCCCCAGATGCAGACGAGCATGAACGCCGCCGTGGAGCCCGCCAGGAGCGCGGCGCCCAGGGCGTCGAGCGCCCGCTCCGAACGCTCGACCGGCGGCGCCGGCAGGCGCAGCTCGAGGCCGAGGAGGGCCAGGGCCCCGACCGGGAGGTTGACAAAGAACACCCAGCGCCAACCGGCGTGCTGCACGAGGACGCCGCCGACGAGCGGGCCGACGATCGTCGCGACGGCAAAGGTCGCCGCGATGTAGCCCTGGTACCGGCCCCGCTCCCTCGGGGCCACGAGGTCGCCCACGGCGGCCATGGCGAGCGTCATCAGCCCGCCGGCGGCCGCGCCCTGGACGGCGCGCAGGACGACGAGCTGCGGGATGTCCTGGGCGGCGCCGCAGAGCGCCGACGACGCCACGAAGGCCGCGAGCGCGATCTGGAGCAACGTGCGGCGGCCGTGGCGGTCGCCGAGCTTGCCCCAGAGCGGTGGGGGGGGGGGGGCCGCGCCGACCGGGGGGGGGTCGGGGCACGACCGGGGGGGGGGGGGGCCGCGGGGGGGGGCGGGGCCCCGCCGCGCCGGGGCGGGGGGGGGGGGGGGGGGGGCGGCCCGCCCCCGCCCCCGCGCCC
>JAICKX010000076.1 GCA_025927685.1 Thermoleophilia bacterium | reverse complement strand
CGTCCGCTGCCGCTGGCCGTGTACTTCGCGATCCTGCTCGTCCTCTTCTGCGCGGTCGCAGCGGCCGCCGTCGTCTACGTCACCGTCCAGGCGAATCGAACCGCACGCAACCGCGCCGAGCGGCTGGCCGCGCACACGGCGACCACCGCCGCGACTCAGCTCTCACACGACGTGACCCTGCTGGAATCGACGGTCGCCGGCCTGGCGCAGAACCCCCAGCTCGCACAGGCCTTCGCGGCACCGCAGGCGTGCACGCTCACGTTCGCGGCCGAGGGCGGATTCACCGCCGGCCACCTGGATGTCGTCCGCCCCGACGGCTCGGTGGCATGCTCGTCGACGAAGGCGGCGAGCTCGCGGCCGGTCTACGCCGGCCGGCCGTGGCTTCGGGCCGGAGCAGCCGGCCCGACGCTCCAGGGCCCAGTCGCCGATCCCGTGACCGGCAGGCAGGCCGTGATCGCGGCGGCGCCGATCCCGGGCGGTGGGGGCGTAGCCGCGGTCGCGGACCTCCAGCCCGCCGGCGGGCGCCTCGAGTCGCTCTTCGGCGGCGGGCAGCCGACCGAGCTCCTGATCACGACCGCGTCCGGCAGCCGGGTGGTCGCACGCTCGATCGACCCGGCCCGGTGGGTGGGCCGCCCCATCGTCGGCACGCCGTTCGGGACGAGCTCGGGCGCCGACCGCCCGGACGTGGACGGCCGCGATCGGATCTACGCCTTCGCGACCGTGCCCAAGACGGGCTGGCGCGTGTACGCCGGCGCCGACCGGGGCGCCGTGCTGGCGTCGGCCCGCCACCTGCGAAATCGCGAGCTCGAGATCATCCTCGGCGGGCTCGCCGTCGTGCTGCTCGCGACGCTCGTCATCTACCGGCGGGTGGCCCTGCCGATCGCCCGGCTCCGCGCGGCCGTGGCCGAGAACAGCGCCCGCCCGCTCCTGGAGCGGGTGCCGGTCGCCGGGCCCGCCGAGGTCGTCGACCTCGCGACCGACATCAACGGGCTCATCGCATCGGTCGGTCGTGAGCTCGGCGAACGGCGCCAGGCCGAGGAGGCGGCACGGACGTCCGAGCACAACTACCGCCTGCTCTTCGAATCGAGCCCGCTGCCGATGTGCATCTGCGCGGCGGGGACGTTCGAGATCCTCGAGGTGAACGACGCCGCCGTCGCGCAGTACGGCTATTCGCGTGAGGAGTTCCTCGCCAAGACGGCGATCGAGCTCGCGGTCTCCGAGGAGCAGGAGATGCTGAGCACCGTCCTCGCGGAGTCTGCGCCGACGGACCGGCTCGGCCCGCTCCACCACCTGACGGCGTCCGGCGTCACGATCGAGGTGCGGCTGACGTCGCACCTCGTCGAGTTCCGCGGCCGGCCGGCGCGGTTCATGTGGATGGAGGACGTCGGGGAGCGTGAGCGCTTCGAGCGTCAGCTGCGACAGTCACAGCGGCTCGAGAGCCTGGGCCAGCTCGCGGGCGGCGTCGCCCACGACTTCAACAACCTGCTCGGAGTGATCCTCGGCTACTCGGGCTTCGTCAACGAGCGGGTTTCCGAGGCTGCCGCCGCCGACGGCGGCACCTGGACCGAGACCGCCCACAGCGTCGGCCAGATCGAGGACGCGGCCCAGCGGGCGGCCCGGCTGACCCGTCAGCTGCTCGCGTTCGCGCGCCGCGACGTCATCCATCCCGAGGTGTTCGACGTGAACGACGTGCTGTCCGGGATCACGCCCATGCTGCGGCGGACGCTGGGCGAGCACGTGCACCTCACGACGTCGCTCGTCGACGACCTGTGGAGCATCGAGATGGACAAGGGCCAGCTCGAGCAGGTGCTCGTCAACCTGGCCGTGAACGCGCGCGACGCGATGCCGGACGGTGGCGAGCTCACGATCGACACCGACAACGTCGTCGTGGATGCCGACTACGTCCTCAGCCGGCCGGGCCTCGCAACCGGCCACTACGTCCGCATCCGCGTCAGCGACACCGGCGTCGGCATGGACGAGGCGACGATCCAGCGCGCGTTCGAGCCCTTCTTCACGACGAAGGATGCCGGCCTCGGCACGGGCCTCGGCCTGGCAACCGTCTACGGGATCGTCACGCACGCCGGTGGACGCGTCCAGATCTACTCCGAGCCGGGCCTGGGGACGACGTTCACGGCGCTGCTTCCGGTGAGCCGGAGCGCCGCGCCTGTCATCGAGGAGCCCGACGCGCCGCAGGCCCGGGGCGGAACCGAGACGGTGCTGGTGGTCGAGGACGAGGAGGCGCTGCGCAACGTGACGGCGCGCATGCTGAGCCGTAACGGCTACGCCGTCCTCACCGCCCAGGACGGCACCGAGGCCATCGAGATCGTGAACCGCCACGATGGCCCGATCGACCTGCTGGTGAGCGACGTCGTCATGCCGCGGATGCTCGGCCCCGAGGTCGCAGACCGCATCACCCGGCTCCAACCGGGCGTCCGCGTGCTCTTCATGTCGGGATACGCCCAGCCCGTGCTCGGCTCGCAGGGCACGCTCGAGTCCGACGTGGAGCTGCTCGAGAAACCGTTCTCCGAGCCCGCGCTCCTCGCCCGCATCCGCGAGATCCTGGACCGGCCGGCCAGGACTCAGGCGATGACGTGACGCGAAGGGCGCGATAGGCCGGGCTGACGGAAGAAACCCCCGCGGCTACGGGGGTTTCTCGAGGTGCGCTGGAGAGGACTTGAACCTCCACGGCCCATTCGGGCCACAAGGCCCTCAACCGCGCGCTGCTACACGCGGGCGGCTTGCGCTGCAACCATCAGGGCGCTGATGGCGAAGGTGCGGACGGCCAGTGGCCAGCCGGCCATGGTCGGGCCGAGGAGTTGCAGGATCAGCGTGATCGCGGCGTACGCGCCGGCCCAAGTCAGCAGTACCAGCTTGTAGCGGGGCGGCCGCGGTGGGTGGTGAGAGTTCGACATGTCGTACCTCGTTTCGTCTGTCTGATGATTGAAGTGGTGATCCGTGGTCAGGAGCCGGCGCGGTGGCGCGGGATCGCCAGGTCGGCGTTGATGGCGTAGGCGGCTCGGGCGCCGCTGGCGGTAGCAACGGCCACGGACTGAACCGAGGTCGCGGCATCGCCGGCGACGTACAGGCCGGCGACCGTGGAGAGTCCGCTGTCGTCGGTGGCGACTGTGCCGGTCTCGGTCATCTCGGCTCCCAGCGAGGCGGCCAGGTTGCTTGCCAGCTCTAGCTTTGGCTGGACGAACAGCGCGTCTCGACGGAGATCGCCGGCCCCGGCGAATGCAACGCGCAGGGCCTCGTCGTGCTCGTCGATGCGCTGGACGGAGCGCGGTTCGATGTCGACGCCCGCCCGCGACAGGTGCTCCTGCTGATCGGGCGTCAGTGCGCTTGCATGCGCACAGAGCAGAATGACATCGTCGGTGAGCGAGGAGAGCAGAAGCGCCTGGTGGACTGCGCGCTCGCTGCATCCGTAGACGGCGACGCGCTGGTCGCGCACCTCCCAGCCGTGGCAGTAGGGACAGTGGAAGACGCGCTTGGCCCACGCCTCCGGGACACCGTCCAGGTCGGGCAGCGCGTAGTGCATGCCGTGCGCAAGAAGCAGCCGAGCCGTACGTACAGTCGAACCATCGCCAAGGCCGAGCTCGAAGCCGTCGTTATCGATCCGAGCGAGTCGGGCTGCGACCCGCCGCACCTCGACGGTTGTGTACGGCTCCAACTGCTCGCGCCCGATCGCGCGCAGCTCGACCGGTGGCGTGCCATCCTGGGCGAGGAAGCCATGCACGCCATCCGATACGGCGTGTGCCGGCGCCTCCGTATCGACCGCCAGCACTTTACGCCGCATGCGACCGAGGATGAGTGCCGCGCTTAGGCCGGCTGGCCCGGCGCCGACGATCGCCACGTCGAACGCTTCGCCTTCTGTGAATCGGGGCTGGATTGGGATCTCGGCGCGGTCCATCCTTGCTCTCCTTTTCCATACGGTGTAAGCTTACGACGTAAGGTAGACGTACGGTGTAAGGATGTCAAGTACGGATAACCCCCATGAGCACCAGTCGCAGATCACCCGGCCGCGAACTCCGACGCGCCGGCCTCACCCGAGACCGCGTGCTCGCCACCGCAGTCCAACTGGCGGATGAGGACGGCCTCGATGGCCTGAGCATGCGCAAGCTTGCCAAGAGGCTCGGGGTGGAGGCGATGTCGCTCTACAACCACATCCCAGGCAAGGAACGGCTGCTGGACGGCATGGTCGACCTTGTCTTCGACGAGATCGAGGCGCCGTCAACGGGCGGGCCCTGGAAGGACGAGCTCCGCAACCGCGCGCTCTCCACGCGTGCGGCTCTTCGCCGCCATCCCTGGGCTGTCGGCCTCATGGAAGCCCGACCCAACCCCGGAGACTCAAACCGCCGGCTCCACGAGGCAGCACTCGCGTGCCTGCGCAACGCCGGATTCTCGGTCGAGGAAAGCATCCACGCCTACTCCGTCCAGGACGCCTACATCTATGGCTACGCACTGCAGGAGAGGACTCTCGGCCTCGACACCCGCGACGACTGGCGAGCTGTTGCCACGCGCCAGCTCGGCGAGCGCGGTCCCGCACCGGACGCCGCTCCCTCCACCACGGAAGTGCTGCACCACATCGCCGAGCATGGCTTCAGCCACGACGAACAGTTTCTCTTCGGACTCGACCTCATTCTCGACGGACTCGAGCAGCGGCTTCCCCGACGGCAGAGAAGCCATAGATCCAGTCGGGAAGACAGCAAGAAGGCGTAGCGATCACAAGCTCGGTTGTAGCGGATCCAACAGATCTGTATGGTCGCGGCTCGACCACGGGCGGCGTTGGTGGCGAGAAGGAATCAGCGGTCGTCCCCCCCATCTGAGCCCAACGGAGGAGCCATGGATTACCACCGCCCCGTGTCTGCGGCCGAGTCGCGCAGGATGTCCCTGACCACCGGGATCATGTGGCTGATCACTTTCGCCACCTCGATCCCCGCGCTCTGGCTGTACCAACCGGTGCTCGACGACCCAACTGGCTACGTCGCCGGGGCCGGAGATGACAATCGCATCTTCTTCGCATGCTTCCTGGAGCTGCTGCTGATCATCTCGAACTTGGCGACCGCCGTGATCCCCTATCCGCTCCTGAAGCGCCAGCATGAGGGATGCGCGCTTGGCTACGTCGCCGCTCGCACCATGGAATGCACCTTCATCCTGGTCGGCATTCTCAGCGTGCTCACCGTCGTAGGGTTGCGTACTGATCCTCCCGGTGGTGTCAGCCAAGACACGATCGGGTCTCTGACCTACACCTTTGCGGCGGTGAAGGACTGGACGTTCCTCCTTGGGCCCGGCTTCGTCGTCGGCATCGGTAATGGACTGCTGTTCGGCTACCTCATGTACACGTCCGGGCTGGTGCCGCGACGCATGACGTGGCTCGGTCTGATCGGCGGGCCGTTGTTGATCGCCTCTGGCGTTGCCGTGATGTTCGGTGTTGACCAGCCGAGTGGGACACTGCAGGGCCTTTGCACCATCCCTGAAGCGCTCTGGGAGCTGCTGGTCGGCCTGTACTTCACGTTCAAGGGGTTCCGGGCGGAAGCGCCGATCCTTCGAGGGAATCTTCCGATCGACCCGGTGCAGCCGAGCTCGACCGTCGTCCCTGCCACCTAGCCGATCCTGGCTGCGGTCGGACCGGGGACGCGGCGACCCGTCGCGCCCCGGAAGCAACGAATCCCAAGGAGGTCTCCGTGATCGACCGCCGCTCCACTTCTAGGCACCCCAGTGACGCTCCCACCTCGTGGCAGCGACTAGCGGCCCTGTCCGGGCTCGCATTCACCGTGTTCTTGATTCTCGCGTGGTTCCTGAACGGCGCCGAGACGCCGCACTACCTGGCGTCTGACCATGACTGGAAGACCTGGGCGAATACCACCGAGATGAAGGGCCGTTTCGCGGCGTTCTTCGCGCTGCTGGCCGGCCTGGCGTTCCTGCCCTTCGCGGCAACCATCCGGGCGCTGCTCGAGAGCGCCGAGGGTGAAGACAACGGCCGCGCGCGCCTGGCGCAGATCGCCTACGCCGGGGGCTTGATCGGGATCACCAGCTTCGCCATCGCCACCGTCAGCTTTTCCGGTGCGAGCGCCGAGGGCGCCGACGCAAATCCCGAGGTCAGTCGAGCCATCGCCACCGGGACGGTCGGGCCGTTCCTCGTCGCGCCGATGGGCTTCGCCGCGTTCCTTGGAGCAGGCGGCCTGCTAGCCCTGCGCACCGGCGTCCTGCCACCCTGGACGGCAGTCGTCGCATCGGTCGGCGCGGTCTCATTCGTAGTCACATTCCTGACAACGCTCGACGGCACTGCGGACGGCAGCATCTTTGGCTACGGCTTCTTCCCTGGCATCGTGGCACTCATCACCTGGTCGATCGCGACAAGCATCGCCGCATATCGCTCCCTGCGCCGCCCCACTGACACCTCAGTCGCGGTCGGTGCCGACGCGTGAAGCCGTCATTGGCGGACGATCACCGAGAAGTCGCTCGGTAGCGACCGTTTCGTGCTCGGCCACGGGAGAGCCGATCAAAGAGCTAACTTTTAGCCGCCGCCAGTTCCCCCGCTCGGCAGAGGCGGCTGCTACAGCGTCTGCGACATCGCGCGTCGAAGCGCGGGGCTAGCGGGTCGCCCGGAAACGCCGGAACCCGCCTTTCCAAGCGGGTTCCGGGAGTGCGCTGGAGAGGACTTGAACCTCCACGGCCCATACGGGCCACAAGGCCCTCAACCTTGCGCGTCTACCAATTCCGCCACCAGCGCGTGCGGTGCGACCCGGAAGTGTACCGCTCGCGGCCGCGGCGCTTCCCCGCGGCGGTCTTGAGGCAGATCCTGCCTGGCTGTACCCTCTTCACGCCCATGCACTGCCCGAGCTGCGCCGCCCTGAACGCCGATACGGCCAAGTTCTGCACGGAGTGCGGCGCCGCTCTGGAGCAGCACTGCCCGGCGTGCGGGACCGCCCACCGGCCGAGCCAGCGCTTCTGCGCCGAGTGCGGGGCAGCTCTGACGTCCGCTGCAGCCCCGGCTGCCGCGGAGCCGGCTCTCCAGCTCGGTGTCGCCGAGCGCCGGCTGGTGACCGTCCTCTTCGCCGACCTGGTCGGGTTCACGACCCTGTCCGAGCGGCGTGACGCCGAGGAGGTGCGCGAGCTCCTCTCCCGCTACTTCGCCACCTGCCGGCGGCTGATCGGGCTCTACGGCGGCACGGTCGAGAAGTTCATCGGCGACGCGGTGATGGCGGTCTGGGGGACGCCGACCGCGACCGAGGACGACGCCGAGCGGGCCGTGCGGGCCGCGCTCGACCTCGTCGCGGCGGTCTCGGCGCTCGGCGAGGAGCTCGGGGCCGAGAGCCTGCGCGTGAGGGCCGGCGTCCTGACGGGCGAGGCGGCCGTGACGATCGGGGCCAGCGGCGAGGGGATGGTGGCGGGCGACCTCGTGAACACCGCCTCCCGGATCCAGAGCGTCGCCGAGCCGGGCGCGGTCTTCGCCGGCGACGCAACGCGGCGCGCGACCGAGCAGACCATCGTCTACGAGGCGGCCGGGTCCTTCGAGCTCAAGGGCAAGGACGGCCTCGCCTCCCTGTGGCGGGCGATGCGGGTGGTCTCGGGCGCCCGCGGTGCTCTCAAGTCGGAGGGCCTCGAGGCGCCGTTCGTCGGCCGCGACCGCGAGCTCCGCCTGATCAAGGACCTCTTCCATGCCTCGACCGAGGAGCGGACGGCGCATCTCGTGTCGGTGACGGGCGTCGCCGGCATCGGCAAGTCGCGGCTGGCGTGGGAGTTCTACAAGTACTTCGACGGGCTGGCCGAGATCGTCTACTGGCACCGCGGCCGCTGCCTGGCGTACGGCGAAGGCGTCACGTACTGGGCGCTCGCGGACATGGTGCGGATGCGCTGCCGGATCGGCGAGGACGAGAGCGCAGAGCCCGCGCTGGCGAAGCTGCGCGCGACGCTCGAGGAGCACCTGCTCGACGACGACGAGCGCCGGTTCGTCGAGCCGCGCCTGGCGCAGCTCGTCGGGCTCGGGGACCAGGAGGCCCGCGACCGCAAGGAGCTCTTCGCGGCCTGGCGGCTCTTCTTCGAACGGCTGTCGGAGACCTACCCGGCGGTGCTCGTCTTCGAGGACATGCAGTGGGCCGACGCCTCGCTGCTCGACTTCATCGAGGAGCTCCTCGACCTGTCGCGCACGTATCCGATCTATGTCCTCACGCTGGCACGTCCCGAGCTGCTCGAGCGCCGGCCGACGTGGGGCGCGGGGCTTCGCAACTTCACCTCCCTCTACCTCGAGCCGCTGGCGCCGGCTGCGATGCAGAACCTGCTGGTGGGGCTCGTGCCCGGGCTCCCGGCGGCCCTGCGAGAGCAGATCCTGGCGCGGGCCGAGGGCATCCCGCTCTACGCCGTCGAGACCGTCCGCATGCTGCTCGACCGCGGCGATCTCGTCCTGGAGGGCGCGGCGTACCGCCCGGTGGGCGAGATCGCGGCGCTCGATGTCCCTGAGACCTTGCACGCGCTGATCGCGGCCCGCCTCGACGGTCTCCCGGCCGAGGAGCGAAACCTGCTCCAGGACGGCGCCGTGCTCGGGAAGACCTTCCCGAAGTCGGCGATCGTGGCCCTCACCGGACGGGCCGAGTCCGAGCTGGAGCCGCTCCTCTCCTCGCTGGTCCGCAAGGAGGTGCTGGGCGTCCAGTCCGACCCGCGCTCACCCGAGCACGGGCAGTACGGCTTCCTCCAGGACCTGGTGCGGCACGTGGCGTACGAGACCCTCTCGCGTCGCGATCGCAAGGCCCGCCACCTGGCCGCGGCCCGCCTTCTCGGTGAGGGCCTGGGTGAGGATGAGATCGCCGAGGTCGTCGCCTCGCATCTGCTCGAGGCCTACCGGATCGCGCCCGACGCCGACGACGCGGGCGAGATCCGGGAGCAGTCCTGCGCGGCACTCGTCCGGGCCGGCGACAGGGCGGGCTCGCTCGGCGCGGCCGCCGAGGCGGAGCACTACTTCGAGCAGGCCGCCGAGCTCGCCATGACGCCGCTCGCGGCGGCCGCGCTCGCCGACAGGGCGGGGCAGATGGCCTGGCTGGCGGGAGACGCGGCCCGGGCACGAACGCTCGATGACGCCGCCATCGCCGGATACGAGTCCGCAGACGAGCCCCGCGCGGCGGCGCGGGTGTCGGCCCGGCTGGCGGAGCTGGACTTCGTCGACGGCCGGCCGGCCGACGCGGTTGCTCGGCTCGAGCCGGTCCTCCAAGCCTTGGCGGGCGAGGAGAGTCCAGAGACGGCCCAGGTCGCGGCCCAGCTCGGCCGCTTCCTGGTCCTGAACAACGAGCTCGACCGCGCCGGCGCCCACCTCGAGCGGGCGCTCGGACTGGCCGAGCAGCTGGATCTGCCGGAGACCCTGGCGGAGGCGCTCACGAGCAAGGGCCTCCTCTTGCTTCAGGTCGACCGGCTCATCGAGGCGCGCGTGCTGCTCGAGGGCGCGATCGACATCGCCCTCGCGAACGACGCCTATTCGAGCGCGTTACGCGCCATCAACAACCTGGGAGTGGTGCTGGAGTCGCTCGATCAGTTCGATCTCACCGACAGCCGGGTCGCCGAGGGCCTGGCGATCGCCCGCCGCACGGGAGATCGGCAATGGGAGGCGTCGCTGGTGGGCGGCGCCGTCCTCGAGCAATGGATGCTGGGACGTTGGGACGAGGCCGTCAAAACAGCTGCGGCGGCGCGCGAGCTCGCGACGACGTCCTGGATCGAGGCGCTCCTTCTCGAGCTCGTGCTGATCCACTGCGGGCGCGGGGAGCTCGCCGAGGCCCGCGCCGTCGTGGAGGGCGCGTCCGTGACCGAGGTGTCGGGCGACTCCCAGACCGTCGTCGCGCGTGGCAGGATCACCGCGCACCTCCTCCGCGCCGAGGGAGCGCTCGAGCCGGCGCTCGAGGCTGCCGAGCAGGCATTCGAGGTCGCCCGAGCCGCGTTCGGCCCCACGTCGACGTTCTACAAGACGGCCTTCGAGGAGGTGCTCGAGTGTGCGATGGCCGCGGGCCGGCCGGAGCGCGTCGAGGAGCTGCTCGCGCTCCTCGATCCGCTCAAGCCCGGCCAGGTGACGCCGCTCTTGCGTGCGATCCACACCCGCCACCGTGGCCGGCTCGCGGCGTTGACGGGCCAGGCCGGCGCGGCCGAGGCCCTCGCGGTGGCGGAGCGGTTCTACGCCGAGCTCGGCATGCGCTTCCACGCCGCCGCGACCCGGCTCGAACGGGCGGAGTGCCTCGCCGCCCGAGGCGAGACGCAGGAGGCCGAGACGCTCATCCCCGCCGCGCGCGAGGTCTTCCTCGAACTGCGGGCCGGCCCCTGGCTCGCCCGCGCCGACGCCCTCAATGAAAAAACGGGGTCTGACCCCGTTTTTTCAGCCTAGAGCAGGAAACCGAGCGCGATCACGTTGGCGGTGAAGAGCACCGCCACGAAGATCGTGAGCCGGGTCAGGTTGCGCTCCATGACGGCGGTGCCGCCGTAGCTCCCGCCGGCGGGGTTGAACATGCCGGAGAGGCCGGTGTCCTTGCCCGAGTGCATGAGCACAAGCACGACGAGCGCGACGCCGAGGATGACCTGAAGACCGGAGAGGATGTGCGTGAACACGGCCGCTCAGTCTACCAGCACGGTCCCGGCCGGCCCGGCCGCCAGCCGGCCGATCGCCGGCCAGGGAAGGGCCTCCGCCCGCTCCGGCGGAAGCGCCACGAGCAGGCCGCCGGACGTCTGCGCGTCGCAGGCCAGCAGCCGTTCGTCCTCGCCCAGCCCGGCGCCGAACTCGGCGTAGCCGGCGGCCAGCTCGAGGTTCGTGCGCGTGCCGCCGGGGACGTGCCCCTCGGCGATCAGCTCGCGCACTCCCGGCAGCAGCCCGACGGCCGCCAGGTCGATCTCGGCCCGAAGCCCAGCGCCCTCGGCGACCTCGCGGGCGTGGCCCACGAGGCCGAAGCCGGTGACGTCGGTGACGGCGTGCGGCCCGGCGGCGCGCACCGCCTCGGCCGCCCCGGCGTTCAACGTCGTCATCGACTCGACCGCGGCGTCGACCGCCTCCGGATCCGGCGCGCCACGCTTCACGGCCGTCGTCACGATCCCGGTCCCGATCGGCTTCGTGAGGACGAGCGCGTCACCCGCCCGGCCGCCGGCGTTCGTCCACACCTGGTCCGGGTGGACGAAGCCGGTCACGGCCATGCCGTACTTGGGCTCGGGATCGTCGATCGAGTGGCCGCCCGCCACGACGGCACCGGCCGCGCGGGCGACGTCCGCCCCGCCCCGCAGGATCTCGCCGAGGAGCTCCATCGGGAGCGTCTTCGGGAACGCGACGACGTTCAGCGCGAACGCGGGCCGGCCGCCCATCGCGTAGACGTCCGAGAACGCGTTCGTGGCCGCGATCCGCCCGAACGTGTACGGGTCGTCGACGAGCGGCGTGAAGAAGTCGATGGTCTGAACGACGGCCAGGTCGTCGGAGATCCGCCAGACGGCGGCGTCGTCGAGGCCCGTATGGCCGACGATCAGGTCCGCCGCCTCGAACGCGGGCAGGGCGCGCAGCACCTCGCGCAGCGACCCGGCCGGCAGCTTGCAGGCGCAGCCGGCGCCGTGCGAGAGCTGGGTCAGCCGGACAGCCGCGGTCGCCATGCGTCGAATTCTAGATCCCCTATCCTGCGGCCATGCCCGAGATCGACCCGGACGTGGCCGCCGAGCGCATCCGCAAGCTCATCATCGTCGGCGACAACCGCCTGAAGCAGGGCGGAGATGACAAGTACGCCAAGGCCCGCGGCACGTACGAGCAGGCGCTGCGGATGGCCGAGGACGTCGGCCTGGGCGAGCGCTTCCGGCCGTTCATCGAGCGGCGACTGCAGAGCATCGAGCAATTACACTCCGAGGCGTGAAGACGCGCACCTTCGGCACGACCGGGATCCCGGCCTCCGAGGTCGGGTTCGGCCTCTGGACGATCTCGACCGGCTGGTGGGGCGAGCACTCCGACGAGGCGGCGACAGCGCTCCTGCGCGAGGCCTACGACCTCGGCATCACGTTCTACGACACCGCCGACACCTACGGCGAGGGCCGCGGCGAGACGCTGCTCGAGCAGGCGCTCGGCGACGTGCGCGACGACATCACGATCGCGACCAAGTTCGGCTACGACATCTACTCCCCCTGGGAGCGCAAGGGCCACGTCGAGCGGCCGCACGACTGGTCGCCGAAGTTCATCCGCTTCGCGCTCGAGCAGAGCCTCGCCCGGCTCGGGACCGACCACATCGACATCTACCAGCTCCACAATCCGCGCATGGACGCCATCCGCTCGGACGCGGTCTTCGAGGTGCTGGAGGAGGCGAAGTCCGCCGGCAAGATCCGCACCTACGGCGTCGCGCTCGGGCCGGCGATCGGCTGGCGCGACGAGGGCCTCGAGGCGTTCACGACCCGCAGGCTCGGGGCGGGCCAGATCATCCACAACATGCTCGAGCAGGACCCCGGCCGCGAGCTGATCGAGGCCGCCCGGGCGCACGGGATCGGGCTCATGGCGCGCGTCCCGCACTCCTCCGGCATGCTCGAGGGGAAGTACACGAAGGACACCGTCTTCGCCGAGAACGACCACCGCCGCCACCGGCCGAAGGAGTGGCTGGAGCAGGGCCTCCAGAAGGTCGAGCGGCTCGGGTTCCTGACCGAGGGCCGCACGCTGGGCCAGGCCGCGATCAAGTGGCTCCTGGCCGAGCCGGCCGTGACGACCGTGCTCCCCAACATCTACGGCTCCGACCAGCTGCGCGAGTTCGCCGCGGCGCCCGACACGGCCGACCTCTCCGCCGCGGAGCTCGACCAGGTCGCCGATCTGTACGAGAACGGCTTCTACCTGGAGCCGGCCGCGACCGGCGCCTGAGCCGGCGGCCCGAGCAGCGCAGCCAGCTCGGCCCGCTCCGGAGGCTTCGTCCATCGCCGCCGCACCGCGCCGCTCGCGTCCACGAGGAGCACCGTCGGCGCCGACCGCACCCGCAGCATCGCCGCGCATGGGCTGTGCGACGGGAGCTCGACGACGGTCACGCCCGGATGGTGGGCGACCGCCTCGGCCAGCCGGTTGAGCGCGACCCGCGACGCCGGGCTGGCGTTCGAGAACTGGACGAACGCGCCGCCTACGGGCAGCTCGGGCAGGCCCAGCACGGCCGGGACGACCCGCTCCGGCGGGCGCTCCCGGGCCGCCCGCCGCGCGCGCAGCCGTCGCACGCCCGCCAGCCCCGCGGCCGGTGCCGCGACGAGCAGCCACCACACGGTCATGCGGGAACGATACCGGCCGCGCGGGCCAGCACGGCCTCGATCCGCTCGGCCTGACGGGAGAGGGCGTGCTCCTCGGCGACGCGGACGGCGGCGGCGCACGGGACCGGCAGCCCCGCGGCGGTGCGCATGCCCGCGGCGATCGCCTCCTCGTCGTAGGGATCGACCAGCGCCCCGCAGGCCGGCGTCACGATCTCCGGCGGCCCGCCGATGGCGGTCGCGACCACCGGGCGGCCGCAGGCCAGCGCCTCGAGCATCGCCTGCCCCTGGGGCTCCTCGAGGCTCGGCAGGCAGACCACGTCGTGCTCGCGCAGCGCGAGCAGGACGCCCTCCGGGGTGCGCCGGCCGGTGAAGCGGACGCCCGCCGGCGCAGCGGCCCGCAGATCGGCCTCGAGCGGACCGGCGCCGATGATCGTGAGCGTCCCCTGGCTCAGCCGCGCGTAGGCCCGCATCAGCCGGGCCACGTTCTTGCGCGCCGTCAGCGAGCCGACGAAGAGGAACCGTGGCCCCTCGCCGGGCGCGCGCGGCGTCGGCCGGTAGCGGTCGGTGTCGACGCCGCAGTCGATCACCTCGGCCGGCGCGCCCAGCCGGTCGCGCACGTATTCCGAGACGCAGATCACCGCGCCGGCCCGGCGGACGACGACCCGGGTCAGGAGGCCGATCGGAAGGCTCGCGCGGGCGTTGCGAACGTCGCCTCCGTGCGCAGTGACTGCATACGTACGACGTGTCACAGCCGCGATGAGGCCGGGCGGGACGAGGTAGTGGGCGTAGACGACGTCCGGCTTCGTCCGCCGGGCCGCCGCCAGGGTGCGGGCAAGGAGACCGGCGTAGACAACCGGCGTGGCGATCCGGCCGCGGCGGCCGCTTCGGAGCACCGACTCCTCGACGTCGTGGCCGCGGGCGCGAAGCGCGTTCGCGAGCCGCTCCACGAAGACGCCGTACTCCGGGCGCTCGGGCGAGGGGTACATGCCTGAGACGAGCAGGATGCGCAATGCGCAAGCGAGCCTAGAGGCTCAAACGCCTTCCAGCCGCCGCTCGGCCGCCCGCCGGCCGATCTCGGCGAGGACGATCAGGAGCAGCGAGGCGGCGATCACGAGGCCGGCGATGGCGACGGTCTGGGGCCGGAGCGCCGGGGTGCGGGCGTTCGAGTAGAGGAAGATCGGGAACGTGTCGTGCCCCGGCGGCACGAGGAACGACGCGATCGCGTACTCGTCGAACGAGATCGTGAACGCGATCAGGTACGACGACAGGATGGCCGGCACGATCAGCGGTAGCGTCACGCGGACGAACGCCGCGATCTCGCCGGCGCCCAGATCGCGGGCCGCCTCCTGGATCGACGCGTCGAGCGTCTGGAGCCGCGGCAGGATCACCAGGACGCCGTACGGCACCGAGACGACGACATGCACGAAGAGGACGGCCGAGAGCGACTGCTGGAGCCCGATCGTCTTCAGGAGCACCAGCATGCCGACGCCGAGGACGACGTACGGCACCACCAGCGGCAGCATGATGAGCGCGGTCACGACCGGCCGCGCGAAGACCCGCGGCGCCGAGAGCGCGAGCGCGGCCAGGATGGCGAGGAACGTCGCGGCGAGGCCGTTCAGCGCGGCGATGGCGGCGCTTCGCTTCAGCGCGGCGAGCAGGAGGTCGTTCCCGAGCGCGACGTGGTACCAGTGGGTCGTGAAGCCGGCGAGCGGGAGCGTCGGCGTCGTGTTGTCGTTGAACGAGAAGATGACGAGCACCACCACGGGCGCATACAGGAACAGCACCATGAGCAGGAAGTAGCCGCCCAGGAGCCCGCGGGCGATGCGTCCGGCGGCGGCGGTCACCGGGCCGGCCCCCGCAGGTCGGCGGTGAGGTATCTCGCCGACAGGGCGATGAGCACGACGACGATCGCCATGAGCCACATCGCCATCACCGACCCCAGCGCCCAGTCGGTCGTGTTCACGAACGAGTCCTGGATGAAGTTGCCGAACATGCTG
>JAICKX010000135.1 GCA_025927685.1 Thermoleophilia bacterium | reverse complement strand
GTGCCGGCCCACGCTCCCCAACATCCGGGTCGCCCGCCCGCCCCCCCCGGCCCGGCCCCCGGCGGCCCCGGGCCGGGGGCGCGGCCGCGACCGGCGGACCGGCTTCGGCGCGGCCTTGGCATCGCGCCGCCGGCCCGGCGCCCGTGCAGGAACCGCGACGCTCACGCCGCCTGCGTCCTCTCCGCCGCCCGCAGCTTCGCCGAGGCGGAGCGCGGGTTCTCGCACCGCTCCTGGACGCTGGGGACGACCGCCCGCGTCGTGAGCGAGCGCAGCACCGGCTGGTGGCCGCAGACGCACACCGGGAATCCGGGCGGGCAGGTGCAGCCGCGGGCCGCATCGCGGATGAACCGCTTCACGATCCGGTCCTCGAGCGAGTGGAAGCTGATGACCGCGATCCGGCCGCCGGGCGTGAGGACGTCGAGGGCGGCCTCGAGGCCGTCGCGGAGCGACTGGAGCTCGTCGTTGGTGGCGATCCTGAGCGCCTGGAAGACGCGCTTGGCCGGGTGGCCCTGGCCGAACCGGGCCGGCGTCGGGATCGCCGAGCGGATCAGCTCGACGAGGTCGGCGCTGCGCTCGATCGGCCGCGACGCCCGGCGGCGGGCGATCGCACGAGCGATCTGGCGCGCGTAGCGCTCCTCGCCGTAGCTCGACAGGACCTCGGCGATCTCACGCTCGTCCCAGGTGTTCACGATCTCGGCGGCGGTGAGCGGCGAGGTCGCGTCCATGCGCATGTCGAGCGGCGCGTCGTTCGCGTAGCTGAAGCCGCGGGCCGGCGTGTCGACCTGCATCGACGACGTGCCGAGGTCCATCAGGATCGCCTCGGCCCGGGCTCCGGTCGAGGCCATGTTGCGCAGGACGAGGGCGAAGTCGCCACCGCAGAAACGGGTCTGGACGCTCGCCGACGCGGCGAAGCGCTCGTAGAAGCCGGCCACCGACGCGTCGCGGTCGATCGCCAGGTACGTGCCGTTCCCGCGCAGCAGCGGCTCGAGCCGGGCGGCGTGGCCGCCGGCGCCGAACGTGCAGTCGACGATGGTGTCGCCGGGGCGGGGCTCCAGCAGGTCCCCCACCTCGACGGGCATGACGGGGACATGGGCCACGGCGCCGCTAGTGCTGTGAGAGAGATTCGGCAACATCCTCCACGCTCCCCTCGAACTCCGCCTCGCGCTTGCGCCAGGCCGCCAGGTCCCAGATCTCCAGATGGTCGCGCAGTCCGGCCACGACGATGTCCTTGTCGAGCCCGGCGTGGGCGATCTGCGCGGAAGGCAGCATGACGCGCCCCTGCCGGTCGAGCTCCGTCTCGGACGCCCCGCCGTACAGCCATCGGCTCATCTCCCGGCCCTTCCGGCTCAGCGGATCGAGCCGGCCCAGCTGGGCGTCGACGTACCGCTCCCAGCCGTCCGGGCTGAAGACGAAGAGGCAGCCGTCGAAGCCCTTGCTGACCACGACGCCCTGCGCGAAATGCGCCCGGAGCTTGGCCGGCAGGGTCACGCGGTTCTTCACGTCAAGCCGCTGGACCGATTCGCCGAGGAGCACGCGTCTGCCTTCCCATTTCGCCCCACGATACCCCACAGCTCACCACAATGCAACACCGGGTCGGACGCGCGCCGTGCATGGCGGTGAGCGAGCGAGCACCACCCGGGAGAGGCAGAAAATCCTTACAAACGCCCGCCGTTGCCGTCTGCGCCTGGTGGTAGAGTCTGCCTCCATGCCGTACCCGCCCCCGATGGCGCGGCGCGCGAGGTGGGGACTCGGGGTCACATGTGTGACGCTGGCCGTCGCTGGGGCGCTCGCGACCCCGGCCCACGCCGGGAAGATCGCCGAGGCCAGGGCGCAGGCCAACTCCGCCGAGCAGCGGCTGAACGACCTCTACGCCCAGTCCGACGCGGCGGTCGAGGCCTACAACAAGGCGGTCGCCCAGCTCCACGCCGTGCGCCGGGCGATCAAGCGGAACACGGTGCAGCTGCACCGGGCGCAGGCCGACCTCGCGGCCGCGAAGGGCCGGCTCGCCCAGTTCGTGGTCTCGTCGTACAAGGGCACCGGCCCCAGCCTGACCTACTACGTCCTCAGCGCGAGCTCGTTCTCCGACCTGGTGGACCGGGTCGACTTCGTGAACCAGATGTCCGACACCGAGGCCGAGATCCTGGGACAGGTGCGAAGGGCCGAGCGCGAGGTTGCCGCCCGCCGGGCGGTGCTGAAGCGCCAGCGGGCGGTGGCGGCCAAGCTCGTCGCCAAGCGCCGGGCCGAGCGGCAGCGGGTCCAGGGCCTCGTCTCCGAGCAGCAGCACCTGGTGAGCAGCCTGAACTCGCGCGTGAAGACGCTGATCCACCAGCGCAACGAGCGCCGGGCGGCGGCGGCGGCAGCCGCCGCGGCGGCCGCCCGCCGGGCCGCACAGCAGCAACAGCAGCAGCAGGCGCCCGCCCCGATCCCCCCGCCTCGGCTCGGCGGCCCGCCGCCTCCGCCGGCGAGCTCGCTGGGCGGGCGGGCCGTCCAGATTGCCGAGACCCAGCTCGGCGTGCCGTATGTCTGGGGCGGCGCGAGCCCGGCCGGGTTCGACTGCTCCGGCCTCGTCATGTGGGTGTACGCCCAGCTCGGGATCTCGCTCCCGCACTACACCGGCGGCCAGTGGGTCGCCGGCCCGCACGTGCCCTACGACCAGCTCGCGCCGGGCGACCTGGTCTTCTTCGAGCCCGACATCGGCCACGTCGGCATCTACATCGGCGGCGGCAGCTTCATCCACGCGCCGCACACCGGCGACGTGGTCAAGATCTCGAGCCTGTCGGACTCGTGGTACGCCGCCAACTATCAGGGCGCCGTCCGCGTCACAGGGTAGTGTTGCGCGGCCCCCGCGACGGGTGATCTAGGAATTACCACGTCTCGGGGATATAATTCAGTTGCTGATACCGCATTTCGGGAATGGCACCCCAGGGGTCGGGGAGTCAAAGTGATGCGGACGGGGTGCGATCGGGTCTCCACCCCACACAGAGGTTGGCGCGTGCCAATCCACCAGACGACCATCGACGAAGAACGTGTCAGGCGGGAATACGCGCTGCATGCCGAACGTTGAAACCCGACGGGTTGGGGTACAAGGAAGCGAGGAGTTGATGACCGATGACTGACCAGCTCATCATCGAGCCGGAGGCCCGGCTCCTTGTCGAGCTTGGACAGGAGCGCGGCGTCGTGTACGAGGACGAGCTGGTGGGCCTGTCTCTCGAGCTCGATCTCGATGCCGACGACGTGCAAGCCCTCCGCGACGAGCTCAGCCAGCTGGGCGTGGACATCGTCGAGCCTCCCGCTCCCGAGGAGCGGATCGAGGTCGTCGAGGTCGAGATCGCGACCACGAACAGCCTCGACCTGTTCCTGCGCCAGGCGGGCCGCTACCCGCTGCTGACGAAGGACGAGGAGGTCATGCTGGCCAAGCGCATCGAGGCCGGCGACCCCGTCGCCAAGCGGCGCATGATCGAGTCCAACCTGCGGCTCGTGGTCTCCATCGCGAAGCAGTACCGCGGCCAGGGTGTGCCGTTTCTCGACCTGATCCAGGAGGGCGTGCTCGGTCTGAACCGCGCCGTCGAGAAGTTCGACTGGCGCCGCGACCTCAAGTTCTCGACCTACGCGACCTGGTGGATCCGCCAGGCCGTGCAGCGGTCGATCGCCAACAGCGGCCGCACCATCCGCCTGCCCGTGCACGTCTCCGACCGTCTGCGGGCGATCGAGCGCGCGCGCCGGTCGCTCGAGGCCAGCCTCGGGCGCGAGCCCTCCGAGGAGGAGATCGCCCGTGCCGCCGAGCTGACCCAGGACGCGGTGGCGGAGACGCTCGGCCTGGCCCGGAAGACGGTCTCGCTGCACGAGCCGGTGGGCGAGGACGGCGACTCCGAGCTGGGCGACATGATCGCCGACCCCGACGCCGGGAACCCCGAGGAGCTGGCCGAGACGCACCTGCGCCACGAGAAGCTCCGCGAGGGCCTCGCCCGCCTGGGCGACCGCAAGCGCCGCATCCTCGAGATGCGGTTCGGGCTCGACGGCCAGGACCCGCGCAACCTCGAGGAGATCGGCCGCATCGTCGGGCTCACTCGCGAGCGCGTCCGCCAGCTCGAGGCCGAGGCGCTGCGAGAGCTGGCCGCGTCGGCCGACATGCAGCCGCTCCGCGCGGCGTAGATCGGTGCACTACAGCGTGTGCGGCACGGCGTGCTTCCATGCCACGCCGGCCGCACGCGCGAGCACGCGGTCCGCGACGTCCCGGCCCACCCCGGCCCGCTCGGCCGCCCGCTCCGGGCTCATCCCGAGGTCGTAGGCGGACACCAGCACGCGGTCGGCATCGGCATACGTGAAGCCGAGCTCGTCCTCGTCGGTCTGCCCTCCCCACAGGCCCGCCGTCGGGTGCTTCGTGATGACCGACTCCGGCAGGCCGAGCACCCGGGCCGCGCAGCGCACCTCGGTCTTGTAGAGATCCGTGATCGGCTCGATGTCCGACGCCGCGTCGCCGAACCGCGTGAAGTACCCGAGCAGGTTCTCGGTGCGGTTCTCGGTGCCGCAGACCAGGGCGTGGAGCTCCTGGGCCAGGTCGTAGACGACGATCATGCGAGCACGGGCGCTGGCGTTCCCGAACCGGATGTCCGAGCCGGCGACGTCGGGCCGGGCGGCGGCGAGCCCCTCCAGGAGCGGCTCGATCGAGACGGTGAGCAGGTTCTCCTCGGGCAGCCCGACCGCGGCCGCAGTCTCGGCGGCGTCGTCCAGGTGCACCCGCTCGGTGTGGCGCGACGGCAGGCGCACCGCCGTGACGTCCTGCGGCCCGAGCGCGCGGCCCGCGAGGCCGAGCGCGACGGCCGAGTCGATCCCGCCCGAGAGGCCGATCACGATCCGGCCCCGGCCGGCCTCGTTCGCGATCTCACGCAGCCGGGCGATCTTCGCCTCGACGGCCGGTTCGAGCGCCGTCTCGTCGCGAAGCAGCGCCACCCGGTCGAGCGACCCACCGGCGGCGCGAACCTCGTCGAGCGCGCGACGGCCGTCACCCGGGGCGACGTCGATCGCGACGACCGCGTCCGTGAAGACCGTCGTGTCGAACCCCTCCCGGATCGCGTCGAGCGCCGTGGCCCGCACGCAGTAGTCGGTGGCGATCCCCGTCACGAGCACGCGCCGCACGCCGCGGTCGCGCAGCCAGGCCGCGAGGTCGTTCCCCTCGAACCCGGAGTAGCCCTCGTCGGCGGCTGCGACGCCGACGTCCTGGATGCGGTCGAACCGGATCCCGGAGACCGACGGGTGAAGCTCGGCCCCGGGCGTCCCCTGGACGCAGTGGGGCGGCCACGGCCCGCCCTGCTCGGCGAACGAGCCGTGATCCGGCGGGTGCCAGTCGCGCGTCGCGACGACGGTTCCGGCCCGCTCGGCGACCGCGGCGATCGCGGTCCCCAGCGTGTCGCCGCCAGCGGCGGCGAGCGCCCCGCCCGGGCAGAAGTCGTTCTGGACGTCGACCACGATCAGGCCGGTGGCGGGGTCGCTCATCGCAGCTCCTCCTCGAGTGCGCGCAGCCGGGGCGAGAGCCGCGGCGGCAGGGTGGCGGGGTCGCGCAGCGCGCGCACTCGCTCGGGGAGCGCGGCGAGCTCGGCCGCGGCCCGCTCCCGCACCTCCTCGATCGGCGCCGCCTCGCCCGTGCGGCGGCCCGCCTCGAGCACGGGCTCGAGCAGCGGCCGGCCCGGCAGGTCCTCGTCGACCAGCCCGATCGTGTCGTCCTCCACGCCGCGGAAGACCTGGTGGCGCCCGGGCAGGTTCGACTTCGGGCCGCGGGCCTTCATGACGGCCCGGCCGCCCGCCTCGACGAGCTTATAGACGCCGCCCAGCGCCGGTGCGTCGTTCGACGTCGTGAGCGCCGTGCCGACTCCGAACCCGTCGATGGCGGCGCCGGCGGCAAGGAGGTCGGCGATGCGGTACTCGTCGAGGTCGCCGGAGCAGACGATCTGGGTCTCTCCCAGGCCGCCCACATCCAGCACCTCGCGCACCTCGCAGGTCAGCTCCACGAGGTCGCCCGAATCGATCCGCACCGCCTGCGGGACGATGCCCGTCTCGCGCGACGCGGCGATCGCGGCCCGCGCCCCGGCAAGCGGGTCGTGGGTGTCGATGAGGAGCGTCGAGCGATCCGGATGGTGCTGCAGGAACGCGACGAATGCCTCGACGTCGGTCGGGAACGAGAGGATGTAGCTGTGGGCCATCGTCCCGGTCGTGGGCACGCCGTACAGATACCCGGCGGCGACCGTGGCAGTCGCGACGCAGCCGCCGATGTACGCCGCCCGGGCCGCGAGCAGGCCGGCGTCGGCACCGTGGGCGCGCCGGAACCCGAAGTCGACGACGGGCCGCCCGTTCGCTGCGGTCACGATCCGGCTGGCCTTGGTCGCGATGAGCGTCTGGAAGTTGACCTGGTTCAGGAGCAGCGTCTCGGCCAGCTGGCACGTCAGGAGGTCGCCCTCCACCCGCAGGATCGGCTCGCGGGCGTGGACGACCGTGCCCGCGGGGCCGGCGTCCAGCCGGCCGGTGAACTCGACCGTCGCGAGCCGCTCGAGCAGCTCCGGCGAGCAGTTGCGGGCCCGCTCCAGGTAGGCGAGCGACTCGTCGCAGAAGCGCAGCTCGGTCAGCACCTCGACCGCCCGCTCGAGGCCGGCGGCCACGAGGTAGCCGCGGTGCGGCGGCAGGTCGCGGGCGAAAAGCTCGAACGCGACCGGCAGCGAGTCCTTGCCCTCCGCCAGGTACGAGTCGGCCATCGCCAGCTCGTACTCGTCGACCAGGAGCTCGTTGGGGGCGGCGGCGATCACGCCGACCTCCGGTAGCGGGCGCTCTGGGCCAGGATCAGCGGCCGGCGCTCGGCGAACCGGTAGAGCGCGGCCGGGCGGCCGCCGGTGGCGCGCTCGCCGTCCTCGGCCAGCACCCCCCAGCCGAGCGCGATCCGGCGGAAGTTGTTCGGCTCGAACGCGCGGCCGATCCCGGCCTCGTAGACCCGGCGCAGCTCCGACATCGTGAAGGCGTCGGGCAGGAGGCTCCAGGCCACGTTCTGATACTCGAGCTTGTACGCCAGCCGCTGGCGCGCGTAGCGCAGGATGTCGTCGTGGTCGAACGCGAGCATCGTGCGCTCGTCCATCTCCTGGAGCAGCGGCTCGAGCGGCCGCCATACCGCCTCGCGCGCGTCCGACCCCGGCCGGAGCTGCACCCGAGCCGCCTCGACGAGCGCCAGGTAGCAGCACGAGATCACCCGCCCGCGCGGGTCGCGGTCGACGGCCGAGAACGTCGCGAGCTGCTCCATGAACGTGTCGGTGACACCGGTCTCCTCACGCAGCTCGCGCTCGGCCGCCTCCTCGAGCGTCTCATCCGCCTCGATCCCGCCCCCGGGCAGCGCCCAGTAGCTCTCGTACGGCTCGTAGCGCCGGCGTACGAGCAGGACGTGCATGCCACCGTTCAGGTAGGCGAACACGGCTACGTCGGCCGCGACGCGCGGTTGTCCACTCCGCTCCAGCACTTATAGACCTCGTGACTATTCTACCACGGCGGGCGAGACCAGGATCGTCCGCAGCGAGGTGTAGACGTCGCGCGCGGCCTTGCCCTGCTCGCGCGGGCCGAGGCCGGAGGCCTTCTCGCCGCCGAACGGGGCGTGCAGATCGACCCCGGACGTGGGCTGGTTCACGCGCACGAGGCCGGTGTCGAGCCGGCCCGCCAGCTCGAGGACGCGGTCGAGGTCGCGGGTGAAGATCGAGGTCGAGAGGCCGTAGCGGACGCCGTTGGTGAGCTCGACCGCGTGGGCCGCGTCGCGCGCCTCGAGCACGGCCGCGACCGGCGCGAACACCTCCTCCTGGGCCAGCTCCGCGCCGGGGTCGAGGAGGTCGACGAGCGCCGGCGCCAGGTAGTACCCCCGGCGCTCGAGAGCGCCCCCTCCGGTGAGGAGCCGGCCGCCGGCCGCCACCCCCCGCTCCACGGCGGCGACCGCCGCGCCGCGGGCGTCGGCGGTGATGAGCGGGCCCACCTCGCAGGCCGGGTCGTCCGGGCCCTCGACGACCAGCCCCTCGATCTCGGCGACGAGCGCGTCGCGCAGGTCGGCGGCCACTGCGCGCTCGGCGATCACGCGGCTCGTGGCCGTGCACTTCTGGCCGGCGTAGCCCATCGCCGCGCGGGCGATGGTCGCCGCGGCGTCCCCGAGCTCCGCGTCGGCGAGCACGATCGACGCGTTCTGGCCGCCCATCTCGCACTGGACGGCGACGCCCCGGTCGACCGCCTGGCGGGCGACCGACGCCCCGGCCGCCGCAGACCCCGTG
>JAICKX010000062.1 GCA_025927685.1 Thermoleophilia bacterium | reverse complement strand
CGGGCGTCCATCGGCTGCCGGTGGTCTTCATCTGCGACAACAACCAGTACGCCTACTCGACTCCCAACCGGCTCGAGTACGGCGTCGACCACCTCGCCGACCGCGCCGCGGCCTACGGGTTCGAGGGCGTCGTCGTCGACGGCACCGACGTCCTCACCGTCTACCGCGAGGCGCACCGGGCCATCGAGAAGGCACGCGACGGCGGCGGCCCGACGCTGCTCGAGCTCGTCACGCTGCGGATGGAGGGCCACGCCGTCCACGACGACGCCCTCGAACCCGTAGGCCGCGGCGCGGTCGGCGAGGTGGTCGACGCCGTACTCGAGCCGGTTGGGAGTCGAGTAGGCGTACTGGTTGTTGTCGCAGATGAAGACCACCGGCAGCCGATGGACGCCCGCCAGGTTCATCGCCTCGTGCGCGTCGCCGCGCGCCATCGCGCCGTCGCCGCTCCAGCCGACCGCCACCCGCGGCTCCTTGCGGATCTTGAACGCGAGCGCGCAGCCCACGGCGACCGGCATGAGCGCCGGCAGATGGCTGACCATGGCGATCAGGCCGAGCCGGAAGTCCGCCATGTGGACGTTGCCGTCCTTGCCGGCGGCGAGCCCGTCGCGGCGGCCCATGTACTGGGCGAAGATCCGCCACGGCTCGGTGCCGCGGGTCACGTGCACGCCCATGTCGCGCTGGATCGGCGCTCCGACGTCGTCGGCCCGCATCGCGGTCGCGACCCCGACCGCAGCGCCCTCGTTGCCGCGGCCGGTGTAGAAGCTCCCGGGGATCTTGCCCTGGCGGTAGAGGATGTGCCCGCGCTCCTCGATCCCGCGGGTCACGAGCATGTTGCGGTAGATCTGGAGGAGATCCTCCCGGTCGAGGTCCGCATCCTTGATGTCCGCAGCCGAGGAAACCGGCGTGGCTTCGCGGGCGATCGCCATCCTTCCTTGCAGTGTACCCGTGGGTCGGGCCGGTGTCTGCACCCGGGACGGGGATCGCCCGCGAAGCGGCGTGGACGTGAGTCAAGCCCAGAACGCCTCGACCGCCGCCGGATCCCCGACGTACTGGTCGACGGCGACGGTCTTCCCGTCGCGCAGGTGGAACACGTGCACCTGGCGGTCGTCGAGCGTGCGCCCGTCGGGGCGCGTCCCGGTCATGTGGACGAGCACGGCGACGTGCTCGCCCTCGCCGAGGAACGCCGTGGGCTCGACCCGCAGCGTTCCGGCGCTCAGCTCGACCGACTCGCCGAAGAAGGCGGCGATGGCCTCGAACCCGCCCTTGGGGCCGGCGAAGCGGCCGCCGTTCCGGTGCGTCCAGACGGCCTCGGGCGCGAAGAGGCCGGCGAGCGCGGCCATGTCGCCGCGGGCGAACGCCTCGTAGCCGGAGCGGACGGTGTCCGCGCTGGAGGTGATGGTGCCGGTCATGCGTGTGCTCCTCTCGTGGGTGGGTCTCGCCCAGGCTATGAGCGGGCGCGACGACGCGCCATCGACCGTTCGATCGATCTTGGTTCAGGCCTGGACGACACCGGGGCGGAGGGCGGCGAGTCTCGTCGCGACCACCATGTCCGCCTCCGCGGCGCTCGCCGGATGCCCCGTGACGGCGGAGAGGAACTCGTCGCGGCCGAGCGTGAGGAGCTCGGCGTCCGTCACCGCCCGGACGGTGGCCGTGCGGGGCACGTCGCGGAGGAGCGCGATCTCGCCGAACACGTCGCCGCGGCCCAGCCGCCCTCCGGGCCGGCCGTCGACCGTGACGTCGAGCTCGCCCGCGGTGACGAGGTAGATGCGGTCGCCCTGCTCGCCCTGCCGCACGACCTCGGCCCCGGCGGCGGCCTGCTCCGGTGCGAGGGCGCGGGCCAGGGTCTCGAGGGCGGCGTCCGCGAGCGGCCGGAAGATCGCGTTGGCGCGCAGGAGCTCCGCCCGCTCGGCGACCTCGGGCCCGGGCCGGTCGAGGGCGGCGATCGAGCGCGAGAACACGAGCACGACCACCGGCAGGATGAGGCCGGTCCCGATGAGGGCGGCGCGGACGCCGACGGCCTTGATGGCGAGCGGCGCCAGGATCGACCCCAGCCCCATCGACGCGAGCAGCACGGTCTCGATCACGCCGAACACGCGGCCGAGCACCGCATCGTCGGCGGACCGCTGGAGGAGCGTCATCGCGGCGACGTCGACGACGGTGTTGCCGACGCCGACCCCGGCGAGCAGCACCAGGATGAAGACGGTCGTCGCGGTCACCCCGAGCAGCGCGACGCCGACCCCCCACGCCAGGACGCCGGCCGTGAACGCGGCCGCCAGCCTGGGCGCGCCCGCGAGCCCGAACGAGGCGAACCCGCCGAGGATCCCACCCACGCCGAAGGCGCAGTCCAGGTAGCCGACGCCGGGGTTTCCCATGTGGAGGACGTCGATCGCCAGCACGACCGCGAAGACGCCGAGCGCGCCCGCCACCATCGCCTGCGCACCGTAGGTGATCGTGACCGCGAGCAGCGCCCGGCTCCGGGCGAGCGTCCGGAACCCCTCCAGCGTGGACGTCGACGCGCCCTCCGCCTCGGCCGCGGCGTCCGCGCGCGCGGGCTCGTCGACCGACCACGCCAGGAGCGCCGACCACAGAAACGCCGCGAGGCAGACCACGAGGACGGCGACGGAGCCGCTGACCGCCAGGACGAGCCCGCCGATTCCCGGCCCGAGGAAGATGCTTGTGCTCTCGATCGTTCCGGCGACGGCATTCGCCGCCGTGAGCTCCTCCGGCGTCGCCGCGAGCGACGGCGTGATGGCCGCCTGGGCCGGCCGAAAGACCGTCGCCACGATCGCGACTGCGGCCGCCAGTGCGTAGATCGTCTCGATGGGCGCGTCGATCTGCGTGAACACTGCGAGCCCTGCCGTGAGCGCCGCGCGAGCGACGTCGCTCAGGGCCATGACGTGTCGCCGCGGATACCGGTCCGCCAGGGCCGACAGCGGGGCGGCGGCGACGGCCGCGGCGCCCATGCGGATCAGCATGAGGAGCCCGACGGAGCCTGCCCCACCCGACCGGAACGCGACCACCATGATGGCGATCAGATAGGCGCAGCTGCCGAGCGACGACGCCGCCCATGCAAGCTGCAGCCGCCGGAGCTGCACGTTGCGGATCACCAGGCCGATCGGCTCGAGGCGTGCGCGCACACCGAGATCTTTGCAATTAACCCGTCGTGTGGGAAGATCTGGGCGGAGCTCGCCGTCTGGTGGGCATCCCTATCCCTACAAGGAGGAGCTCCAATGGGAACGGACGAGCGGGATCGCGTGCCGCACCGATCCGACGACGACGACGGCTTGGGTCGTAGCAAGCGGTCGGACGATGCCGACGTCGAGGCGCACAGCCACCTGAAGCGCGACGACGACGGCGTGAAGGAGCCCGAGGACTCCGAGCCGGACGTCGAGGCGCACTTCCGGCCGAAGGCTCGGCCGAAGGCCTAGGGGATTGCGCCCGGCGCGGCATCGGCCGCGCCGGGCGCTCACCTCGGCTGCGAGAGCAGCCGCTCGAGCGCGCTGACGAGCTCCAGCGCCGCGGCTCGCTCCTTGCCCTCCGCCGACTCGATCGCGGCCGCGAGCCTCGTGAGCGCCGACGCCTCGGCGCCCGCTCCTCCCGACAGCACGGCCCGCGCCGAGCGCGACCGCTGCAGCAGGTCGAGGGCGACGGCGGCCTGGACGGCGAAGAGCCCCAGGAGGTCGGCTTCCTGCATCGTGAACCGCTCGCCGGACGGGCGGTCGAGCACCTCGAGGACGCCCAGCACCTGCTCGCCCGAGACGAGCGGGACGGCCATGATCGCCTTCGGGACGTAGCCCGTCGACTCCGCGGCCTGCGCGGCGAAGCGCGGGTCGGCCGTCACGTCGTCCAGGACGAGCGACTGGCCGGTGACCAGCACGAAGCCGGCGATGCCGGTGCTCGACGGGAACCGGCGGCCGACGAGCGACTCCTCGCCCTCGCCGCTGACCGCCTCGAAGACGAGCTCGTCGGAGCCCGTGTCGAGCAGGAACACCGAGGCCGCCCTGGCCCGGAAGATCGCCCGGGAGACGTCGACGATCGAGCGCAGGAGCGCCCTGTGCAGGTCGTCCGTCGGCAGGAGGCCGGCGGCGATGGACGTCGTCTCGCCGGTCACCGCGCGTCCTCGGCGTTCGTCGCCGTCAGCCCGAGCAGCGTCTTCACCTCGGGGGGCGTGAGATCGGGGTGCTTGGCGCGGATGAGCGCGCAGATCCCCGCGATGTGCGGCGTCGCGAAGCTGTTCCCGCTTGCGCGGAGGGTGGCGCCGTCGGCCCACGCCACCTCGACGTCGACGCCGCGACCGTAGAACTCGACCGGCGGGTCGGGATTGCGCAGGTACACGAGCGGGTCGTCGATGTCGTGGCTCGCCACGGACACGACCGACGCGAACCGCCACGGGTAGCTGCGGACGGGCATGTTGTGCGCGGACGCGACGATCAGGCTGCGGCGGAAGTAGGCCGCGTCGGTGAGCGCGTGCAGGTCGGCCACGAATCGCTCCTTCGTCGTCGAGAGGCTCATGTTGATGACGTCGAACCCCTGGTCCACCGCCCACCGCAGCCCCTCGATCAGGGCCGGGCCGCTGCCGACGAAGCCCTCGCCCAGGACGCGCACGCTGACGATCTCGCACTCGGGGGCGACGGACCGGATGATCCCGGCGCAGGCGGTGCCATGGCCGCAGACGTCCCCGGCGGTGTCGGGGTCGACGTGCGCCTCTTCGTCGTCGATCGTCACGGCGAGGGCCCGCGCGACGTTGCCGACCAGTGGGTGCTCGGCATCGACGCCGCTGTCCACCACGCACACGGTGGCGCCGGCGCCGGTCGATCCGCCGAACGCCCAGTCGCGATCGACGCGTGCCGGCCAGCGCGTGGCGCCGCGCAGCCCGAGCGCGTCCGGGCCGGCCACCGCATAGGCGGGGAGGGCGTCCCCGTCGTCGGCATGGAGGATGGCGGTCACGCGCGCGATCCTACCGGCCTCCTGCGGCGGGCGGGACCCGCGCGTGTGCGACAATCAGGGGGTGGCTTCCTCGTACGACCGCAGTCGCGAGCTCGGCGACTGTTGCGGATTCTGCCTGCGGTGCGGGTGGGGGCGGCGCTTCATGACCGGCGGCGCGGCGTCGGTGCCTGCCGAGTGCCCCGACTGCGGCGGCGCCGTCATCACCGCGTGCCCCGAGTGCGGCGAGAGCATCGCATCGCTCATGGCGCTCACGTGCCGCGCCTGTGGGGCGGAGCTGCGGGGCCCGCAGGCCTTCGGCGGGGACATCCGGCGCAAGCCCGAGCGCCACAAGCGGGTTGACGTAGGCGCTCGAGGACCGGATAACGAGAGTACCGCCGTTGAGCTCTGACGTCCTTCTCCCTCTGCTCGGATTCGTGTGCGGCACGCTCATCGCGGCCGTCGGCTTCGCCGTGCGCGAGCGGCGCCGGTCGCACATCCTGGCCGGCGAGGTCGAGCGGCTCGGCGCCGAGGCAGCGCTGCTCGAGCGGCGCGACGACGACACCGGCCTCTGGAACAGCCGCCACTTCGTCGAGACGCTCACCCGCGAGATCGAGCGCGCCCGCACCTACGAGCGCCCGGTCGCCCTCGCGCTGGCGTCGGTCGACGACGTCGAGCCCGGCGAGTTGGAGGCGGCGATGCGAAGCCTGGGCCAGGCCATCGGCGGCAGCGTGCGGTCGATCGACGTGGCCTGCCGGGTCGGATCGACGGAGTTCGGCGTAATCATGCCCGAGACCGACAGCCGCTCGGCGTCGGTCGCCTCGGAGCGCGTGCTCCGGGCGATCGCCCGCGCCCGCACCGAGGACGGCTCGAAGCCGCAGGCGGCCGTCGGGATCGCCGCCTGCCCCGCGCACGCCGAGACGTTCGACGAGCTGATCGAGCGGGCCGGGTCGGCGCTCCGGAGCGCCCGCCGGGCCGTCCGCGACGAGCCGCGCCGCCCTGGCACGGTCCCGGTCGCGATGGCCGTCTGGGACGACGAGGCGTAGCCGCCTCGGCCCCGGGTAGTCTGGGGCGCGTGATCGAGCGGCTGGACGAGGGACTGTGGGCGTGGCGTGCCCGTCACCCCGAGTGGCACCCCGGCGAATGGGGCGCCGAGGTCGTGAGCTTCGCGGTCGGGGAGCAGGGGCGGACGCTCCTGGTCGACCCGCTCGTCCCCGACGACCGGTGGGACGAGCTGGACGGGGTCGTGGCCGGCAAGGTCGAGATCCTGATCACGATCCCGTATCACGTCCGCTCGGCCGCGACCGCCTCGGCCCGCTACGGGCGCGCCCGCGTGTGGGGGCACCAGGCGTGCGCGAAGCGGCTGGACGACGCGTCCGTCTTCTGCGAGATCCGCACCGACCGCACGCCGGACGGCGTCAGCGCCTACACGATCGGGAAGCCGCGCCGGCACGAGATGCCGCTTCGGATCGCGTCGCAGCGGGCGCTGGTGTTCGGCGATGCGGTCGTCGGCACGGCTCAGGGCCTGCGCGTCTGGGAGCAGGTCACGGACGGCGGCGAGCGCCGTGAGCGCTGGTACGCCGAGCGATTCCTGCCGTCGATCGAGCCGCTCGCGCTCCTCGACATCGAGCGCGTGCTCGTCACGCACGGCCCATCGGTGATCCACGGGGGCCGGCGGGCGCTGCGCGATGCGCTGGCCCAGCCGCCCTGGCAGCGCCTCGACTAGCTAGCCGTCAGCCGCGCTCAGCGGTGCGAGAACGTCCAGAGCCGGTTGGCTCCGAAGCTGACCGGCGTGGTGAACGCGATCGCGACGAGCGCCGCGAGGAGCTCGGGCAGAAGCGCCGACTCGACGAGGAGCGCCAGCACGACGAGGTCGGAGACGAGCGCGAGGACGCTCACCGCCAGGAAGCGCCCGAACTGATGCGCCGCCCGCCGGTGGCGGGAGCTCGCAAAGGTCCAGCGCCGGTTGAGGCAGAAGTTGCTGGTCGCGGCGACGGCGAAGGCGAGCGCGAAGGCGACCGGATACGGGAGCGTGCGGACGGCGGCCCAGAAGACGCCGGCGTTCACGAGGTAGCCCGACCCGCCGACGATGCAGTAGCGGGTGAACGACGGCCCGAGGCTCGTGACGAGGCGGCGGAGGCCGCCGACGTCGACGGCCGGCGCGACCGGAACCGCGATGACGCGCGTCCGCAGGGCGGGCTGGGCGTCTGGCTCCTGGATCACGGCATGGTGGCGGTCGTCGGCGGCCATGCCTCGTTCATCGGCGCGCCGGCTCGCGAGGTGTAGTGCCCTGGCCCAAGATCCCCGAAACGGGGAGGCCGCCCGATGTCAGACGCGCACGGCGACCAGGCCGTTGTCCGCGTCCGCGAGCACGCGCCAGCCGCGGAGCCCGCGGAGCGCGGCGCACAGGTTCGGGTGAAGCGAGCAGGTGACGGCGACGACGCCGTAGCCGCGCGCCGCGGCCGTCCACGACCGGCCCGAGACCGTCAGGAACCGCGCGAACTGCAGGAAGTCCTCGGGCCGGTACACCTCGGTGCGGGCGTCGAAGCCGACCCGGCCGGCGAGCGCCGGGTACCGCCACAGGAGCTCCGAGCCGGTGACGTCGTCGGCCAGGATGCGGACGCGCGGGTGGGCGGTCGCGTACGTCGCCGCCGCCCCCACGGCGGGCTGCGAGACGAAGCGGGCGAACGTCGCCTCCGGGGTGCGCGCCAGGATCGCGGCCGAAAGGACGATCCCGGCCAGGAGGAGGCCACCGCCCGCCGCGAGGATCGCTCGCGGAGGCCGTGGCATCCCGCGGCCGGGGCGGACGTGCGTCAGGGCGACTGCGAGGAGGGGGGCGACACCGAGCGCGAACCAGGTCTGGTACCGGACGGCGTGCGTCGCGAGGGCGGCGAGGAGCACGCCGACGACCAGGGCGTCGGCCGGGATGCGGGCGTTCCGGCCGCGGGCGAAGCAGACGACACCGAGCGTCCCGAGGAGCAGCAGCACGAACGGCAGTTGGAGCGGCGCGAACGAGGCCGGCTGCCACTCCGCGATCGTCCGGAGCGCCGGGTCGCCCAGCACGCGCCCGTAGTAGGCCGGCATGGCCGTGCCGTACGGTGTCGCGAAGAGCGCCGCGACGGCCAGGAGTGAGACGGCCGCGTCGGCCGCGGCGAGCCGCCAGGCCCGGGCCCGGGCGCTTCCCATCCCGCGCACCGCGAGGCAGGCGACGCACACGGCGATGCCAAGGAGGACAGAGCCGTGGACGTTGGCCCACAGGACGAGCACCGGCAGCACGAGCAGCGTCCGCCGGCCCGCGGGCCGGCTCCGTTCGCCGAGGAGGATCCAGAGGAGCGCGGCGAAGAGCGGGTAGGCGAAGCTCTGGGCTCGCGTCTCGGCGAACAGCAGGCACTGGACGAGGGCTGTGCCGAGGGCGGCGGCGGTTGCGAGCGGCGCCGCGCCGCGGCGGACGAGGAGCGCCGCCAGGATGCCGAACGTGGCCGCGAAGGCGAGCGCGCTCGCAGCTCCGACCGCCGCGTTCCCGCCGGCCCGCCAGAGCTCGTAGAAGACGAGGTGCGCGAGCCACTGCTGGTCGACCCAGGGGCGGCCGTGGCCGGCGGCCGAGAGCGTGTCGACATGCGGCAGCCCGTGCGCGGCGATGAAGCGGCCGGACGTGAGCGAGATCCACGTGTCGGAGTAGAGGATCCTGGCCCACGACGACGCGACGGCGGTGAAGACGAGCGCCGCCGCCGCGAGGCCCCAGGCGAGCTCGTCGCGGCCGGACGGCGCAGCCGCGGACGGGGTCGGCGGCGGCGCGTCGACGGCGATGTTCTCGACCCGGAGGCCGAGCTCGAGGGAGCTCACGGCGGGCTCGTGCACGGTTGGGAGATCGGCAGCAGCCCGAGCCCGCTTGAGGGATCGGGGTTAGGGTTCGCGCGTGCCTCGCGACATCGTCGTCGTCCCGACCTACAACGAGCGCGAGATGCTCCCGCTGTTCCTCGACGAGTTCGCGCGCACCGGCGGCGAGTGCCTGATCGTCGACGACAGCTCGCCCGACGGCACGGGCGGACTGGCCGACGCGCTCGCGCGCGAGCGGCCGTGGCTGCATGTCCTGCACCGGCCGCACAAGGGGGGGCTGGGCGCGGCCTACCGGGCCGGCTTCGCGTGGGCGCTCGAGCGCGGCTACGAGCGGATCGGCCAGATGGACTGCGACCTCTCCCACCCGCCGTCCGCCCTGGCGCAGATGCACGCCGCCGTCGACCGCGGAGCCGGCCTCGTCCTCGGATCGCGCTACGTGGCGGGCGGCGGCACGAAGGGCTGGTCGCTCGCGCGCCGGATCATCTCGCGCGTCGGCTGCGTCACCGCCATGCGCGTGCTGGGGCTGCCGTACCCCGACCTGACGGGCGGCTTCAAGCTGTGGACCGCGGACGCCCTGCGCGTCATCGACGTCGCCTCGACCGTCTCGAACGGCTACATCTTCCAGGTCGAGTCGACCCGCCGGGCCCGCATCGCCGGAGTGCGGATCGAGCAGGTGCCGTTCGTCTTCGTCGAGCGCCTGCACGGCGCGTCGAAGATGTCGCCGAGCATCGCCGGCGAGGGGGCGCTGATCCTGTGGCGCCTGCGCAGGGACGGCTGGCGCCCGCCGGGCCGAATGCCGGCTCCGGCGGGCGCCGAGCCCGAGATCACGAGACCTTGATGGTCGTCGTCGCCGTCTGAGCGCCCGACTTGGTGGCCGTGACGGTGATCGTGCCCTTCTTGGTCGGGTGCAGCTTGAACGTGGTGGTCCCGCGGGCGCCGGTCTTCTGCGTCTTGGTGGTGACGCCGGCGCCGGAGACCTTGACCGACGCGTTCGAGATCAGGCTGCCCTGAGCGCTCTTCACGGTGATCGTGACCGACGTGGTCACCTTCTTCACGAGCGCCGGCTTGGACGACATCGCGACGAGCTTGGCCGGCAGCGTCAGCGTCTGCACCGGCGTGTAGGAGCCGACGTTCCCGTCCGCGTCCTTCGCCGCGACGTGCCAGTAGAGCGTGCCGCCGTTCAGGTAAGTGGACCCGCCGATCGCAAGCAGCGTCGGCGCGGCGGCCGTGGCGTCCGTGGTGATCTTCTCGACCGTCGAGCTGAACCCGCCGCTGGCGTTCACGCCCTGGCTCGTCGAGACCTCGACCAGGTACTGCTTCGCAGCCGCCTTCGGATCCCAGCTCATCGAGAAGTTCGTCAGGCTGCCGACGGTTGTCGTCGGGTTGGCCGGCGCGGAGATCGTCCGCTGGAACGCCACCGGCGAGGTGTACGCCCCGTGGACGGCGGTCGACGGGTTGCCGTTCGTGACCGTCGGGAAGTTCGCCCGCACCTGCCAGGTGAGCGGCTTCGTCCCTGTGAGGTGGGTCGCGACGACGGCGGTCGTGTCGAAGCCCACGCCGTTCGAGCACTGCGAGCCCGCCGGGCAGGTCAACGTGATGTCGTAGGAGACCGCGCCGGGCACCGGGTTCCAGCGCCAGGTCGGGATCCCGTCCGACGTCGCGGGGTTCGAGATCACGCTGGGAGTGGTGAAGCTCGGCACGGGCAGCGTCTTCGTGAACGTGCCCTTGTCCGACCACTTGAGGCCGACGGCGCTCAGGCTGCCCTTGGCCTCGGCCTGGACGCGCCAGTAGAGCGTCTGCCCGGCCGGGTAGGTCGACGCCGGCGTGTAGGACGTCTCGTCGACGCGCACGTCGCCGCCCGTCACGATGTTCGAGAAGTTCTGGTCGGTCGCCACCTGGAGGTGGTAGTCGTAGGCGCCGTCCACCGGCGTCCACTGGAAGACCGGCCACGTGCTGATCGAGTCGCCGTCGGAGGGCGAGGTGAGCGTCGGCGTGTCCGACTGGCGCTGGAACGTCATCGCCGGCGCCAGGTCAGGCCGGGCCGAGACGCCCGTCCCGGTCGCACCGGTCGCGGGCAGGACGGCCCAGTAGTACGTCGCGTCGGGGTAGTCCGTGAAGCCGCTCAGGCCGGACCGCGGGGCATACGCGGGGACCTGCGTCCACGCGTAGTCGATCACGTTCTGGAACTGCGCGTCGGTGGCGACGACGACGTAGTAGCTGTTGTAGCCCGAGATCGGCTGCCACGTGAAGAGCGGCATCCCGGGCGAGACCGTCCCCGTGACGGGCAGGTCGTAGTCGTCCGCTCCGAGGTACCCGGCATCGCAGGCGCTGCACGCGCCGCCCGCCGGCATGCCGGAGAAGGTGAACGACGGATGCACGTCGTCGCCGATGTCCGTCCACGAGCCGGTGACGAGGTGGTTGGCCGTGTCGTTGTTGCGCTCGGCGCGGACGCGGACGCAGTAGGAGTTGCCGCCGACGAGCCCGCTGATGTCCGTCGCGAGCGTGTGCGGGTTCGGCCATGGGTCCGCGATGGCGTGCCCGCTCCCGAGCGGCGTCCAGGCCGTCGAGGCGGTGTGGACGTCCCACGGCTTCGTCGACCAGTCGCAGATGTTGGCGCTGTAGGGCGAGACCTGAACCTCGTAGGAGGCCGCGCCGGGAACCGGATCCCATGAGACGATCGGCGTGTCGGTCGAGACGCCCGTGGCGTCGCCCGGCCAGTCGATCGGCACGTCTGCGGAGTCGCGCATGCTCAGGTTCGGCACGGCGGTCAGGCCGGCGTCATAGGTGATCGTGAACGTCTGCGGGTCGCCGTTCACGTCGGTGTAGACGGTCGGCGTGCCCGACTGGGAGCCGGTCGAGTCGTACGGGGTCACGCGCCAGTAGTAGGCCTGGGCGGCCGGCAGCAGCGTGACGGGCGTGAGCGAGGTCGCGACCGTCTTCCCGGTGCAGCACACGTTGGATCCGCTCGGGAAGTCCGGGTCGGTGTTGACGTCGACCTTGTAGTACGCCGCGCCCGGGATGGCCGTCCACGAGAACTGCGGGTCGAACACCTCCGGCCGGGTGTCGAGGTCGTTCAGCGACAGCGTCGTGTCGTTCGGCCAGCTGTAGTCGAAGGAGTAGACCTGCGACGGGGTGCCGTCGTGGCTCTGTGCGTCGATCGGCGTCACGCCCCAGTAGTAGGTGGCGTCCGGCAGCCGCGCGGTGAGGGCATACGCGCTCGCCGCGGTCGTGACCGGGGTGCCGCCCACCGGCGTCGAGAGGTCAGAGGCCGTGGAGACGGTCAGGCGGTACTCCTGGGCCCCGGGCACCGAGGCCCAGTTCAGGAGCAGCGGCTCGGGGTACACGATGCTGTCGCCATCCGCGGGCGACTGCGGCGCGGCGGTGTCCGACCAGTCGATCGTGAAGCCGCGCACGGCTGACCACGGTCCCTGCGCGCCACCGGAAGCGACCGCCGCCACGCGCCATGTGTAGTCCCCGCTCTGGAGCGCGCTCAGGAGCGCGACCCGGGTGTTCTTGGTGTCGACGGCGTACTGGAACGGGTTGAACCCGGACGCGCCGCCGAGCTGGAAGACGTAGTGGTCGGCGCCCGACACGGCCTTCCAGGTGAAGACGGGCGGCGACTGGGCCGTCGTGCCGTCCGCCGGGCTCGTCAGGCTGGGCGCGGCCAGGGAGGCGTAGCCGGAGCCGGTGAAGGCGAGCGGGACGAGGACGAGAGCGGGGGCGACGCGGGTGGCGCGCACGCGACGGATGAATCGGGCGATGCGGATGGGAGGACTCCTGGTCTGGTGGAACGAGACGCGTGTGCCGTCGAGGGCACTCCGTCTCACTATGGGCTGGGAGAGCCTTCCTGTTCATCACCCGATCAGGGGAGCGAAACGCAGCGGGGCCGGGCGCGCGCTGTGCGCGCCCGGCCCCGGGTGGCGTGGATCTAGCCGATGAGCGAGAGCGGCGTCGCGCCGATGCCGTTCCCGAGGTAGTCGATCCTGATCGTGTACGTGCCGTTCGTGGGGATCTGGAACGGGGCCGTCGATCCGTCCGTCGGGAAGGACGAGTTCTGGATCGGGCTGCCGAACGTGTCCACCACCACCGCGCCGGTCGGGCCGGTGATGGTGATCTGGACGGGCGTGGCGATGGCCGGCCCGAGGGACAGCGTGTACGGCGGGTCGGCGGCGACGCCCGTGAACGTGACGGTGGCGTTCTGCCCCGGCACGGTCGTGGTCGGCGTGACCGTCGCACCGTTCTTCGTGATCGTCGTCGAGATGTCGGCGGGCACGGTGTAGAGCTTCAGCGTCGCGCTCCCGGTGTTTGCGCCGATCGGATCGAGCTTGATCTTGTACGTGCCGGTGACCGGCAGCGTCTTGGTGTCCATGAACGTTCCGTCGGTCCCGAGCGAGAACGGGCCGGTGAAGGTCGTCCCGTCCGGCTTCAGGATCGTCACGAGCGTGCCGCCGCCTGGCGACGAGCCGATCGTGACGCTCGAGAGGTCGAGGCTGCCCCTCTGGTTGGCCGTGCCGGCGAACGAGTACAGGATGTTCTGGCCCGGGACGGTGTTGGTCACCGTGGTCGCGGCGCCGGTGGTCAGGATCGAGCCCGTGGCGTCGGCCGGGACCGTGTACAGCGTCACGGTCATCGAGCCGGTGTTCAGGCCCTGCGGGTCGACCTTGATCGTGTAATTGGCGCCGGAGGTCAGCGTGGCGGTGGTGTCGATGTACCCGCCGTTCGTGCCCACGGTGGTCGGCAGGCCGACCGTCGTCGAGCCCTTCATCAGGCTGACCGTGGTGCCGGTGATCGCGCTCGACCCGATCGACACGTTCGTCATCTTGATGCTGACCTTCTGGCTCGCGCCGGCCGTGAACGTGAGCTTCATGTTCTGGCCGGGCACGGTGTTCGTCACCGTGACGGGCGTGGCGCCCGCGCCGCCGGCCGTGATGGCCGCCGACGCGTCGTTCGGCACGGTGTAGAGGTTCACCGTGAGCGAGCCGGTGTTGGCGCCGTCGGGGTCGACCTTGATCGTGTACGTGCCGGCCGCGGTCAGGGCGACCGGCTCCACGAAGAAGCCGTTCGTCCCGACGCCGGCGGGCGCCACGACGGACGTGCCGGTGGGCGACTTCACCGACACCTTGGCGCCGGCGAACATCGTCCCGATGTTGTCGCTCGAGATGCTGAGGGCGATGCGCTGGTTCACCGACCCGGTGAAGGTCAGCGTGCCGTTCTGGCCGGCGGCCGCGGCGGTGAAGACCACGCCCGGGCCGTTGGCCGTGATGGTGCCGGTCGTGTCGCCCGCGAAGTTGGCGAGGCTGAGCGTGACGCCGCCCGTATTCGCGCCCTGCGGGTCGACGTTGATCGTGTAGCTGCCGGTGGTGGGCAGCGTCACCGGCTCGATGAACTTGCCCGTGGTGCCGACGTCGGTCGCCGCGACCAGGGTCGTCGCATCCGGCTTCAGGATCGTCACCTTGGTGCCGCTGATCTGGTTGGCGCCGATCGTGACGCCGGTCATGTTCAGGCTGACCTTCTGGCCGGCGGTGCCGGAGAAGGTCTCGGTGGCATTCTGGCCTGGTGATGTCGCAGCGAACGTCAGCGGAAGCGGCGTGCCGGCCGTGATCGTCCCGGCCTGGTCGGACGAGACGTTGTACAGCGTGGCGGTCGCCGAGCCGGCGTACCACTGGCGCGGGTCGACCTTGACCGTGTAGGTCCCGTTCGCGGGAATCGTGAACGGCTCGAGGAACGCGCCCGAGCTCCCGAAGCTCGTGGTGGCGACGAGCACCGACGCGTCCGGCTTCAGCACGGAGACGCGCGCCGAGTTGAGCGCGTTGCCGGTGATCGTGACGCCCGACAGCCTGAGCGAGACGCGCTGTCCCGCCGTCCCCGTGAAGGTGACGGTGCCGTTCTGTGCCGGAGTCGTGAGCGCCAGCGTGACCGGGGCTCCGCCCACGGTCGCCGGGGTGCTCGGATCCGCCGGGACGGTCCACAGCGCGACCGTGGCCTTGCCCTTGTAGGTGCTCTGGCCGTCCAGCACGATCGAGTAGGTGCCGGTGACGGGCGTCGAGACCGGCTCCATCCAGGTGCCGCTCGAGCCGACGTCGAAGGGCGACACGAGGGTCGTCCCGTCGGGCTTGCGGATCGAGACCTTGATGCCCGTGTTGAGCTTGGGGCTCATCGTGACGCCGTAGATGCGCATGGCGACGCGGTTCCCCGCGGTGCCGGCGAACGTGAGCGTCGCGTTCTCGCCGCCGGTCGTGGTCGTCGTGGTCACCGGCGTCCCGTTCGCCGTGATCGTGTAGCTGGAGGCGGTGGCCGGGCCCGCGACGATCGCGAGCGCACCGACGCATGCCGCGACGAGCGTGATGCGCCGGAGCCGGCCGTCACCGGCTGCCTGCCGGAATGGGTGGAACATGGTGAAGCCCTTCATGAAGGCGCGCGTGCGCGCGAGGAGAACGGACAACGTGAGAAATCCACTTCTCACAATCGACGGCGCCGGACCATGCAGCCACCCCCGGACGGGGGGAACAGCCTCCCCGGACCGGCGGGGTTGTTGTCGCTGGGGGCACCGGCAGTTGTCGGGCCGATGCAGCGGCGACGCAGCCTCGAACACGTGCGCCGGGCGGCGCCGGTCGCACCGGTGGCGCGGCCTAGGCCCGGATCTCGGAGAAGTGGATCACCGTGACGTTGTCGTCCTCGGTGACCTCACGGTTGTAGAGCTGCCCCAGGAAGTGGGTGAACTCGTCGATGTGGCGGATCTCCGGGTTGTCGTGCTGGATCTCGCGCGGGGAGACCTCGCGGAGGGGCTTCACCTCGACCTTGTCGATCACCGCGTCGAATACCTTCTCCCGGATGCCGTAGCGCTGGCCGACGAGGACCATCACGACCTGGCCCTTGCGGTACTTGCCGGACTTGTCGCCGAGCCGGATGGTCGCCGTCTTGCGCCGGTGGCGAAGCTGGTCCGCCACGACGGGGGAGTAGAAGTTGAGGGCGTTCACCGGCGTCGGCATCATAACGAGCGCCGGGCGTCGACATCCGGCGCGCAACGCCTGCGGTACCCTCGCACGGACTTGCGGCGCCCGCGCGTCATCTACTCGATCGTCTTCCTCGACGCGCTCCTGATGTTCGCGATCGTGCCGCTCCTGCCGCAGTACGCGCGCGACCTGCACCTCTCGAAGACCCAGGCCGGGGTCGCGGTCGGCGCGTACTCCGGCGCCGTCCTCTTCGGCTCGCCGGTGGTCGGCCACTGGAGCCCCAGGATCGGGGCCCGGCGGCTCACGATCTTCGGAGTGGCGTTGCTGGCGGTGGCGACGCTGGCGCTCGCCGAGGCGACGACGTTCCTCGGGCTCTTCGCCGTCCGGGTGGGCCAGGGGCTCTCGTCGGCCGTCTCGTGGACCGCCGGCATGGCCTGGCTCTCGGAGGCGAGCCCGGCGCCCGAGCGCGGCCGGGTGCTCGGGCTCGCCATGTCCTGCGCGAGCGTCGGCACCCTCGTCGGGCCCGTCGTGGGTGGGACGCTCGGGTCGGCCTATGGCGTCAAGGTGCCGTTCGTCGTCCTCGGGATCGCCGCGGCGGTGCTGACCGTCGCGTGCCTGGCGGCGCCGCCGGCGCCCGAGGCAGCCGAGGCGATGCCCGTCCGTGCGCTTGTCCGCGTGGTCGGCCGCAGCCGGCTCGTGCTCGCCGCGCTCGTGGTGATGACCCTGGTCGCGACGGTCTCGGGGACGCTCGACACGCTGGTGCCGCTGCGCATGGGGGAAGCGGGCTACTCGGCGATCGCGATCACGGCTGCGCTGACGGCCGCGGGCGTGCTCGCGACCGCAAGCAATTACAGCGCCGGGTACCTGTTCGACCGGGTGGGCGGGGTGCGGATCGCCATCGTCTCGATGCTCGCCACCGCGGTGCTCGTGGCCGTGCCGGTCGCGTTCACGGCGGCGGTCGTGGCCATCGCCGTCTTCCTGGCCTCGACGCCGCCGATCGCCGGGCAGTACGCCGTGGCGTTCCCGCTGTGCGCTGCCGGCGCGGACCGCGAGCGGCTGCCGCACTCGAGCGTGTTCGGCCTCCTGAACCTGGCCTGGGGCGCGGGGTTCCTGATCGGCCCGGCCGCCGGCGCCGCGATCGCCGAGGCGAGCTCGGACCGCGTCACCTACGCGATCCTCGTCGGGCTCACGGTCGCCGTTGCCGGCGCGGTGCGCCGGTCTCTGGCACTCTCCTAACCAGAGTGCCAAGGTTCTGGGTTGACGGCGGCGCGCCGGCTGCTATCATCCCATCGGCACTCTCGAGGGCAGAGTGCCAACGGAAATCTGCCACCACGAACGACCAGGAGGGTTGCATGGATTTGAAGCCACTGGGCGACCGCGTCATCGTCGAGGTCCTCGATGAGGAGGAGACGACGTTCAGCGGAATCGTTCTGCCCGACACGGCGAAGGAGAAGCCCCAGCGCGGCAAGGTGCTGGCTGTGGGCCCCGGCAAGTACGAGGACGGCAAGCTCGTCCCGCTCGACGTCAAGAAGGGCGACGAGGTCATCTTTTCCAAGTACGGCGGCACCGAGGTCAAGGTCTCCGGT
>JAICKX010000153.1 GCA_025927685.1 Thermoleophilia bacterium | reverse complement strand
TCAAGATCCTGGAGGGCACCGTCGCGAGCGTGCCGCCGCAGGGCGGGCGCAAGCACCCCCACCAGGAGTTCCTGTCGATCGACACGACGAACATCCTCTTCATCTGCGGTGGGGCGTTCGCCGACCTCGACAAGATCATCGAGCGCCGCATCGGCCGCAACTCGGTCGGGTTCGGCGCCGAGCTGCGGTCACGGAAGAACGGCCCATCCAAGGACCTGTTCCCGCAGGTGATGCCCGAGGACCTCATCTCCTACGGGCTCATCCCGGAGTTCATCGGCCGCCTGCCGGTCGTCTCGGCCGTGCACGCGCTCGACCGCGACGACCTGATCCGCATCCTGCTCGAGCCCAAGAACGCGCTCGTCAAGCAGTACGAGCGGTTCTTCAACTACGACTCGATCGAGCTCGTCTTCACGCAGGACGCGCTGGGCGCGATCGCGACCCGGGCGCTCGAGCGGGCGACCGGCGCCCGCGGCCTGCGCTCCATCATCGAGGCGGCGCTCCTGAACGTGATGTTCGACCTGCCCTCGCGCAAGGACGTGAACAAGTGCGTCGTCACGCGCGAGACGATCGAGAAGCACCTCGACCCGACACTCGTCACCGAGGGCGGCCCGAGCGTCGACGTCACCGAAGAGCTGCGCGAAGAGTCGGCATAGCCTCCGGGTAGAGGGGTGCTCCACCTCCTGGCGGCGCTGCTCGCGATCCTGGGAGGCGGCGCGCACCATGCTGCCCGCCTGCGCGTGGCCGAGCCGCGGCCGTTCGAGGTCTGGGACGGCCGCCTCCGGGGCCGCGCGCCCGGGGTCGTCCGCGTCCGCGCCGGCGGGCGCCGCTACACGCTCGTGCCCGGCCGGGGCGGCGGGTTCTCCGTGCGGGTTCCGCACGTGCCGCGCTGCGACACGACGGTCGCCGTCGGCGGCCGCCGGATCCCCGTCTACGGGCTCCCGCGCGGCGCCCTCAGGCCGCTCGCTCCTGCGCGCGACGATCGCCGGCTCGACCGCGTGCTCGCATCGCTCGCCGGCCGCACCACCCCGGCGGTGGCGGCGTACGTGCACCGGGCCGACGGCAGCGCCGGCGCCTGGAACGCCGGCGCCGAGTTCGAGGGGGCCTCGACGCTCAAGCTCCCGATCATGGTCGCCGCGCTCGAGCGGATCGGCGGCGAGCCGCGGGCGACGCCGTACTGGGCCCCGTTCCAGGCGATCACGCGCTACTCGAGCAACGAGGCGGCCGACGAGACGCTCGAGCTCCTCGGCGGGAGCGAGGCCGGTGGGGCGGCCGACATGGTGGCGGCGATGCGCAGCCTGGGCCTGCGCCACACCTACATGTACGCCGGCTACCTGACCGATCCGGACGCCGGGGGAGGGCCACCGCCCGTCGGCGCCGAGGACCCGCCGCCGGCGTCGTTCAAATACACGACCGCCTCCGACATGGCCCGCCTCGCGGCCTGGCTGGCCGACGCCGCCGCCGGGTCCGGGCCGCTCGTCCGCCACGGCGTGAGCCGGCACGAGGCGCGCGAGCTGCTCTACCTCATGCTGCACGCCGCCGACCCGGGGCTCGTCGGCCCGGGAGCGGGCGGGAGGCCGGTCGCCCACAAGATCGGGTGGCTCGAGACCTCGCGCGACGACGTCGCGATCATCTTCACCCACCGCGGCCCGGTGGTCGTCACGGTGTACGCCGAGGGGCCGATCGACGGGACCGTCTACGCCTTCGGGCGGGCGGCCGCGGCGGCTGCGCTGGCCCGCGACCGATGAGTTTTGCCCGGCCGCGTCGTCATCACTCTCAGGCGACCGAAGGAGGCTGACCCGATGGCGACCCACCCAACCGGGACCCGCGAGGAGTGGCTCACCGCGCGCCGCGCCCTGCTCGAGCGCGAGAAGGAGCTCACCCGTCGCAGCGACGAGCTGGCGCGCGAGCGTCAGTCGCTGCCATCGGTGCGGATCGACGAGCCCTATTCGTTCGAGGCGCGCGACGGCACGAAACGGCTCGCCGACCTGTTCGACGGCCGCTCCCAGCTGCTCGTCTACCACCTGATGTTCGGGCCCGACGACGACCTGCCGTGCGTCGGCTGCTCGTTCACGGCCGACAACCTCGACGGCGCCGTCTTCCACCTGGCGCACCACGACGTCAGCTTCGTCGCCGTGTCCCGCGCGCCGATCGAGAAGCTCGACGCCTACCGCCGCATCAGCGGCTGGAGATTCCCCTGGGTGTCGGCGCTCGGCTCGGACTTCAATCTCGACTTCTCGGCCTTCACCGAGGAGGAGCGCCGCGCCGGCACCGGGTTCAACTTCGGGACGCCGCGCCACGCGGACATCGACCTGCGCAGCTTCGAGCTGCACGGCCTGAGCGCGTTCGTCCTCGAGGACGGCGTCGTCTACCACACCTACTCCTGCTACGACCGCGGCACGGACGTGCTGAACGGGACCTGGCAGCTGCTCGACCGCGCGCCGAAGGGGCGCGAGCCGGAGCCGGGCGACTGGCCGCACCGGCGAGCCCACGAGGAACCGGCGCAGGGTGGACGGGTGCCGGTCGCCTAACGATGGTCGGCGTGCGAGTGCGCGCGCGAGCAGCGGCAGCGCACCGGCCAGGCGCGGCAGTCGGCGCAGCGGGCCTGCATCTGGAACGCGGCCCACGCCATGAGAAGGATGAGGCACACGACGGCGGCGAAGAGCGGGCCGGGGTGGATGGTCAGTCCGCCCCCATCGTGGTGGGAGTGCTCCGCGGCGTAGTTCTGCCAGAACGACTTGTACATGGGTGCTCCATCGCCCTGAGGGGCTTGCGACTGTAGCCCCAGTCCTGCCACGGGCGCTGTCTTCGGAAACACGATCTAGGATGGCGCCCGTGGACGCCCGCTACGAGCCGAGCACCGCCGAGCAGCCCACGTTCGAGCGCTGGGAGGCCGCGGGCGTGTTCGGCGGCCGTCCCGACTCGGGCCGCGAGCCGTTCGTGATCGCGCTGCCGCTGCCCAACGTGACCGGCGACCTGCACATGGGCCACGCCCTGAACGGGAGCTACCAGGACACGCTCATCCGGCTGCGGCGCATGCAGGGACGAGACTCGCTCTGGATCTGCGGCACCGACCACGCGTCGATCGCTGTGCACGCCGTGATCGAGAGGCAGCTGCGCGCCGAGGGCCTGACGCGCTGGGACCTCGGCCGCGAGCGGTTTCTCGAGCGTGTGCACCGCTGGCGCGAGGAGACGGGCGCCACGATCATCCGCCAGTTCAAGCGGCTGGGCTGCACGCTCGACTACGAGCACGAGCGGTTCACGATGGACGCGGGCTACGTCCAGGCGGTGGTGACGATGTTCGTCGAGCTCTACCGCAAGGGCTACATCTACCGGGACAACCGCATGATCAACTGGTGCCCGACGTGCCGCTCGACCATCTCCGACCTCGAGGTGCGCTACGAGCACGCGGTCGACACCCTGTACGAGGTGCGCTACCGGATCGCGGGGGCGGACGACTTCCTGACCGTGGCGACCGTGCGCCCCGAGACGATCCTCGCCGACACCGCGGTGGCCGTGCATCCCGACGACGCGCGCTACACCCACCTCGTCGGCCGCACCGCGATCGTGCCGCTCGTCGAGCGCGAGGTGCCGGTCATCGCCGACGAGTACGTGAAGATGGACTTCGGGACGGGCGCACTCAAGGTGACGCCCGGCCACGACCTGAACGACTTCGAGATCGGCCGCCGCCACGGTCTCGAAGAGCTGGCGGCCATCGGGTTCGACGGCCGCATGACAGAGCTCGCGGGCGAGTTCGCCGGGCTGCCCGCGGCCGAGGCGCGCGAGAAGGTGCGCGACGCCCTCTTCGCCCAAGGCCTCCTGCGCAAGGAGCAGCCGTACGAGCACGAGGTCGGCCACTGCGACCGCACCGGCGACCGCGTCGAGCCGCTGATCTCGCTCCAGTGGTTCATGCGGATGGACGAGCTGGCGAAGCCCGCCAACGAGGCGGTGCGGTCGGGCCGCGTGCGCTTCCACCCCAAGAACCAGGAGAACATCTACTACGACTGGATGCTGAACCTGCGGCCGTGGTGCATCTCGCGCCAGCTGTGGTGGGGGCACCAGATCCCGGTCTGGTACTGCCCGGACGGCCACCAGACGGTGGAGCTCTCCGAGCCGGATGCGTGCACCACGTGCGGGTCGCGCGAGCTGGAGCGCGACCCCGACGTGCTCGACACGTGGTTCTCGTCGGCGCTGTGGCCGTTCGCGACGCTCGGGTGGCCGGACGGCGACGCCCCCCGGCTCGAGCGCTACTACCCCGGCCACGTGCTGGCGACGGCCCGCGACATCATAAACCTGTGGGTGGCGCGCATGCTGATGATGGGGATCGAGTTCATGGGCGACATCCCGTTCGAGGACGTCGTCATCAACCCGACGATCCTGGCGCCCGACGGCCGCCGCATGTCGAAGTCGCTCGGCACGGGCATCGACCCGCTGGAGCTGGTGGACAAGTACGGCGCGGATGCCACCCGCTACGGGCTCCTCAAGATGAGCTCGACTCAGGACGTGCGCTTCTCGGCGGGGATGATCGACGAGGGCGCGAAGTTCGCGAACAAGCTCTGGAACGCCGCCCGGTTCGTGCTGACGCAGGCCGACACGTCGGTTGCGCCTGCGCCGGCGGGAACTGCGCTCGAGGATCGCTGGATCCGCTCCCGGCTCGCGGCCGAGCTGGCCGGGATCGTCGGCCAGCTCGAGCGCTACGACTTCTCGGCGGCGGTGAAGCAGCTGTACGCGTTCGTCTGGAACGACTTCTGCGACTGGTACGTCGAGGTCGTGAAGCCGCGGCTGCGCGGCGAGGAGCGCGCCGAGGCGTCGGCCAACCTGCTCTGGATGCTGGAGCAGATCCTGGCGCTCACCCACCCGATCTGCCCGTTCGTGACCGAGGCGATCTGGCGCCACCTGCCGGGCGAGCGCGACCTCCTGATGCTCGCGCCGATGCCGGTCGCCGACGAGTCCCATCGCAACCGGGCCGCCGAGGCCGACATGGAGCGGGCGATCGAGATCGTGACCGCCGCCCGGGCCCAGCCGGGGGCGGCGGTCGAGGTCCCGGACGGATTCGCGGGCGCAGCGATCGTCGCTCGGCTCGCGCCGAAGCCGGCCGGCGACGGGCACGCGCCCGACCGGGCCGCGCTGGAGCGCGAGCTCGCCAAGCTGCGGTCGGAGCTCGACCGGGCGGAGGGCATGCTCGGGAACGAGCGCTTCACGAGCAAGGCGCCGCCGGAGGTGGTCGCCGCCGAGCGGGAGAAGGCGGAGCGCTTCGCCGCCGACCTCCGGGCCCTCGAGTCGCGGCTGGCCGCGCTCGAGTGACCGCAGCCGAGCGATACATCGACTCCCTCGAGCTGTTCGGGATGGCCTTCGGGCTCGAGCGGATGCACGACCTGCTGGCGGAGCTCGGGAGCCCGGAGCGCTCGTTCGACGCGATCCACGTGGTCGGGACGAACGGCAAGGGCTCGACCGTCCTCTTCGCGGAGGCGCTGCTCCAGGCGGAGGGCGTCCGCACGGGCGCGTATCTGTCGCCGCACCTCACGTCCTTCCGCGAGCGGATCCGGGTCGGGGGCGCCGAGATCGCGCCGGAGGCATACGAGGAGGCGGTGCTCAGCGTGCGCGACACCGCCGGGGCGGAGGTGACCCAGTTCGAGGCGCTCACCGCCGCGGCGTTCTGCGCCTTCGAGGCTGCGCAGGTCGAGTGGGCGGTCGTCGAGGCCGGGCTGGGCGGGCGGCTCGACGCCACGAACGTCCTTCCCCGTTCGCGCGTCCAGGTGCTCACCAACGTGTCGCTCGAGCACACGCAGCTCCTCGGGACGACGCGGGAGACGATCGCCGCCGAGAAGCTGGCCGTCGTGCCGGAGGGCGGCCGGCTCGTCGTGGGGGAGCCGGAGTGGGCCGCGCTCGTCCCGCAGGCCGCGGAGGTGGCCGTGGTCCGCGCGGACGGCACCTACCAGGACCAGAACCGGGCCGTCGCCCGGGCCTCCGTCGAGCTCGCCCTGGGTCGGAGCGTCGACCCGGCGCCGATGACCGCGGTGCGCGTGCCGGGAAGGATGGAGGTGCGCGGCAGCGAACCGCTCGAGGTATGGGATGGTGCGCACAACCGCGACGGCATGGCCCGGCTCGTCGCCGAGCTGCCGGTGCTGCTCGAGGGGCGCTCGCCGCGGGTCGGCGTGTTCTCGACGCTGGGGGAGAAGGACGTCGCCGGGATGGCGACGCTGCTCTCGGGGGTATGTGACGTGATCGTGGCGACGCAGTCCACGAACCCGAGGGTGCTCTCCGCCGCCGAGCTCGCCGCCGTGACCGGCGGCGAGGCCGAGCCCGATCCGGTGCGGGCGCGGGAGCGTGCGATCGACCTGGCCGGGGGCCGCGGTGCGGTGATTGTCTGCGGCTCGCTGTATCTTTTACACGACCTGATCACGCGGTCTCAGGGTGCAGAGGCCGCGCGAAGCACCGCCTGACCGTGCTCGACCTCCTCGCCGCGACAACCACCAGCGACACCTCGGGGCCGTTCAACGGTGTCAGCGACTTCTTCGACTCGAGCTACTTCGCCGCGTTCGAGAAGCTGATGATCATCTTCGTGGTGGCGTTCTACCTGGCGCTCATCTTCTGGACCGCCAAGGACGCCCGCCGGCGGATCGAGGACCCGGTGATCGTGGCGGTGTGC
>JAICKX010000174.1 GCA_025927685.1 Thermoleophilia bacterium | reverse complement strand
GCTCGTGCAGCTCCGGGTCGGCGGGCTCCAGGCCCGGCTGCTCGACGAGACCATCCCGCCGAGGTTCGGATGCCTGGGCCAGGAGACGACCGGGGCCGGCGGGTTCGCCAAGGCGCTGCGGACCGTGCCGGTGGTGCTCGACATCGCCGCCGACACCGCCAGGCTGGGGGCCGACGGGGCGTGGCTCCTCGACTTCACGAACCCGGCCGGCCTCGTGACGCAGGCGCTCCTCGACCACGGCCACCGCGCCGTCGGCCTCTGCACCCTCCCGATCGGGTTCCAGCGCATGTTCGCCGAGCGGCTCGGGGTCGAGCCGGACCGGGTCGAGCTCGAGCACGTCGGCCTGAACCACCTGTCCTGGGAGCGGTCGGTGAAGGTCGACGGCGAGGACCGGCTGCCGGGCATGATCGACGTGTTCGGCGACCAGCTCGGCGAGGAGGTCGGCATGCCGGGCGACGTCGTGCGGACGCTCCGCGCGCTGCCGTCGTACTACCTGCGCTACTTCTACTTCCCCCGCGAGACGGTCGCCGGCCACGACGGCGAGGGCACGCGCGCCGAGCGCGTGATCGAGATCGAGCGCGAGCTGCTCGAGATGTACCGCGACCCGGAGCTGCGCGAGAAGCCGAAGCTGCTCGAGGAGCGCGGCGGCGCGTGGTACTCCGAGGCGGCGGCGATGCTCGTCGAGTCGCTCCACCTGAACCGGGGCGACGTCCAGATCGTGAACGTGCGCAACGCCGGCGCGATCCCCAACATCGACGCGGGCGCCGTGGTCGAGGTGCCCTGCCGCATCTCGCGCTCGGGCGCCGAGCCGCTGCCGCAGCGCCCGCTGCCCGACGAGATGCTCGGGCTGGTGCAGCAGGTGAAGGCCTACGAGCGCCTGACGGTGGCCGCGGCCCTGAGCGGCGACCGCGGCGACGCCCTGCGCGCCCTCATGGCCAACCCGCTCGCCGGCGGCTACGAGACGGCCGCGCCGATGCTCGACGCCCTGCTCGAAGCCCACAGCGGCCACCTGCCGCGGTTCCAGTGCGACAAAACCACCGGGGACTGACCCCGTGCGGGGGTCGGGCCCCATGGGGTTGGGTCTGACCCTCGCCGCGTACAATCGGCGGGATGCCGACCTCGGGCTCTGCGCCGCTGTCGCCTGATCTGCCGCTCGAGGATCCGGCCGACGATCGCCTGGACTACGTCCGCTTCTCGCGCCTCATCGCCAACGCGATCGGGTCGATGGCGCCGGCGGAGGGGATCGTGCTCGGCCTCCATGGCAGTCGCGGCGCCGGCCGCACGTCGGTGGCGAACTTCGTGCGCCGGCATCTCGAGAGCGTCCCGCACACCGTCGTCACGCAGTTCAACCCGTGGCGGTACGCGGCGAGTGACGACATCGCCGCCCGCTACCTGGCGGCGCTCGTCCCGGTGCTCGCGCCGGGCGTGGAGGGGCGCGGCGACCCGGCCGCGATCCGCGCCGCGGCCGCCGAGGTCCTGCGCCGCGAGCGGACCCGCCACGTCGTCGTGATCGACGACCTCGACCGGGTCGCGCCGGAGAGGGCCGCGGAGATCGGTCGTCTCGTCTCGGCGGTGGCCGACCTGCCGAACGTCGTCCACCTGCTCGTCCTCGAGCGCACGACGCTCGCCGAGGCCGACCTCGAGCGCGTGGTGCAGGTGCCGTTCGACCTGCCGCTGCCGGAGGGGCTACCGCAGATGCTGTTCGAGGATCTGCGGGGCCTGATGGCCGCAAACCCGCATTCGTCCGCCGTCACCGACGAGCACTGGGACGAGATCTTCTCCCCCGGCATCGAGAGCCTGATCGAGACGCCGCGGGACGTGGTGCGGCTGATGAACGTGCTGCGTCTCACCTACCCGCCGGTGTGCCGCGAGCTGAACCCGGTCGACTTCATCGCCGTCGAGGCCGTCCGCGTGTTCCTCCCGCGTCTCTACGACACGATCCGCCGGCACCCGAACGCGTTCGCCGGCGAGCCGCGGACGGTCGCGGTCGCCGGGACGGCGGCTGAGGGCCGCGACTTCCACGACGCGTGGTCGGCCGAGCTCCCCGAGCGGGTGCGCGAGGCGGCGCAGACGCTGATCCTGCGCCTCTTCCCTGCGGTGCCGGACTTCCCGGGCGCCGTCGTGAGCCGCGACATGACCGGCCACACGCGCCAGGGCCGGCACGTGGCGAGCCCGGAGCTGTTCGCGGCCTACTTCCAGTTCGTCGTGCCCGAGACGACCGTCTCGAACGCCGAGATGGACGCCCACATGGCCCACCTCGACGACCGGGCCACCTTCGCCGCGCTCCTCCTGCGCCTCGCCGCCGAGCGCGACTCCTCCGGCGCGCCGCGTGTCACCGGCTTCCTGGAGCGGCTGCGGGACGCGGTGGCCGCGCTCGACGCCGAGCGGGCCGCGAACGCGGTCGGCGGCCTGCTCGCCGCGGGAGACGACCTCCCCGACCGCCAGAGCGCGGTCGGACTGGCGGTGGCGCTCCTGCGCCAGATCCCGCCGGCCGCGCGCCGGGAGCTGATCTCCCGCGGCGCCGCCTCGGGCGGCATCGCGACGGCGGCGGCCGTGACCGTCGCGCTGGGCCAGGAGCACGGCCGCCACGGCGCCGATCCGCTCGATCCCGAGGACGCGCGGCTGGTCTCCGCGGTCGAGCTGGAGCAGCTCGAGAGCGCGGTTCTCGGCCGCATCCGCCAGTACGCCGACTCGGGTCGGCTGGCGGCGGCGCCCGACCTGCCCGCGCTCCTCGCGGCGTGGCGGGCGTGGGACGCCGACGGCTGCCCGCGCTGGGTCGCCGGCGCGATCCAGCGCGACGACGTGCTGGTGCGGGTCGTGTCCGCCTTCGTGATGCGGGTGCGAAGCGACGGCGGCCCGGCACGCGGCCCGCACGGCAGCCTGCGGCTCGACCCGGAGGCGCTGCGCCCCTACGTCGCGCCGGAGCTGGTCGTCGACCGCATCCGCCGGCTGGCCCGCGACCCCTCGCTCGGTGGCGAGGTCACAACGGCGCTCGACCAGTTCGTGTTGGAATACGAGCTCCGGCAGGAGAACGCCGTCCCGCAGAACCACGAATAGGAGGGGCTCCTATGGCAGGCAAGACGCTCCACGACGTCCGCGCGGACGCGTTCAACTACGTCTGGGACAACTCGATCGCGCCGGTCGTCGAGATCGAGCCGGGCGACGACGTGGAGCTGCACGTGCGCGACGCGTCCGACGAGCAGATCACGGCGGACTCCGGCACCGACGCCGTCGCCGCGCTCGACTTCTCGCACGTGAACCCCGTCTCCGGCCCGGTGTTCATGAAGGGCGCGAAGCCCGGCGACACCCTGGCCGTCGAGATCCTGGAGCTGCGCCCGCGCGACTGGGGCTGGACCGCGATCATCCCCGGGTTCGGCCTTCTCGCCGACGAGTTTCCCGATCCGTGGCTTCGCATCTCGAAGGTGGAGGAGGACGCCCGCCGGGTCGCGTTCGCCGAGGGCATCACGCTCCCGTTCGAGCCGTTCCCGGGGACGATCGGCGTCGCCCTGCCGGAGCCCGGCGCGCACTCGGTCGTCCCGCCGTCGGCCTGGGGCGGCAACATGGACATCAAGCACCTGCGGGTGGGCACCACCCTGTTCCTGCCGGTCGGCGTCGAGGGGGCGCTGTTCTCGGTCGGCGACACCCACGCCGCCATGGGCGACGGCGAGGTGTGCGGCACGGCCGTGGAGGCCCCGATGGACATCGCCGTGCGCCTCTCGGTGCGGCGCGACACGACGCTCGCCGCGCCGCAGTACCACCTCGCAGCCGGCGACCTGGCCCGCACCGAGGCGGGGCCGCACCACGTGACCACCGGCGTCGGCCCCGACCTGATGGAGGCCGCCCGCGGGGCCACGCGGGCCATGATCGAGCACCTCGGCTCGCGCCATGGCCTCGACCGCGAGGAGGCGTACGCGCTCTGCTCGGTCGCCTGCGACCTCAAGATCCACGAGGTGGTCGACGTGCCGAACTGGGTCGTCGGGATGTTCCTGCCCGAGACGGTCCTGGAGGGGCGGTCGTGAGCGCCCGGCAGGGATCCGGACTCAGGCGCGAGCTCCGCTTCTGGGAGACCATCGCGCTCTCGATCGGCATCATGGCCCCGACCGCCGCCATGGCGCTCAACGGCGTGGGCGTGGCCGGCCAGGTGGGCCGGGCCGTCCCGCTGCTCTTCATCGCGGCCACGATCGGGGTCTTCCTCGTCTCCTACGGGTTCATCCGGCTCTCGGCGCACTACGCGCACGCCGGATCGGTGTACGCGTTCAGCGGCGCGACCCTGGGGCCGCAGGCCGGGTTCTTCGCCGGCTGGGCGCTCCTCGGCACGTACCTCGCCTTCACGGCCGCCTCCGCCTCGGAGATCGGCCTCTTCTTCGGGGCCTTCCTGGACGGCACCGGCGTGTGGCACGACCCGGAATGGGTCGCGATCGCGCTGGTCGCCGCCGTCCTCATCGGGCTTCTCGCCTACAGCGACATCCGGGTCACGACCCGGGCGCTGCTCTCGATGGAGGCGGTCTCGGTCACGCTGATCGCGATCCTGATGGTGGTCATCTTCGCCCAGCTGATCGGCGGCGACGCCCCCGGCCACGGCGACATCTCGGGCGACGCCTTCTCGGTTCCGTCCGGCGTTGGGACCGGGGCGTTCGGGCTGGGGGCCGTGCTCGCCTTCCTCTCGTTCGCCGGCTTCGAGGGGGCGGCGGCGCTCGGCGAGGAGACCGACCAGCCGCGCCGCGAGATCCCGCGCGCGATCCGGAATGCGGTCATCGCGGCCGGCTCCTTCTACATCCTCTGCATGCTGGCCCAGACGTGGGGCTTCGGCACCGACGACGCCGGCGTGGCCGCCTTCGCCGGCTCCGCCTCGCCGCTGGGAGACCTGGGCTCGAGCTACATCGGCTCGTGGATGGGTGACGCCATCAACCTCGGCGCGGCGGTGAGCGCGTTTGCGAGCTCGCTCGGCACGGCGACCGGCGCGTCCCGCATCCTCTACGCCATGGGCCGTGACGGGTTCGGGACGAGCCGGCTGGGGACGTCCTCCCCGCGGACCGGCGCTCCGGCGGCCGCGCTCACCGTGGTGATGACGATCGCGATCCTGGCCGTCATCGGCATGCGCCTGAACGACACGAACGTCGTGAACGCGTTCTTCTACCCCGGCACGATCGGCGTCCTGAGCCTCCTCGTGGCCTACGTCGTCACGAACGTCGGCGCGATCAAGCTCTTCGCGTTCGACCGGCGGGAGCGGCCATGGGAGATGGTCATCTCGCTGCTCGGCATCCTGGTTCTGGTCTACGTGCTGTGGCGGAACGTGAGCGGCCAGATCTACCCGTACAACCACTTCTGGCAGGTGGTCGGCGTGTGGCTCCTGGTCGGCCTCGGGATCGTGCTGGCCGTGCCCGGC
>JAICKX010000011.1 GCA_025927685.1 Thermoleophilia bacterium | reverse complement strand
TCATGGCCCATACCCCCCCCGGTATTGGGTTCCGCCCCGCGCCCCCCCCCGCCCCGCGGCGGCGCGCCCCCCGCGCCCCCCCCCGCGGGCCCCCCACTCACCTTTGGGGGGTGGTCCCCCCACTTTGTGGGTCCCCCCGACCCCATGGAGCTAATCGGTCACTATTCGAACCGCGTCATTTGATACAAGCAGGACGGAGGCGAGCGGTCACCCCGACGGCGCGGTCACACAACCGCGGGTGAGGTCGAGGCCGTACACGGGCTGAACCACGACGCAGCCGAGGCGGGTGTTGGTGAGCGTGAGGGTGTTGGCGATGGCGTATGCGGCGAGCGGTACCTGCCGGCGAGCGAGGGAGAAGTCGACGTGCGCCCACGCGTCGTACCGGGCGGGGATTGGGGCGTGGTCGGCGGCGCGGATGGCGTGGGTCAGGGCCATGCTCGCCTCGGCGGTGAGCGGGTACTCGATCAGGCTCGGATCAGGGTTGGGAAACACGAACCCCTCGTCGGCGATGTCATACCCGCTGGTGTGGGAGGTGTCGAGCATGAACTGGTCGTCGCGCGGGAGCGTGCGGACAACGAGCCGGATGCCGATTCGGCGAAGCTCGCTGCGCAGGAGCCGGGCACGGGCCGGCGCGCCGTCTGCGCGGCATGTCGCGTCGCTACACGAGCTGAGGCGGAGGGTGATGGGTTGGTGCATGCCGGTCGCATCGACGAGCCTGTGGGCAGCGGAGACGTCCGGCGTTTCGAGCCGGTATGCGAGTCCGGTTCCGGGGTAGCCGAGGATGGTAGGCGGTAGGTACTGGTCGGTGGGGCTTGCGGCGTCGGGGCCGTGGGTGGCGGCGAGCGCGGATCTGTCGATGGCAAGGGCGATGGCGCGGCGAAGCCGCGGGTCGTGCATCCGAGGCGACCGCATGTTCAGGGCGAGGTACTCAAGGATGGCGGCGGGTTGGACGTCCAGTCGGATGTGGTCGCCTCCTACGCGTCGGGCCGCGGGGAGCTGCGCGGGGCTGAGCGGGTCGGCGTCGTAGTCGGCGCGCCCGATGGCAACCAGTCGCCATGCGGGTGTCGAGCCCGGCCCGCCGAGCCGGTAGCGAATCGCCGCTGCCGCGCCGCGGCGGGGGCCACGATAGCCGGGGTTTCGGCGCAGGAGCAGGAGACGGTGCGGGCGGTACGCCGCGATGTAATAGGGGCCGGCTGTTGGCAGCGGATGGAGAGCCTGCACGTCCGGCGTGTTGGGAGGCACAGCCGCATAGAACGGCATAGCGATCCGGGTGGGGAAGTCAGTATCGACGCCGGTCGTAGTGAACGAGATCGTGTCGCCGCCGTCGACGCGGATGCCGCTGATGTGGGTCCCGTGGCCGTGCTCGAAGGCGGAGGCTCCGACCAGGTCGGCCATAAAGCCGCGGGCCCACGGCGAGTCGATTCCAGGGCTGAGCGCCCGCTCGACCCCGGCACGAAAGCTGGCCGCCGTGACCGGCTGGCCGCCTGGCCAGAACCGTAGTCCACGCCGGATCGTGAAGGTGTACGTGTGGCCGTTCTCGGAGATCACGGGCATCGCGGTCGCCGCGTCGGGCACGAGATGCGTGCCGGCAGGGCCGGCCACGTCCGGGTATGTGAGCAGCCGGAGCTCGGTGGCATACTCGAGCTGCCATACGGTCGCAAAGAAGGACACGGCCGGGTCGATGGTGTCGATGCCCGTGTTAAGGGCGATCGTGAGCGTCCCGTGGCGCGGGTTCGTGCTACTCGTCGAGCTTGAGCGGCCTGCGACGACCCAAGCGCCCGCTCCCGTCGCGGCGAGCGCAGCAGGCGGCTCGTCGATCGGGACGCGGGTGAGCACGCCGCCGGTGGCCGGGTCGAGCCGCAGCACCGCATCCGCCGTCACGACCCAGAGACCGGACGGGCCGGCCGCAAGCGCCTCGACCGCACCCCGGACGGGCACAGCGGTCGTCGCGCCTGTGTCGGCGGCGACGCGCCACAGCGAGCCGTCGTCGGTCGCCACCCACAAATCGCCGCCGGCAGCGGTCATCGCGATAGGCGTCCCCGCGGGTAGTGGGATCGCCCGGGTGGGGCGGTTCGTGGCCGGGCTGATCCGGTCGATCCTCGGCGAGCCGAAGAAGTTGCCGGCCACCCACACCGCGCCCATGCCGGAGGCGATCACGCCGGTCTGGACGTGGCGGATACGCGCCTCGACCCGGCCCGTGACCGGGTTGATGCGCCACACCCCGGCCGAGCCGCCGTTATCCACCCAGACCGATCCCGACCCGATGGCCAGATGGGCGGCTGGCTCGCCGACCGCGCCGAGCCTGGTCGCCAACCCGACGGTGAGCGGCGTCGAGCCCGTCGCCGGGTCGTAGGCGGTCAGGCGGCGGTCGGCGGCCGCGCCCACCCACACCATGCCGAAGCCCCAGGCCAGATCGCTGGGTCGCCCGCCCAGCCCGACCACGCGGACCCTCCCACCCGGGCCGATGTGCTTGAGTGTCCCGGCGGTCGTGTCGGCGACCCACGCCGTACCGTCCGGTTGGGCGACGATCACGCCCGCCCTGGGCAGCCGCGCCTTCGCGGAGACGGTGCTGGAACCGCGGACCAACGCGACGAACGCGGCCGGCGCCGACTCCACCCGCCGGCTGTGGAACCCCAAGAGCACGGGAATCACGACCACAAGCGCCGCGGCGCCGGCTAGTACGAGGAGTGGGTAGCCGCGCCGGGCGATCCTCACGATCCCCGCCGGCGCTCTCAGAGCAGGGTCATGGTTGAGGATCGCCCGCTCCAAGGCGCGCAGATCTGGGCTCGGCTCCACACCCAGGGTCTCGACGAGCAGCGTGCGGCCGTCGCGGTACACCTCGAGCGCGTCCGCCTGGCGTCCACACCGGTAAAGAGCGAGCATCACCTGCCCCCGCAACCGCTCCCGGAGTGGTTCGAGACGCAAGAGCGCCGCCGCCTCGTTCGCGACCTGGCGATGACGCCCGCAAGCGAGATCGGCGTCGAGCCGCTCCTCGAGCACGTCGAGCCGGAGTTCTGCCAGCCGGCGGCGGTCCCCGGCCAGCTCGACGCTGTCCCGCAGCTCGGGCAGAGGCTCGCCCCGCCACAGCGCGACCGCTCGGCGAAGCGCATCGGCCGCCGCTCGGGGATCGCCCGCGGCCATCGCCTGCGCTGCCTCCTCGCGGAACCGCTCGGCCACCTCGACGTCAACGCACCCAGCCTCCACGCTTAGCCGGTAGCCGGGACGATGCGTCACCAACGGGCCGTCCTCGCCATCTCTAGCCAGGGAGCGGCGTAGGTGCGAGACGAGCACATGCACGGTGTTCGCCGCGTTCGCCGGCGGCCGGTCGCCCCACATCAGCTCGATCAGACGATCCGTCGAGACGATCTGGTTTCGGTGAAGCACGAGCACGGCCAGGAGTGCGCGGTGACGAGGCCCGCCCAGATCGATCCTACTGTCGCCGCGCACCGCCTCGACCGACCCCAACACGCGGTACTCGATGCCGGACGGCGACGGCCGCATTCGTCGAGAGTACCGGCTTCTCGGCGCCCGTTCAGGTTTCGTTCAGCGCTCCGCGCGACACTCGACGCGCACTCGACTCAAGGAGCTGACATGCGCGTCATCACCATCCTCGCCACCGCGGTGGTCGCCTGGGCGGCCGCCATCACGACCGCAGGCGCCACCGCAGACACCCAGACGATCCACTTCTCCGACCTCGTCGAATCGGACATCATCTCGGACTGCAACGGTCAAGGCTCCTTTACCGAGACGTTAGTGTCTGACGGCGTCATGCACACTACGCAGCTCCCAGACGGCACCTACCACTTCACCGTGACGGCCCAGGGCACGGACACACTCGTGCCCTCCGATCCATCGCTTCCCACCTACACCGGACACTTCGCCTTCTGGGACGGCGACAACATCACTAAGACCACCGACATCTCCACATTCACCGAGAGCGTCAATCTCAAAGGCACCGACGGATCGCAGCTCCACTTCGCCGTCGTACTCCACGCAGCCATGGGTCTCGATGGTGACCACCCCACGGTTCAGTTCGCGCACTCGCACTGCATCCAGCGCTAACTGAAGCTCCGGCCCTCTCACAGCCAGCGGTTCCACCTCAGGCGGAGCCAAGACAATCAAGCACAAGCGGAATGGAGCTAAGCGGATTCGAACCGCTGACCTCCTGGACTCGGCCGTCAAGGTCGCTCCGCTCCCTTGGCCGCCTCGTGGCGGGGCCTGCTGGATAGCAGGCCCCTTGATCCAGGCGCCTTGGCCGCGATCGCACCCAGGAGGCCGACGCTCGGGCCCACCTCAACGCAATGGGGTCGTGCAGACCCATTCAGAGTCTGCACGACCCCATGGAGCTAAGCGGATTCGAACCGCTGACCTCCTGGGTGCGATCCAGGCGCTCTCCCAACTGAGCTATAGCCCCGCGAGGGGCGAAGTATATCGGCGGGAGAGCCCGGCCCGGCCGCGCCGCACCGGGCTCAGCCGCTCACTGCTCAGGCCGCCGCGTCAGGCCCTGGAGCACCACCTCGATCGGCGAGCGGCTCCTGCCGGCCTGGGCCAGCTCGCGCACCTGGCGGATCTCGCTCGCCACGTCGTTGAGCGTGCACGCGGTGGCATGGAGCTCGCGCGTCGCGCGCAGGAGCGTCCTGGTCGCGCCCTCCTTCGTGATGAGCGGTGCCGCCGTCGCAGCCGCCACGTCGCCCAGGCGGCTGCGACCGCGCGACGCCAGGGCTGCGCCGGCCGCAAGGCCCGCGAGCGCCGCGCCTGCGGCCATCGCGGGCTTGGCGGACTTCTGGGCGATGGGGCCGAGCGCGCCCGCCGCGTCGTTCGCTCGCGCCTTCAGCCGCTCCGCCGTGCTTCTGGATCGCGGTCTGGAGCCGTTTCGCGACGACCCGGCGGAGCGCGAGCGCGCACGACTCGAGCGCTGTCGCGTCTGGGTCTGGGCCATCGTCCTTCCTCCTTACCGGGCCGTGGCCGACTTCTGCCGCGACGACGAGCGGCGCGCGGCCGGGCCGTCGATCTCGGACACGGGGATCTCGTCGTGCGCCATGTCGACGGCGAGGTCGCGCAGCAGATCGCCGAGGTACTTCTGCATCCGCTCCTCCTCGCGCAGGATGCCGCGCGCGAGCTGGGCCGTCTCCTTGTCGCCGACCGCGGTCGCGACCGAGTCGATCACGGTGTAGGCCGCGATCTCGTGCGCCTCCTCCTCGAACTCGGCGCGCGCGTTGCGGATCATCCGCTGCTGCTCGCCGGACCCGCGCACGGTGTCGAGCGGGCCCTGGACGGCGGCCTTGGCCTTGGCGATCCTGTCCTGCATCCCCTGCGCCGCCTTCGAGACGCTCTCTGGCCCCGGGAGCGACACCTCGGCCGGCGTCCCACCCAGCTGCTTGATCCGCTTGGAGACCGCCTGCGCGTGAGACTTCGTCTCCTTCAGGTGATCCGTCAACCGCTTCTCGTAATCGGGACGCGTCGTGGACTGGAGATGCAGCTCCAGCGCGGCGGTGAGCTGCTGCTCCTTGCCATACGCCTCGTTCAGGAGCTCCACCATCTTGTTGTCACGCACAGTGTCCGGCATCGCACTCCTCCTCGTTCTGCTCGGGAAGCCCGCTTCTACCCCGAAGTCGCGGGTTAGAACCACAGGCGGGCGGGTAGGACCGACGCACCTGGCGTCACACGTTTGGAGGAACCGATGGCAACCACGAAGCGATCGAGCGGCGGTACCCGCAAGAGCACCGCGCCACGTTCGCGGGCGTCGGCATCGAAGACGGCGCCGGGTACCGGCGCTGCGAAGAAGCGCACACCCACCTCGCGATCGACGAATGCGAAGACCGCCCGTGCCGCGACCGGCTCTCGCAACGGCGCGAAGCGGTCACCGAAAGCGGCGGCAGCCCAGGCGACCGCCTCGCGAAACGGCAGCGCCCGCAGCGGCGGCTCCACGCGCGCCCGCGCGGCGAGCGCACGGGCGAACGGCACCACCGGGATGCTCAAGCAGAAGGGCTCGGCGCTGCTCCGGGCGGCGGACAAGGCCAACGGCCCGGCCCTCACGGTGGCCGCGGCGGTGGCCGGACTCGCCGGCGGGCTCGTCCTTCGCCAGCGCCCCCGCCTGGCCGACCCGGGCATCGCGGAGCGATCGAGGCACGCGTTGCGCGACGTCGATCCGGCGGCCGTCATGGAGGGTGTCGGCAGGGCTGCCGTCCACCTGGGCAAGCGCAGCAAGGTCGTCGCGCGCGAGCTCGACCAGGTGGCGGACCGCGCGGAGCGGTTGGGGAAGATCCTCAGCTAGCGATCACGGCGACGCGGAGCGGCGCGGCTACGTTGTGCGCAGGACGACACGGCGCTGTTCCGTGTCGCCGACCTTCTCGAGCGTGACATAGCAGGTGCCCCAGTGCATGTCGGCGGAGATCGCGCTGCGCACGGTCGCGTCGCCGGAGGAGCTCGTGTTGAACGTGACGGCCGAGACATCGTCGCCCGACACCCGGAACCACATCTCGTAGTACCACCCCGGCCCGGCGGGCCGCAGGTCGTGGATCTTCACAAGCATCGGCCGCGTGCCGTTCTCGGACGAGCCGAAGTCGACGGTCGCCGACGCGCCGGTGGGGCCCGCGAGCGCGATCGTCCTCTCCGGGCTGAACGTGTCGGGCCCGCCGACGCCGATCAGGAGCGCCGCGGCCGCCGCCGCCGCCATCACCGCGACGCCGGCGGTGAGCCGGCCCATGCGAAGGCGCGGGACGCGACGGCGGGCGACCGAGACGACCGGGCGCCGCTCCGCACCCGCGCCGCCCAGAGCCGCCTCGCGGGCGACGTCGACCAGGCCCGGCGGCACCGGGGCCGGAGCCGGAGCCGAGCGAAGAAGCTGCTCAACCCGATCGAACTCGTCGTTCGCGCTCATCGCATCACCCCCCGCTCTTCCAGCACACCCGCCAGCCGCCCCAGCGCGGAGCGGGTGCGCGTCTTGACCGTCCCGAGGGGCAGGCTCAGCCGGTCCGCGATCTCGGTCTGGGACAGGCCCGAGTAGTAGGCGAGCTCGATGACCTCACGCTCCCGGTCGGGAAGGGAGTCCACCGCCACGTGCACCTCGAACGCCTCCATCTCGGCGATCGCGAGTGCCTCGGGGAGCGGCCCGTGGTCGGGCACCTCGGGCGGCTCGCCGATGACGAGCGGCACCCGGGCGCGGGCGGCGTCGACCGCAGCGTTTCGGGCGATCGCGAAGAGCCATCCCGACGCCGTGCCCCGCTCACGCCGGTAGCCGCGCGCCGCCCGCCACACCGCCGCGAACGCCTCCTGGGAGGCATCGTCCGCCGCACTGTGGTCGCGCAGCACCCGCTGGACGAGCGAGTAGATCGCCCGGCTGTAGCGCTTGTACAGGACCTCGAAGGCTTCCGCGTCGCGTGTGACGGCGACCTGTTCGAGCAATTGCTCGTCCGAAAGCCCCCCCGGATCCATGCGGCGGAGGGTACTTGATGGCGCACGGATGGGCACCGGGATCGCATACGCAGCAGTCGTCATTCTCAGGTGAGATACGCACGCCGGCGCGATCCGGTTTGTGACATGGGCCGATCCGAGGCAGCGCCGCCGTCGGCGGGCCTTCGCCGGTGCACCGGGGCCGCTGAGCGACGCCGTCCCATAACGCCGGAGAGCAGCATTCCGGCCCGGCGGCACCGCCTCGAATCAGCGACACTCCCGCCGCTCCTGGCATCGAAAGGCTTCGCGCACAGGCCGGGGAGGAGGGTCGATCTCAGGATGCCCCGGAGCGGCCCGGCGCGCGTCCCCCGAAACGGTATTCGCGGGCGACCCCGGCCTACGGAAAGTCGGTGCCCATGTGGGCCTCGGCCGAGCCGATGCGGAGGCCGGCCGACATCAGGTCGCGGATGCTCACGATCCCGACCAGCTCGTCCCCGTCCATCACCGGGATGTGCCGGAACCGCCGCTCGGACATGATCTGGGCCGCCTCGCTCGGGGAGTGGTCGGGTGGCAGCGTGACCGGATCGGCCGTCATGTACGACTGCACCTGGCCGACGTCGGGATGCCGGCTGTCGGCGATCGCGCGCAGCAGGTCGCGCTCGGTGAAGATGCCGACCACCGCCCCGCCCTCGACGACGACGGCGGCGCCCACATCCCGCTTGCGAAGCGCCCGAGCGGCGTCGCCCAGCGTCGCGGACGGCTCGATGGTCAGGACATCGCCGCTGCTCATGAAGTCACGCAGGGTGACGGCCATCGCGTCAATCCTACTCGTTCGGCGCGGGCCGCAAGCGCATCTCGAGGAAGAGCTCCGCGTCGAGCGCGTCCGCGATGCGCATCAGCGTGTCGAGCTTCGGCGGCCGCCCGCCCCGCTCAAGGCGGGCGATGGCCGACTGGGTCGTGCCGCACAGGATCGCGAGCTCCTGCTGCGACATCCCGCGGCGCAGCCGGTTCTCGGCGACCATCCTGCCGACCTCCGCGAAGCGCTGCTCGTGGTCGCGGCCGAGCGCCTCCGCGCGCTTGCGAAGGCCCTCGCGCATGCGCTCCAGCGACTGCGCGGTGAGCCGCCGGCGATGGGCGTGGGACTGGCTTGACACGACCACATGGTATCGCGCACACGCTATCGCCGCCACGCCGGCCGGGCCGGCTGCGGCGCAACCCGGCCGGCGGATGCTCCGTCAGTTGCCTCGATGCGACGCGTTGCCATCACAGGACTGGGGGCCGTGACCCCGGTCGGAAACGACCTGCAATCGACCTGGGACTCGCTCGTCGCCGGGAGGAGCGGCGTGGACGTGATCCGGGCCTTCGACGCGTCCGGGTTCCCGGTGAACATCGCCGCAGAGGTCAAGGATTTCGACGCCACGAAGGCGATGTCGGCCAAGGAGGTGCGGCGCACGTCCCACGACGTCCACTTCGCCGTGGCGGCGGCGATGGAGGCCGCCGCCGACGCCGAGCTGGTCATCGACACGCCGTCGCGCACGGGCGTCATCATCGGCAGCGTCATGGGCGGGCTCCCGTACACGCTCCAGCAGCAGCGGATCCTCGAGGATCGCGGCTGGGAGCGGGTGTCTCCGCACTGGCTCCCGAACACGCTCGTCGACACGTCCACGAGCCACGTCGCGACCATGCTCGGCGCGCGCGGCATCAACTACTCGACCGAGTCGGCCTGCGCGACGGGCACCCACGCCGTCGGCGAGGCCGCCGCGGCGATCGCCCGCGATCAGGCGGACGTCGTCCTGGCGGGGGCGACCGAGTCCTCGATGGTGCCGATCATCCTCGCGGGCTTCTGCGCCATGCGAGCCCTGGTCGACGGCCGCGACGACCCGCCGGGCGCCTCGCGTCCCTTCGACGTCACGCGGGCGGGCTTCGTCATGGCCGAGGGGGCCGCGGTGCTCGTCCTGGAGGAGCTGGGGCGGGCGCAGGAGCGGGGCGCGCGCATCTACGCCGAGGTCGTGGGGTACGGCGCGTCGAACGACGCCTATCACATCGCCACCCCCCACCCCGAGTCCGTCGGCGTGATCGAGATGATGCGCGACGCGCTCGACCGGGCCGGGATGCAGCCCGACGAGGTCGACTACGTGAACGCGCACGGGACCTCGACGCCGTACAACGACGCCGCCGAGACGCAGGCGGTCAAGCAGGTGTTCGGCGACCACGCCTACAGGATGGCGATCTCCTCGAACAAGTCGATGATCGGCCACCTCTTCGGGGCGGCGGGCGCGGTCGAGGCGCTGGCGACCGCGCTCACGATCCACCACGGCGTGATCCCGCCGACGATCAACCTGCACCATCCCGACCCGGAGTGCGACCTCGACTACGTCCCGAACGCCGCGCGCACGGCGGAGGTGCGCACCGGCCTCTCGAACTCGATGGGGCTCGGCGGGCACAACGCCTGCCTCATCCTGCGCCGGGTGGAGTGACCGACGAGCGCATCCGGGTGGTCGAGCGGGGCTACGACGCCCTGGCCGACCGCTTCCTGGAGTGGGCGGCCCGGGTCGAGGGCGACCCGCGCGCGCGGCTCGTCGAGCGCTTCATGGAGGGGCTGCCCGACGGGGCGGCCGTGGTCGACCTGGGCTGCGGAGCCGGCGTGCCGACCACCGCCCGGATGGCGGAGCGGCTCGCGGTTACCGGCGTCGACGTGTCGGCGGAGCAGCTCCGGCGGGCGCGTGCGCTCGTGCCCGAAGCGCGGTTCGTCCGGGCCGACATGACGGCGTTCGACCCGGGCAGGGAGAGCGTCGACGGCGTGACCGCCTGCTACTCGCTCACACACCTGCCGGCCGACCACCAGCCGGCGATGCTGCGGCGGATCGCGGGCTGGCTGCGCCCGGGCGGGCTCGTCCTCGCGAGCCTCGGAACGGGCGGCGGCGACTGGAGCGGGGAGTGGCTCGGCGTGCCGATGTTCTTCTCGAGCATCGAGCCGGACGCGGCCCGCGCGGCGCTCACCGAGGCCGGCCTCGGGATCGAGCTCGACGAGACGGTCACGATCCACGAGCCCGAGGGCGACGCGACGTTCCTGTGGCTGCTGGCCACGCGATGAAACATTGGCTGAAAAATTGGGGTCAGACCCCAATTTTTCAGCCGAGACCGGTGCGGCGGGCGGCGGCTGCGCGCGGCGCCCGGGTGCTGAAGACGACGTCGATCAGCCCGTAGTCCTGGGCCTCCTCGGGCGTCATGAAGTTGTCGCGCTGCGTGTCGATGTGGATCTGGTCGGCGGTCTTGCCCGTGTCGCGGGCCATGATCTCCTCCATCCGCCGCTGCAGCGCGAGGATCTCGCGGGCGCGGATCTCGACGTCGGTGGCCTGTCCCTCGAACCCGGAGGTGTGGCCCTGGTGGATCATGATCTTCGAGTTCGGGAGCGCCATCCGCTTGCCCTTCGCTCCGCCGGCGAGCAGGGTCGCGCCCATCGACATCGCCATCCCGAAGCAGATCGTGGCGACCTCGCAGCGGATGTACTGCATCGCGTCGTAGATCGCGAGCCCCGCGTAGACGTCCCCGCCCGGCGAGTTGACGTAGAGCGAGATGTCCTTGTCGGGCTCGTCGGACTCGAGGTGGATCATCTGGGCCACGATCAGGTTCGCGATCTCGGACGTGACCGGGGTGCCCAGGAAGATGATGCGGTCGTTCAGGAGTCGCGAGTAGATGTCGAACGAGCGCTCGCCGCGCGCGGTCTGCTCGACGACCATCGGGATGAGCGGTGCCATGACGTCTCCTTGCTAGAGTGTGCAACCCATGAGTTGCATGATGGTAGCGCAACCGGAAGGTTGCATGTAAAGGAGGTACCCGTGTCCGACTCCGTGACCCGCGAAACCGTGCTCGACCTCGACCCCGACGACGCCTGGCACGCCGTCACCGACGCCGACCAGCTCGAGCAGTGGCTGGCCGACGAGGTGGAGATCGACCTCGTCGAGGGCGGCGACCTGCGCGTCCGCTTCGATGACGGGCGCGAGCGCCACGGGACGGTCGAGGAGGTGGCCGCCCCGGAGCGGGTGGTCTTCCGCTGGCATCCCGTGCCCGAGGTCGAGCTCGAGACCGTGGTGCGGATCGAGCTCGAGCCCGCCGAGGACGGCACCCGCGTCACCGTGGTCGAGACCGGATTCGAGACGCTTCCGGTCGCGAGCACGCAGGCCTGCGCGGCCGTGAACGCCTGGGCGTGGGAGGCGCGGCTCGACGCCGCGGCGGGGCCGGTGATGATCGCGGCATGACCGCCGACGCCGTCGGCGCGACCTTCGCCGCGCTCGCCGATCCCACCCGCCGGCACGTCATCGACCTGCTCGCCGACCGCGAGGCCGTGACCGCCAGCGAGCTCGCGCGCGACCTGCCGATCACCCGCCAGGCGGTCGCGAAGCACCTCGCGACGCTGGCCGACGCCGGGCTCGTGACCTCGCAGCGCTCCGGCCGGGAGACGCGCTACCGGCTCACGCCGGCGCCCCTGACCGACGCCCGGCGGTGGATCGACAACGTCGGCGCCGAATGGGAGTCGCGGCTGGCACGGCTCGCGCGGCACGCAAAGCGCGGCTCGTAGCCGCGGCCGCGGGTATCCTGGCGGCATGTCGACGGTGCGCCGGGCGAGCCCGCTCATGAGCCAGGCCGAGGCGCGCGAGCTGGGCCTCGACCGCGAGGATCTCGTCCGCCTGTACCGCGACATGCTGGCGACCCGCCTCGTCGAGGAGCGCGGCAACCTCCTCTTCAAGGCCGGGAAGCTGCCCGGCAGCTACTACACCGGCCGCGGCAACGAGGCCGCCTCGGTCGGCGTCGCGGCCGCGATGGGCGCAGACGACATCGCCTCGCCGCTGCACCGGAACCTCGGCGTCCACCTCGTGCGCGGCGTCCCGCCGGCGGCGATCTTCTGCCAGTTCATGGGCCGCGACGGCGGCGCGACGCGGGGCCGCGACTCGAACCTGCGCTCGAACGACTTCGGGCCCGGGAAAGGCCTCCTGGCCGGCGTCAGCCACCTGCCGGCGATGATCCCCGTCATCACCGGGATGGCGCTCGCATTCCAGCTGCGGGGCGAGGACCGGGTCGCGATCGGCTGGTGCGGCGACGGCGCCGCCGCCCGCGGCGACATGCACGAGTCCATGAACCTGGCCGGCGTCCGCCGCCTGCCGATCGTCTACATCATCGACAACAACCAGTACGCCTACTCGACGCCCAACCGGCTCTCGTTCGCGTGCGAGCACCTGGCCGACCGCGGCCCGGCGTACGGGTTCGAGGGCATCGTGGTCGACGGCACCGACGTCGTCACCGTGTTCCGGGAGGCGCAGCGCGCCATCGAGAAGGCGCGCGAGGGCGGCGGCCCGACGATCATCGAGCTGATCACGCTGCGGATGGAGGGCCACGCCGTCCACGACGACGCGGGCTACGTGCCGCGCGAGCTCCTGGCGGAGTTCGGCTCGAAGGACCCGCTGGAGCGCTTCCGTTCCTGGCTCGCCGAGATCGAGGATTGCTCCGACGACGAGCTCGCCGCCCTCGAGGACGAGGTGCGCGCCTGGATCGAGGCCGGCGTGCTCGAGGCCGAGTCCAGCCCCCCGCCCGACCCGGCCGGCGTGCGCGAGGGTGTCTACGCGCAACCGCTAGGCTGAGGTCATGAGCGAGTTTCCCTTCGGAATGTTCGGCGACCCCGAGGAGCTGCAGAAGCAGATGGCCGCCTGGATGGAGCAGGCCCAGCAGGGCCAGCGCGTGGCGTTCGCCGACCAGGCAATCAACCTGGCGGTCGGCATGACGGTGGCGGCGATCGGCCGTCTCGACCTGACCGGCACCGCCAACGAGCAGGCCAACCAGGTGCGCGACGCCATCCGGCTGATCTTCCCCGAGGCCGTCACCCTGGTGCGCGAGGCGCGCCAGGGCCTCTCCTGACAAGACGCCCGCGACGGCCGTGCGCTTCCTCGCCGATGCCGACGACCGCGCTTCGCCGGGCGCTTCGCGCTAGGACGGGGTGTGCTCTGCCTCCCAGAGGCGCCGGCTGAGCGTCTCCAGCAGGTGAACCGCCATGGCGGGCTCGTGGCTGACCAGCTGCCGGAAGGCGTCGCGCCGGATGCGGAGCACCCACAGGTCGCATGTGGCCCGCACCGTGGCGGAACGGGGCTGTCCGCTGAGGAGGCTCAGCTCCCCGACCAGCGCGCCGCTCTCGAGGTCCAGCACCGAGACTCCGTCGCGCTCGACGCACGCGGCGCCGGTGAGGAGGACGAACGCCGCCTGGCCGGTGAACCCCTCACGGACGATCGGCTCGCCGGTCATGATCTCGGCGATCTCGGCGTGCTCGGCGATGCGACGGCGCTGACGGCCGCTGAATCCGGCGAAGATCGGAACCTCCGCGAGCACCTGCGCCACCAGCTTCGGCGTCCCCGGCGCGAACCGGCTCGTCCGCCCTGCCTCCGCAGCCGCGTCGCGCAGGACTGCGGATCGGGCCCGGGACACGTCGGAGCTGTTCACACCGCGGTTCTACCACACGCCGGACGCGCCCATGGAGCGCTCGCCGGAGCCGGACGGCTGCCTCACTCCTCGACGAAGAGCGCCAGCGTGGCCGTGAAGCCGTGCAGGAACGTGCGGCCGCCGACCGGCCCGATCTCGCCGGCGCAGAACATGCCCGCCACGGGGGCGCCGCCCAGTGCGGCTGCCGTCGCCGCGGCGTCGTGGTCAGGCGTGCCGAAGAGGTCCATGCCGCGCCCGTTGCAGGCGAAGAGGAGCCCGCCGGTGACGCGGCCGGGAAGGGCGGTGCCGGCCGCGAGCGCCGCGCGCAGGCCGGCGTCGGCGGTCGAGGCGTCGCGCACGTGGAAGCGGAACGTCTGTCCCACGCGCGGGACGTCGCCGACGGCGATGGCGCCCGACTCGGGGTCGCCGCCGAGGATGCCGCGCACCAGGTAGTCGTCGGCCCCGTACTCCACCCGGTTCTCGTCGATCACGAGCCCTGCCAGGACGCCGCGGCGCGCCAGCTCGGCCTGCTCGAGGTCGAGCGAGCCGACGATCTCGACCAGCCTGCCGTACGCCGGACGCCCGGCCAGCTCGTGGATCACGTTCGACTCCGCCTGCGTCACCACCATCTCGGGGCCGATCGGCGCGCAGCCCTGCGACACGAGCGTCCGCAGCTGGACCGGTCCCTCCAGGTCGACCACGACCGCGCCCTCGCGATGGATCTCCTCGCCGCAGAAGAGGACGTGCTCGCCGGCCCCACGCCCGCCCGACGCCATCCCGCCGACCGCGACCGCCGCACCGGCGTCGTTCATGTCGTCCAGGAGCCGCTCGACGGGATACGTATAGGGGTCGGCGACGATCACGGCCGGCCCTGCGAGCTCGAGGTCGCCGTCGTCCGCGGCCGAGACGTGCCGGGCGCGCGCGGTCCCCGAGCCGAGCGACGCCGCCAGCACGCTGACCGCCGGCCGCCCTTCGAACTCACGGCCGCCGCCGATCACCGCCTCCGTGCTCGCGCCGGCGAGGACGCCCGGGTCGAGCTCACGCCGCACCTCCGCGGCCACCTCGGCCGCGTCGCCCGCGTGCTCCGCCGACACGAACACGAACGCCAGGTCGGCCCGGGGCCCGCCGAGCCCCGCCCTGGCCGCGGCCGCGGCCTCGGCAGCGGACGCGCGCGCATCGGCTGCGACGCTGGATGCCACCTCGACCGCACAGCGGACGGTCATTCGATGATCCTCCAGTCGGTCGAGACCTCGGCCGTGGTGGAGGCCGAGATGAAGCAGTCGCGCTGCGCCTTCCCGGTGAGCTCCCGGGCGGCGGCCGCGTGCCCTCCGGCCATCCGCACGTACACGACCATCGAGACGGCCTGAAAGGCGTAGCGTCGCTCGGCGTTGCGGGCCACCGACCCGTTCGCGGACGACCGGTAGCTCACGAGCTCGAGCCCGTTATGGGCGCAGTGGGCCACGAACGACTGCATCGTGCACGACTGGATGGACGCCAGGAAGAGATGCTCGGGGCTCCAGCTCGCCTCGTCCCCGGCCGGGAAGTCGGGCGGCGGCATCACGGCCAGCGCCGGCCGCCCGCCGGAGCTGACCTCCGCCCGCCGGCCGCCCTGCCATTCCAGCTCCGCCTCGTACGTGAAGATCTGCGCGTCGAGCGCCATTCAACTCCTTCGAAGTGTCACCGAAGACTCCCACAAGAGGGGGTCTTCCAGTGATACCCGCCCGTCCGATGCTGTTATCGAAAGGAGGTTCCAATGAACGAGTTTGGGGCCTGCTCCGGCCCTGAGAGCGGCCAGACAATGGCCGAATATGCGGTCACGCTCGGCGTGATCACCGTCGCCGTCGTGGCCACGTTCGCGCTGGTCAGCGCCAACGTCATCGCCTTGATGGGCAACGTCATCGCCCTCATCTAGAGGGTCGCTCTTCTCCCAGCACGGCGCCCACCTCCCCGGAGGTGACGTCGTGCCACGGTCCCGCATGCCACTCCGGATCGGCGTAGCGCCCGCGCCGGAGCTCCGCTCCGAGCTCGAGCTCCCGCGCCGAGGGCGCCTCCTCGGCGGCGGCCTCGCCCGCGAACGCGCGCGCGACCGCGGCCCGAGCGGCGGCCATGCCGACGCCGACGTTCGCGACCGTGTCGGGCCGGCTCGGCGCCGGCCGCGGGCGCGCGTCGAGACTTCCGCCGCGCGGGCCGGCGAGGCAGGCGGACAGGGCCTCGAGGTCGGCCTCCACGAGCAGCGTCCCGTGCACCAGCGTCGCCCGGCGGCCGCGGTGGGCGGCGACGCCCGTGACCTTGCGGCCGTCCACGCGCACCGTTCGCTCGTCACGGCGTGCCTCGACCCCGAGCGCGCGGCAGGCGGCGGCGATCCCGTCCAGGAACGGCGCGTACAGCTCGGGCACCCCCAGCGCCGCGTCGGGATGGCCGGCGGGGACGACGATCCCGGCGCACAGCGTGCCGTGATCGAGATAGACCGCCCCGCCGCCGGTGAAGCGCCGCCAGACGCGCACGCTCCGGGCTGCGCACGCCGCCGCGTCGACCTCCCAGTCCGCCCGTTGGAAGCGGCCGATCACCACCGCGGGCCGCGTGTGCCACAGCACCAGGACGGGCGAGCCGGGCTCGGCGCGAACGACCGCCTCGTCGAGCGCAAGCGCGACCGCGGGCTCGAGCAGACCGGCCGAAACGACCCGCACCTGGGCCGTCAACGCACCCGCACGCCCGCGCGCTCGAGCTTCACGGCGGCGGACGCCGGCGCGTCCTCCCCAAGCTTCACCTCGCCCGGGAGCCGGGCGCGGAGCTCCTCCAGCTCGCGGCGCAGCGCCGCCGGCTCGCCCAGCCGTCCCAGCTCGGCGCGAGCGTCGGCCGCGCGCGCGGCGGCGGCCGACCCGGCCTCCGCCACGTCGCCCGCCGCCTCCTGCGCGACGCCGGCGAGGGCCAGCGCCTCCCGCCGGGCCGCCTCCGGCCGGGCGTCGGCGCCGCCCGCCGGGATCTCGACGTCGAACGGCGAGCGGTCGACGGCCTCGGTCATCGCCTCGCGCTCGCGGTCGATCAGCTCGCGCTGGCGGCGGGTGGCCAGCCGGGCGGACTCGACCCGCCGGCGGGCCGCGTCGGCCTCCTGCGCGCTCAGGCTCGGATCGGCGCCGGCGGCCTCGGCGATCTGCTCGAGCTCGAAGGCGCGCTGCCAGTCGGTGACGAGCGGCCCCTGGTCGACCCACTCCCGCTCGAGCTGGCGCGTGATCGGCCGGAGGGCCACGCCGGCCCGCTCCATCGCCGCGCCGACCTCGGGGGCGGCCGCGACCAGCTCCTCGTGGCGCGCGAGCTCGCCGGTGAGCGTCTCGGCCCGGACCAGGCGGCGCTCGAGGGTCTCGACCCGGTCGGCGAGCTCGAGCAGGCGCTCGAGCTCAGCCGGCTTCATCGGGGAGCGGCCGCAGGCGCGACCATGCAGGCGGCCGGCGCTCGAGGAGCGCCCCCAGGCGCGGCGCGAGCGCCACCCCCGCGGCGTCGAGGAAGCAGTACCCGCCCGGGATGCCGCTCGGCGGGTTCCCGATGCTGAACGTGCCCGACGGATCCTGGTGGGCCCAGGCCCAGGCACCCACCCCCGTTCCGACCAGCTCGAGGTAGCTCGTCACCAGGAACGCGCCCGCGTAGACCAGCGGCCGGCTGCCGCGCAGCGCGAACCGGAGCAGGAAGAGGTACATGACGGCGCCGAACGTGTCGCGCCGCGGCGAGAGCAGGACGCCCCAGGCCGCCCATGCGCCGCAGACGACGAGCGTGAAGCCGACCAGGGGGCGGCGCAGGACGGCGGCGACCTGCGAGCGGCCGATCGAGAGCGCCGCGAGGTAGACGAGGCCGTGACCGGGCGGGACGTAGCTCGGCACATTGTGCAGGCGATACGTGTAGTAGCCGAGGAACGGCGACGCCGTGTATTCGACGCAGGTGGCGACGATGATGACGCCCACGACCTGGATCCTGACCGAGCGCTTCTCGCCGCGCAGAAGCGCGACCAGCAGCGCCCAGGTAACGAGGCCGACCAGCCGCTGACGCCAGATCCCGGCTCCCGAGTCGGTGCCGGCGCCGAGCGCGATCCAGCCGAGCACGATCGCCGCGACGGCGAGCTCGCGCCGCGAGAGGCGGGCCGCGGCTGCGATCTCGGCGCGGGTCGGCACGGCCCGCACTCTACCGGCGCCGGAACCCCAGGTGGTTACCGGCTCGCCAGCCCGCCCGCGGTCTCGCCGCCGTCGGCCGTGATGACCGCGCCGGTCACGTACGACGCGTCGTCCGAGGCGAGGAAGGCGTAGACCGCCGCGATCTCGTCGGGGCGGGCGTGGCGGCCGAGCGGGATCTTGGCGTCGACCTGAGCCAGCATCTCGGGCGTGTACTCGGCCTCCTGCATCGGCGTCAGCACGTAGCCCGGGCAGACGGCGTTCACCCGCACCGCGGGCGCCCATTCGAGCGCGAGCGTCCGGGTCAGCTCGATCACCCCGGCCTTCGAGGCGTTGTAGTCGGCGTAGTAGGGATGTCCGACGTAGCCGTTCGTCGAGGCGGTGTTCAGGATCACGCCGCCGCCCGCGTCGAGCATGAGCCGCCCGGCGGCCTGGGCGACGTTGAAGACGCCCAGCAGGTTCGTGTCGAGCACGCGCCGCCAGCGGCGCTCGTCGATCTCCAGGGCCGGCCCGCGCTCGCTCACGCCGGCGTTCGAGACGACGACGTCGACGCGGCCCAGCTCGGCGAAGGCCGCGCGCACCGCCTCGCGGTCGGAGACGTCCACGCGCATCCCGTCGGAGCCGGGCTCGAGGTCGAAGATGACGACGTCGGATCCCTCGTCGCGAAACCGTGCGACCGTGGCGGCGCCGATCCCCTGGGCTCCGCCGGTGACGACGACGCGTTTTCCCCGAAGGCCACGCACGGTCGGGAACGCTACCGTGCGCGCATGGAGGAGCGGCAGATCGAGGTGACCGCGCTCGAGGTGCGGCGGGCGCTCGCCCGCACGTTCCACGGGGCTGAGTCGCCCGAGCACGCCTGGGAGGGCAGCGTCGGGGTGGGCGACGCGGTCGTCGGCGTCGACGTCGTCCCCCGCGAGGGCGGCGCGCTCGTGCACGCCCGGGCCCGGTCGATCGAGTGCACGGCCGAGCCGGGCCGGCTCGCGCGCGTGCTGGCGAGCGAGAACGCGGAGCTCGTGCTGGGCCGGTTCGCGGCGAAGGACGGCGCGGTCGACGTCGAGCACGCCATCCTGGCGGGCACCACGATGGACGCCGTCGAGGTGCAGGCGTCGGTCTGGGCCGTCGGGTGGGCGGCCGCCTCGTTCGCCCCGCGGCTGCGGGCGCTCGTGACCGATGCGGTTCCCGTCCCGCGCCCGCCGCAGACTCCTGCCGCCCGGCTGCGCGATGCGGCCGATCACGTCGAGTTCACCACCCGGCGCGTCCGCCAGCACCTGGACGCCCGCCACGGCGGCTTCGAGCACCACCCCGACTGGGGCTTCCACGGCGCGTTCGGGAGCGCCCGCGTCTTCGTCGAGGTGCTGCCGGTGCTCGACGACTCGACCGCCGTCCGCGTCTCCTCACCGGTGCTCTCCCAGGTGACGATCTCGGACGAGCTGGCGCTGCGCCTGCTGGCCCTGGCCGGCGAGCAGCCGTTCGGGGCCTTCGCCCACGTCGCCGCTCGTGACGAGGTGTGGCTCCAGCACGCCATCCTGGGCGACGATCTCGACCCGGTCGAGCTCGCGACGGCCATCGACGCGGTGGCGGCAATCGCCGACGGCTGCGACGACGACCTCGCCCGCGAGTTCGGCGGTTTGCGGTACGCCGACCTGGGGTAGCCCCGCCACATGCCCCGATCTGGGATGCTGTCGCCTGCCATGCCACCACCGGCTCAGAAGCGGAACTGGACGTTCCTGACAAACCACGCCGCCGTCCTCGTGTGCATCGACCGAAACCCGGGCATCCGCATCGACGACGTGGCCTCGCAGATCGGGATCTCGCGCCGGGCGGCGCAGATGATCGTCACCGACCTCGCCGCCGACGGCTACATCGAGCGGACGCGCGTCGGGCGCCGCAACCACTATCGCGTGCGCGAGGACATGCCGCTGCGGCGGAGCGCGTTCGAGGACAGCGACGTCCGAACGCTCCTGACCCTTTTGAGGTAGCTCGCACTTTCACTCTAAAGGTGCAGCGGATCGCCGCCGATATTTGCACCACTGTCCTCTGCCGGTGCACTCCGGCAGGTGTGGTCATCAAGGAGGCGATTCGGTGATCGAGTTCTTCAACCGGCTTCGTGACGAGAGTGGTCAGACCATGGCTGAGTACGCCGTGGTGCTGGGCGTCATCACCATTGCGGTGGTCGTCACTCTGGGTCTGCTTTCCACGGCGATTCAGAGCACGCTCAACAACGTCATCGCGTCTCTCTAAGGACGCGGCCGCAGCGGCCGGCGCGAGGGAAACCTCGGGCCGGCCGCCGCGTTTAAGCCGCGAACCGTCGACGCGCTCCCGTCGTCAAAGCACCATGGACGCCGCCCGTCCCCTCCGAGCGCGTACGCCCCGTCGTCGCGGATGGGCGATCGCATTCGCGCTCGCGGTCGCCTCTGTCGCCGGCGCCTGGATCCTGAGCGGACGCGACACCTCATCGATGCCAGCGGCACCGGCTCCTGCACGTGTCGCGCTGGTGTACGCCAAGCCCGTCGGCACCATGTTCATCGCCGGCCGGGAGGTCATCTACGTCGCGTCGCCGGCCGCCGGGCACCCGCGCCGGCTGGCCGTGGGCGCAAGCCCGTTGCTCTCGCCGAACGGCAACATGGTGGCGTATGTCGGCGGCCCCACCGATCGTCCCACCGGCGTCCGCGTGATCGGTGCGCTCGGGGGCCCGCCGAGAGTCGTGGGGATCCAGGGCGAGCCAATCGCGTGGTCGCCGGACTCCCGGCTTCTGGCGGTGCAGGGCACGCACGGCCTCGCGATCGTCGATGCCCGCACTCTGCGCGCGACGCCGATCCGGCTGCCCGAGGCCTCGGGCAACTTCTCCTTCTCGCCGGACGGGACGATGCTCGTGTTCCAGCACTCGACGGGCGCCGGCAGCGACATCTACACGGTCAGGCGAACCGACGGGGCGATCCAGCGGCTGACCGACGATCGTCGCAGCGGCTATCCGCTATGGGGGCCGACCGGGATCGCGTTCGAGCGCTTCGGCCCGGACCGGTGCGCGAACTGCCGCGGCGACGTGTGGGTGATGAACGCGGACGGCGGCGATCAGCACCAGCTCACCCACACCCACGCCGGGATCTATCCGGCGGCATGGTCGGCTGACGGACGGCGCCTGCTGGCCGCCTATCCCGCCACTCACAACGGCAAGCTCTACGCCGTCGACGTCTCCTCGGGCGCCGCGCGGCCGCTCACACCCTTCGTGGGCGACCTCTACGCACAGGGCCTTTCGCGCGACGGCCGGACCGTGCTGGCGGCGATCGGATGCGGCGGGACGGTCTCGCCTTACGGGATCGTCGAGACCATCCCGTTCGCCGGAGGCGCCCCGACGGTGATCGTCCGCGGTCCCTGCCGCGCAAGCTCCAACTTTTGACGCCGGCCGGTGCGGCCCCGGTCAGCCGGTGAGCGGAAAGCCGCCCGGAAACGTCCCGAGCGCCTGGACGGTGAGCGCAACGCCGAGCAGCGTGATGACCGCCGCGCTGAACGTCGGCGCGGCCTGCACCAGCCGGCCGCTCGACGGCACGCGGTCGACGAGCCGCCGGGCGTAGACGACGAGCAGGCCCACACTCGTCAGTGTCGCCGCCAGGCCGACGCTGAACGCCAGCACCAGCACGAGCCCGAACACGACCCGGTGGACGGCGATGGCTCCCAGCATCACGACGAGCGCCGACGGGCACGGCAGGATCCCGCCCGAGATCCCGAGCGCCAGCATGCTGCGCACGGTGATCGCGCCCGGTGGCTCATGCGAATGACCACCCCGGCCGTCATGGTGGTGATCAGCATGATCATGTCCCTGATCATGGTGATGCCCGTGCTCGTGGCCATGGTGGCGGTGATGATGATGGCGCGACGCCCGCAGCCGCCGGGCGCGGCGCACCAGGATCGAGCCGCCCATGCCGGCCACGACCAACCCCGAGATGGCCGAGAGCCACGGGTAGAGGGTCTCGGGCAGGATGTAGCCCGAGAGGTAGAGCGTCACGATCCCGAGGGCGAAGATCGAGGCGGTGTGGGTCACCGTGACGGTGAGCCCGAGGAACGCCGCGTGCCGCGCCGTCCCCCGCGAGCCGACCAGGTAGGCCGCCACGATCGACTTCCCGTGCCCGGGCGAGAGCGCGTGCACCGCGCCCCAGAACATCGCGATCGCGAGCGCCACGAGGAGGAACCCGATCCCGAGGTCGCGGTGGGTCACGAGGTCGGTGAACGCCCCGCCCGAGACGGCGACGCTCTCCCCGCCGTGCCCCTGCGGCGCGCCGACCGAGACGCTCGTCCCGGCTCCGTACCGGTAGCCGAACGACGCACTCCTGACGTCGAGTGGCGTCGACAGCATCCCCGACGGGTAGTGGCGCAGCATGTCGGAGACGTCGTGGGTCGAGGCCGAGGAGCGGGTCAGAACGGCGCCGGGCGCGGCGCGCATCACGATCTCCTTCCACCCCACCCGGTCCCCGAACGTGTCGTCCGAGAACGTGGCGGTGAACGGGCCGGCGCCGGGGATGCGGGCCGTGAGCGGCACCGTCACCCGCATGCAGTCCAGGCCTCCCTGACCCTTCCGCACCGTCGCGGTCACGTGCCGCGGGTCGGGCATGAGCCGCACCGGACGTCCGTCGACCGTCAGGTGGAGCCTGCCGGAGAAAGTCGCGAGCCTGGCCTCCGCCCACGCCCGCGCCGCCTGGGCGGTCGGCCGTCCGCCGAGGGCCTGGAACGTGGGGATCTCGGCCTCGTCGAGCACGAACGTCACCTTCACCGAGCCCTTGCCGACCACGACCAGGCTGTAGCGGTTGACCGTGAAGTTGCCGAGCGGGTGGGCCTGCGCGACCGCCGGCGCCGCCGCCGCGATGACGGCGGCGCCGGCGAGCACGACCGCGAGGCGGCGGATCATCGGCCGACCCTCCGCAGGAGCCGGCGGGCGTCGGGCGCGTAGAGGAGCGAGAACCGCGGGTTGAGGGAGAGCGCCGCACGCAGGTCGCGGGCGGCCGGGCCGCGCATGCCGAGCGACGCTTCGATCGCGCCGCGGTGGTAGAGGAAGCTCGAGTCGCGCGTGCCGAGCCGCAGGGCCCGGTCCGCGGCGGCCAGCGCGGCCCGAGCGTGGCCGGCCTTGAACAGCGTCCACGCCAGCGCGTCCTCGGCGGTGACGCTGGGCTGGATCCGCGCCAGCGCGCGCATCCGGGCGAGCGCACCGGCGACGTCCCCGCCGTGGTCGTCGTCGAAGAGCGCGAGCTCGACGTCGACGTTGACGCCGTTCGCCGCGTAGAGCCGCTCCTCCGCGCGGACGAGCGCGTACTGGCGCCTCGCGGCGGCGGGCCTCCCGGCCGCGCGGTACACGTCGCCCAGGGCGATCACGTAGGCGGGCAGCGGATACCGGGCGACGACGGCGGAGTAGGCGGCGATCGCCTTGCGGTAGTCGCCGCGGGCGGCGGCCAGCTTGGCCTGGGCGGCGCGGGCGTGCAGGAAGCCGGGATCCGTGTGGATCGCGGCCCGGTAGCTGCGGGCGGCCGCGGCGTAGCGGCCGTGGTTGAAGTCGAGGTTGCCCAGGTACAGGTAGGCCCAGGCGGTGTTCTCGCCCGACGGCGCGCCCGACTGCGTGGCCTGCACGAGCGCCCGCCGTGCGGCGGCGGTGCGGCCGTGCAGCTCGAGGAAGTACGAGACGCGCGAGTACGAGGCCAGATCGGGGCGCTGGTCGAGGAGCCGCTCGAGCGCGGACCGGGCCGCGGCGTAGCGGCCGAGCTCCACGTTCGCGTCGACGACGACGCCCATCGCGAACGGGCTCGACGGATCGATCGCGAGCGCTCTCTGGCCGAGCGCGAGCGCGCCGGTGAAGTCGTGACGGGAGAGCGCGAGCGAGCCCTGGCCGGCGAGTGCGGTGAAGTCGCCCGGCGCCAGCGCCAGGGCGTGGCGGAAGAGGGCGTCGGCGCGCGTGTACCAGGTCGGGTCGCCGTCCTCGCGCGCCATCTGGAGCTCGGCGAGCGCAAGGTTGTCGGCCGCCTGCGCCGAGTGCGGGCTCGCCGCCGCCTCGGCCCGGTAGCGGGCGACGAGCTGCAGCGTCGTGAGCGTGCGCGGCGCGGCGGAGGCGTACGGGATCGCGACCTGTGCGCGGTGCGGCCGCGACCCGCTCGTGCCGCCCGCGCTGAGCGCGAGCGCCGCCGCGGCGGCGACGGCCGGGAGGGCCAGGACGCGCGGCGAGAGCCTTCTGCGTCGAATCAGCAGGGTGTGTCGAGCCCGATGCCCCCGGGGCCCGGCGAGCCGGGCCCCGGGGAACGGTCGGCGTTACGGCGTCGGCATCTGGTGGATGCCGGCGACCCCGGAGTTGGCGATTGCCAGGTAGGGGAACGTGATCTCGAACGACTCGTCGTTTCGCTGCACGCCGTCCGAGGTCGAGTTCGGGATGGCGGGGGTGTCAGTGGCACCCGCCAGGGCGCGAAGCTCGATGTCGGTGACGTCGTCCAGCGGCCGGCGGCCGTTCGGGAAGCCGGCGGTGTCGCCGCCGAGGACGCCAAGCGGGCTCTCGTGCCCCATGGCGGTCGGCTCGATGCCGGTGTTCAGGCGCAGCATGTCGGCGTGGACCCTGCCGGTGAAGTTGAGGCCGGGCAGCCCGGTCTCGAGGATCGCCAGGATGTCGTTGCGCGGGGTGTGCGTGTCACCGAGCGCAGCGGCGAGCTGGGGAGCCCTGAAGAACGGGTCGAACTGGCCGTCCGCGGCCGGATCGACGTGGTTCCAGTGGTCCTTCTGCCCGAGCGGGATCAGGACCTCGTTCACGAGCGGGTTGCCGAGGCGCTCGATCTGCACCCAGCGCCCGCGCCCGGCGCCCGTGAGCTCGTTCGAGAAGGACTGCCGCTCGGTCTCGGCGTACATGCCGATCGTCGGGTGGCCCTTCTTCACGAGCCTGGACTTCGGGATCTGGAGCGCGATGGCCTGGACGTTCATGCCGCCGAGCGTGTCCTTCGCCACGCCCTTGGGCTTCACGTTCAGGCTGTCGCCGATGTCGCCGAGCCCGAGGAAGAACGGGTCGTCGGACTGACCCGCCCACACCTTCCCGCCGTGTCCGGCGAGCGGCTTCACCCCGAGCTTCACGAGCCCGGGGTAGTTGGGCATCGAGACCGGGCCGACGTTGTTCGGCACCGTCTTCAGGTTCTTCGCCAGGTGGACGGTGCCGCGCAGCTTGCCGTGCCGGCCGTAGTTCAGCCGGTCGACGGAGTAGGTCTGGTAGACGTTCAGACCGGGGTCGGAGAGCGACGTGACCGGGTTCCCCGGGATGTTGTAGAGGAACGTGCCCTTGGTGCGCACGTGCGTCCGGAACACGATCCGGTAGGAGATATCGGTGCGGGCGTCGCCGTTTCGGTCGATGTTGAACTGGTAGCGGACGTGCTGTCCGAACCCGTAGTAGTTGGGGGCGTCACCAGGGTTCTCGAGCGGGTTGGCCGTCATGACCAGGTTGATCTTGCTCGCGTCCTTCTGATCCACCCACATGAACGTGTCCGCGAGGTCGGCCACCGGGTCGTTCGAGATCAGCGGCGCCTCGCGGTGACTCGACGCGGCCGCGGGCGAGGCGGTCATTGCCGCCGCCGCCAGGCCGGTGAGCCCGAGGGTGACTACGCGCTTCAGCATCAGAGACGTGTGTCCTTTCGTTCGAAGGGGGACGGAGAGGCCTCGTCGATGCCGGCTATTCGGCACGCCGCCGGAAACGGTTCGTGCGCCCGCCGCGGGTGCTATCGTCACCGCCGCATGAGCGCGGGCCGAGCGGCAATGTGGATCATCGCGTCGGGCATCGCCCTGGCCGGCGTCATCGTCTTCGCGGTGAACGGGCTGGACGGCATCCCCGGCGAGTGGTGGGGCGTCGCGGTCGGTGCCCTCCTCTGCGCGACGGCTTTCGGGCTCGGGTACGCCGAGTAGCCCCGCCGTAACGATCCCGGGACGCCCCGTCCGGGATACTCATGCGCACATGCTGCGGAGGCGCCGGGAGACGTGGATCGTCTGGGCGATCGTCGGAGTGGTCGTCGCCTTCGATGCCGGCGCGATCGTGCTCGGCATCCTCGACCGCGACGCCCAGTCGCTCGCCGCGACGGTCATGTTCTCGCCGACCACGATCGGCTTTGCCGTCTTCGGGGCGCTGATCGTCTGGCGGCACCGCGCCCACTCCATCGGCTGGCTCTTCGTAACCGTGGCGTTCTTCTTCTCGCTCTGCCACAACCTGGCCCAGAACTACGCCGTCTACTCGCTGGCGGTCGACCCGGACTCGCTGCCGGCCGGGCGGGCCGCGTTCTGGATCGCGTCGACAGCACTCGACAGCATCTACCTCGGCGCGATGCTGCTCCTGCTCCTGCTCTTCCCGGATGGGCGCGCGCTCACGCCCCGCTGGCGCCCGGTGGTGGCCGCGGCGATCACGGCGACGGTGTGCGGCCTCTCGCGAGGCTTCCTGGACTTCACCGGCGAGCCTCCGCTCCACGGGATCCACAACCCGCTCGCTGCGTCCGGGGGCCTCGAGACGGCCCTGAACGTCGTTCAGACGGTCTCGCTTCCGTTGACCGTCGTCGCATTCCTGGGAGGCGTCGCAGCGATGGCGCTGCGATTCCGCCGGTCAGCCGGCGTCGAGCGCCAGCAGATGAAATGGGTGGTCGCGGGTGTCCTGATCTGGGTGGCGGTGTTTGCCGTCAGCCTGCCGTTCCAGGTCGCCGGGTTCGCCGCCGCCGGGGACTTGCCCTTCCTGCTCTCGATCGTCCTCTTCCCCGCCGTGATGGGGCTCGCGATCCTGCGCTACCGGCTCTACGACGTCGACCTGGTGATCCGAAAGACGCTCGTCTACGCATGCCTCATCGCCGTCCTCGGGGCGGTCTACGGGGGCGGTATCGGCCTCCTCGGGTCGCTCTCGCTCTCGGTCACGGGGGAGTCGGGCGATGTCGCCGTCACGGTCACCACGCTCGTGGTGGCGCTCGTGTTCCAGCCGCTCCGGCGCCGCATCCAGCGCGCGATCGACCATCGCTTCTCGCGCCGCACGGTCGACGCCGAGACGGCGATGCGCGCCTTCTCGGGGCGCCTGCGCGAGGAGGTCGACCTCGACGCGCTGTGCGGCGAGCTCCTGGGCGTGGTCGAGCAGACGTTCCAGCCCCGGCACGCGAGCGTCTGGCTCAGGTCGCCTGAGCAGGGGTAACGGCCTCCGCGACCAGCTCGGCCGGATGCACGATCCGCAGGTCGCCGCGGCCCAGCCGGCGCAGGGCCGCCTGGAGCTGGACGGCGCAGCCGGGATTCGCGGTCGCGACGACGTCCGGCTCGGCCGCCAGGATCGCATGCGCCTTGCGCCCGCCCAGCTCGCGGGCGGTGCGCGGCTGCACGAGGTTGTAGATCCCGGCCGAGCCGCAGCACGTGTCCGCGTCCTCGATCTCGACCAGCTCGACGCCGGGGATGGCCCGCAGCAGCTCGCGCGGCTGGGCGGCGACGCCCTGGGCGTGGTTCAGGTGGCAGGCGTCCTGGTAGACGACACGGGTCGGCGGGAGCGGCGCCCGCTCGGCGGCCGGCCCGAGCTCGGCCAGGAGCTCGGTCACGTCGCGCACGGCCGCGGCGAACCGGTGCGCCTCCTCCGTCCCCAGGAGCTCGCCGTAGCCCTTCATCGCCGAGCCGCACCCGGCGGCCGTGACGACGACCCGGTCGTGGCCGGCGAACGCCGCCACCGTCGCGGCCGCCCGCCGCCGCGCCTCGTGCTCACGGCCGGCGTGGAGCGCCAGCGCCCCGCAGCACCCCTGGCCGGCGGGGACGACGACCTCGCACCCGTCGGCGGCAAGCGCCTGCGCCGCGGCCCGGTTCACGCGCCCGAAGAGCGCGCGCTGCACGCAGCCCTCGAGAAGCGCCGCGGTCATCCGCCGCTCGCCCCTGGCCGGCGTCGCTCGGTCGGGCCGCGCGCGCAGGTCGGCCGGGCGGATCCGCGGCGCCAGCGCGAAGGGCCGGATTCCGAGCGCCAGTGGCCACGAGAGCGCCCCCAGGAGCCGCGGCCGCGGCACGGTCGCGAAGATGGCGGCGTCGAGCACGCGGCCCCAGGCTCCCCGCGGCGCCCGCTCCCGCCGCTCGGCGCGCGTGCGCTCGATCAGGAGGTCGTAGCGAACGCCGCTCGGGCAGGCCGGGACGCACGCCATGCACCCCAGGCAGCGGTCGAAGTGGCGCGCCGGCGCCGGGCCCCACTCCAGCTCGCCCCGCTCCAGGAGGTGCATCAGGTGGATGCGGCCGCGCGGCGAGTCGGACTCGTCGCCCCACAGCCCGTACGTGGGGCCGGCCGGCAGGCAGAACCCGCAGTGGACGCACGTGTCGAGCAGCTCGCGCGTGGTGACCTCAGCCACCGAACGCCTCCACCACCCGCTCCTCCAGCGGTTGAAAAATTGGGGTCTGACCCCGTTTTTCCACATCGGCGTGGAGGATGCCGCGGGCCAGGCGGCCCACGATGCGCGTCGCGCCGGACGCGCGCAGGCCGTCGATCGTCGCGGGCACGCCGGCCGGGAGCGACCCGTGCACGGGCAGGTCGGCGGCCAGCTCGCGGTGCTCGGCCCAGAGCGCCGCGTCGTCGGCGACGATCTCCCCTCCGATCAGCGCCCGGGCCTGCTCGGCCAGCTCCGCGGCGGCCGGGCTCTCGAAGCGCACGAGCATGCGCCCCGGCGGCCAGGCGTACTCCACGCACGCCGGCCGGAGCGGCTCGAGGACGATCGGGTCGGAGGGCTCGGCGACGACCGTGCACGTCGCCGCCGGGAGCGGGTGCAAGCGCAGGCAGGCCCGCGCGATCTCGCCCAGCCTGCCGCCCGACCCGGTCGCGAGCCTCGGCAGGTCGTAGCCGGCGACGTTCTTGACGACGCGGCCGCCGCCGTGCACGACCGAGCCGTCGCGCAGCCGCAGCGCGACGCCGAGCAGCAGGTCGCGCGGCGGGCCGTAGCCGTGCGCGCGCGGCCCGGTGACGGCCGACGCAAACGCCTCCGCGACGGTGCGGCGCTCGGCTCCGGGCGGGTCGAGGGCCAGCATCTGCCCCTGCTCCGCCAGCGCCCGGCCCAGCTCGGCGAGCGTGACGCTGCCGTCGACCACGGCCGTCAGGTCGCCCGGCTCGTGCTCGATCAGAGCCGCTCCGCCACCCCCTCGCGCTCGAGCGGATGGCGCCGGTACGGGCCCGGCACCTCGCCGCAGAGCCGCGGCGTCGGCAGGAGCTTGCCGGGGTTGCAGAGGCCATCGGGGTCGAAGGCCGCCCGCAGCCGCTCCATCGCGCGCACGTCCCCCTCCGAGAACATCCACGGCATCGCGCAGACCTTGTCGACGCCGATCCCATGCTCGCCGGTGAGCGACCCACCCGCCTCGACGCACGCCTCGAGGATCTCCGCCGCCAGCCGCTCGGCCCGCTCCGCCTCTCCCTCGACGCCCGCGTCGTAGAGGACGAGCGGATGCAGGTTCCCGTCGCCGGCGTGGAACACGTTCCCGACCCGCAGGCCGTAGCTCTGCGACAGCTCCTCGATCCGGCGCAGCGTCTGCGGGAGGCGCGTGCGCGGGACGACGCCGTCCTGGACGTAGTAGTCGGGGCTCACCCGCCCCATCGCCGCGAACGCCGCCTTGCGCCCGTACCAGAGCGTGGTCCGCTCGCCGTCGTCACGGGCGACCCGCACCTCCGTGGCGCCGCCGGCCGCGCACAGCTCCTCGACCCGCCTCAGGCTCAGCGCCACCTCGGCCGCAGGCCCGTCGAGCTCGACGAGCAGGACGGCGCCGGCCTCGCGCGGCAGCCCGGCATGGACGGCGTCCTCGGCGGCCTGGATCGTGAGCGCGTCCATCATCTCGACGGCGGCCGGGACGATCCCGGCGCCGATGATGGCCGACACCACCTCGCCGGCGGCGTCCGTGGACGGGAATGCCGCCAGGAGCGTCTCGACCCGCTGCGGCCTCGGGACGACGCGGACGACGATCTCGGTGGCGATCCCGAGCGTGCCCTCCGAGCCGACGAACACGCCCGCCAGGTCGATCGGGCCGTCGCGCTCGAGCCTCACGGCCTCGCCGTCGGAGAGCACCACCAGGAGCTCCTGCACGTGCGTCGACGTGAAACCGTACTTCAGGCAGTGGGCGCCGCCGGAGTTCTCGGCGACGTTGCCGCCGATCGTGCACACCTGCTGGCTCGACGGGTCGGGCGCGTAGAAGAGCCCGTGCTCAGTGACCGCGCGCGTCACGTCCAGGTTCGTGACCCCCGGTTGGACGCGCACTCGCCGGTTCGGCACGTCGACCTCGAGGATCCGGTTCATGCGCGCGAGGCCGATCACGATGCCCTCGGCGACCGGCACCGCCCCTCCGGAGAGGCCGGTCCCTGCCCCGCGGGCGACGAACGGCGCGCCGTGCGCGCGGCACGCCCGCACGGCAGCCTGCACCTCGCCGGTCGACCGCGGCAGCACGACGGCCCGGGGGACGGCCCGGTGGCCGGTGAGGCCGTCGCACTCGTACGTGCGCAGCTCCGCGGGCTCCGAGAGGACGGCGTCCGCGCCGAGCGCGCGCTCCAGGTCGGCGACGAGGCTCAACCCCTCAAGCGTATCGCCTGGGGGGATCTATGACCCGCTGGCGGATCCGGAGCGGGTTCCGCCCTGGACGGCGAACCCATCGACGACGGATCCGGGTTCCGACGAGCGGCGCCGTGCCCCGTCAGATCAGCGTGTCGCCGACGTACCCGCCCGCGCGGCAACCGGGCGGCACGGCGAACAGCGCGCTCCCGGTGTGAACCAGGTACTCGCCGAGGAGGTCGTGCTCGGCGAGCCGGCGCTGGATCGGGACGAACTGGCGGCGCGGATCGCGCTGGAAGGCGGCGAAGAAGAGGCCGGCGTCGAGGCGCCCGTCCGGGAGGAGGCCGTCGTCGAACGAGTAGCCGCGGCGCAGGATGCGCTCGGCCTCGCTCCCGGCCCCACGCGGGTTGGCGAGCATGATGTGGCTGTGCCTGGGCTCGAGTGCCGGGTCGACCGGAGCGAACTCCGAACGGGCGCCGAGCGGCGCGCCGGAGACCTTGCGCCGGCCGACGTCCGTCTCCTGCTCGTCCAGGTCGCTCGCGTCCCAGCGCTCGATCCGGACGCGGATCCGGCGCGTGACGAGGTACGTCCCCCCGCGCATCCACGCGGGGTCGTCGCCGGTTCCGACCCACACGTTCCGGCGCATGGCGGCCGCGTCGGACGCGTCGAGGTTGTTCGTGCCGTCCTTGAACCCCATCAGGTTCCGGCCGGTGCGGCCGTCCGGCGCTGAGTCGAACCCCGACTGCGACCAGCGCGCGGTCGCGACCCCGTGACCGATCCGCGCCAGCGTGCGAACGGCGTGGAAGGCCACCTGCCGGACGTCCGCGCAGGCCTGCACCGCGAGGTCGCCGCCGCTCCGGCCCGGCACGAGGCGGTCGCCCGTGAACGCCGGCAGCTCGGCGAGCGCCGGCGGGTAGCCGGCCTCGAGCCCGAAGCGGCCGTCGAAGAGCGACGGCCCGAACCCGATCGTCACCGTGAGGCGCGCCGCGCGCAGCCCGTAGGCGTCGCCGGTGTCGACGGGCGCGGTGTCCGGGTCACCGCCGACGGGGCCGACGGGGGCGCCGGCACACATCCGCGCGGCGGCGTCGGACCAGGCGCGCAGGAGGCCGGCCAGGTCGGCCCGCGACCCGGAGACGTCGAAGGCCGCGAAGCGCATGTGCGCCTGGGGCGGCGTCGTGATGCCACCCTGGTAGCGGCCGTGGAAGGGCAGCCGGCCGCCGCGCGCCGCCGCGGCCGCGGGCACGGACGCCCCGACGATGCCGCCGGCCGCCAAGCCGGCGCTCGCGAGCAGCCTTCGCCGCGTCGTACCCACCAGGGGTGATCTTACGCCATCAGCTGCTTCATGACCATCTGCAGCAGCCCGCCGTCCCGGTAGACCTTGACGTCGGCCGGGGCGTCGAGCCGGGCCAGGCATGTGAACGAGCGCTGGCCGCCGTTCACCTCCACCTCGACATGCGAGCCGACGTCGAGGCCGGCCAGCCCGCGGATGGTGTACGTCTCCGTCCCGTCGAGCCCGAGGCTCTCGGCCGAGTCGCCCTCCGCGAACTGGAGCGGGATGACCCCGAGCGCCACCAGGTTCGAGCGATGGATGCGCTCGAAGCTCCGGGCGATCACGGCTCGCACGCCCAGCAGCGCCGATCCCTTCGCGGCCCAGTCCCGCGAGCTGCCCGAGCCGTACTCGCGGCCCGCGATGACGACGAGCGGCACGCCCTCCTCCCCGTAGCGCTGTGCGGCGTCGTAGATCGACAGCTCCTCGCCCGACGGCAGGTGGCGGGTGAAGCCGCCCTCCCGCTCGACGAGCGCGTTTCGCAGCCGGATGTTCGCGAACGTCCCGCGCACCATCACCTCGTGGTTCCCGCGCCGCGCGCCGTAGGAGTTGAAGTCGCGCGGCTCGACGCCGTGCTCGACGAGCCACTGCCCCGCCGGCGTTGCGGGCGCGAAGGCCCCGGCCGGGGAGATGTGGTCGGTCGTCACCGAGTCGCCGACGAGCGCCAGGACGCGCGCGTCCACGATGTCCGACAGGTCGGCGTCGTGCGAGAAGAACGCGGCCTCGCGGACGTACGTCGAGTCCGGGTCCCACGCGTAGAGCTCGCCCTCCGGCACCGGCAGGCTGCGCCAGCGCTCGTCACCCTCGAAGATGCGGCCGTACTCGTCGGTGAAGAGGTCGGGCGAGAAGGAGGCCGCGAGCGCCTCGCTCACCTCGTCCGCCGTCGGCCACACGTCGCGCAGGAAGACGGGGCCGTCGCTCCCCTCCCCCAGCGGCTCGGACGTGAGGTCGGCGTTCACGGTGCCGGCCAGCGCGTAGGCGACGACCAGCGGCGGCGACGCCAGGTAGTTGGCCCGGACGGCCGGGTGGATGCGGGCCTCGAAGTTGCGGTTTCCGGAGAGGACCGCCGCCACCTTCAGGTCGTCGCGCTCGATCGCGCCGGCCACGTCCTCGGGCAGCGGCCCCGAGTTCCCGATGCACGTGGTGCAGCCGAAGCCGACCAGATCGAAGCCGAGCGCCTCGAGCGGCTCCATGAGCGCCGCCTTGCGCAGGTAGCCGATCACGACCCGCGAGCCGGGCGCGAGGCTGGTCTTCACCCACGGCTTCGTGGTGAGGCCGCGCTCGACGGCCTTGCGGGCCACCAGCCCTGCCGCCACCATCAGGGCCGGGTTCGACGTGTTGGTGCACGACGTGATCGCCGAGATCACGACCGAGCCGTCGCCCAGGCCGCCGCCGTTCCGGCCGGCGCCGAATGCGTCCGCGAAGCTCGCCCCGACGCGCGGCAGCGGCACGCGGTCCTGCGGGCGGCGCGGGCCGGCCAGGCTCGGCTCGACGCCCGAGAGGTCGAAGTCCAGCGTCTCGGTGTACGCCGGCTCGGCCTCCGACCCGGTGTGGAAGAGCCCCTGCTCCTTCGTGTAGCGCTCGACCAGCTCGATGTGCTCGGGCGAGCGGCCGGTGTCGCGCAGGTAGCGGAGCGTCTCGTCGTCGACCGGGAAGGTCGAGGCGGTCGCCCCGAACTCCGGCGACATGTTCGAGATGGTCGCCCGGTCGGCGACGGTGAGCGATCCGAGGCCGGGGCCGAAGAACTCGATGAACTTGCCCACCACCCCGTGCTGCCGCAGCCGCTCGGTCATCGTGAGCACCAGGTCCGTGGCGGTGACACCGCTCTGGAGGCCACCGGAGAGGCGCACGCCCGTCACCTGCGGCGCGGTCATGTAGATGGGCTGACCCAGCATGACGGCCTCGGCCTCGATCCCGCCGACGCCCCAGCCGAGGACGCCGAGCGCGTTGATCATCGTCGTGTGGGAGTCCGTGCCGACGAGCGTATCGGGCATCGCCACGCCGTCGCGTACCGCCACGACCGCGCCCAGGTACTCGAGGTTCACCTGGTGGACGATGCCCATGCCCGGCGGGACGACCCGGAAGTTGCCGAACGCGCCCTGCGCCCAGCGAAGGAGCGCGTAGCGCTCGCCGTTTCGGCCGTACTCGTGCTCGATGTTGCGCTCGTACGCCGCGCTCGAGCCGAACGCGTCCACCTGCACGGAGTGGTCGACCACGAGGTCGACCGGCACCTGCGGGTCGACCCGGGACGGGTCGCCGCCGCGACGGGCGACCGCCGAGCGCAGCGCGGCCAGGTCGACGACTGCCGGCACGCCGGTCAGATCCTGCATGATGACCCGGGCAGGCATGAATGCGAGCTGGGCGCCCTCGGCCGGCGCGGGCCAGTTGGCGAGCGCCTGCACGTCGGCGTCCGTGACGTGCTCGCTGCCGGCCCGGCGGACCAGGTTCTCGAGCAGGACGCAGACCGTGTACGGAAGCCGTGACGGGTCCGCGACCGAATCGATCCGATGGATCACCTCATCCGCCACAGTTGGAGCGTAGCTCCAAGTGTCGGCGCAGGACGCCGAGGAGCGACCCTCCGGCCAATGTCCCGCGCCTACGGGGCTTCGGCTCCGGCGTCACGATTCACCACGAACCGCAACGCCGTCGCAACAAGTGCGCAACAGCGGCGCGCCGGGGTCAGACCCCAGTTGGAGGCCGCGGAGATTCGTTGCGAGCTCGCGACACATACCCACGCCGCTCGCGCCCGACGCCCCGCCACCCCGACGGAGGGGCCCGCCGGGGAAACCCTGGGCTCCCCGCGTTCATCTGAGGACGCCGGAAAGCGCGGCCCGCGCGGCGTGCCACCCGCACATCCCGTGGACGCCCCCGCCCGGCGGCGTCGAGGACGAGCACAGGAAGAGGCGGGGATCGGGCGTCGCGTGCGGGACGGGCCGGAGCGCCGGCCTGGCCAGGATCTGGCGCAGGTCGGCCAGGCCCGCGTTGATGTCGCCACCGACGTAGTTCGGGTTCTTCGCCTCGACCTGCGCCGGGCCCATCGTGTGGCGGGCGGCGACGACGTCGCGGAAGCCGGGCGCGAACCGCTCGATCTGGCGCTCGATGGCGTCCGTCATGTCGGCATCCGAGCCGTTCGGCACGTGGCAGTACGCCCACAGCGTGTGCGCACCCGCCGGGGCGCGCGCGGGATCGAAGAGGCTCTGCTGCGCGACGAGCACGAACGGGCGGCTGGGCGCGACGCCCGCCGCAACCTGCGCCTCGGACGCGGCCAGCTCCGACGTGGTCCCGCCGACGTGGACGGTGCCGGCCCGGCGGCACTCCTCCGCTGCCCAGGGCACCGGTTCGCGCAGGGCGTAGTCCACCTTGAACACCCCCGGCCCGTACCGGAACCGCTCGAGCGCCCGCCGGTAGCGGCCGGTGAACCGGCCGTCGGCGATCCGAAGCAGCGCCCGCGGCGTCACGTCGAGGAGCACGGCCCGGGCCGGCGGCAGCTCCTCGAGCGACGTGACCGGCCGGCCGGTCTCGATCTCGCCGCCGAGCGAGCGAAGGAGCGACGCCATGGCACCGGCGATCGCGCCCGAGCCGCCGGCGGCCACCGGCCAGCCGACGCCGTGCGCGAGCATGACGAGCAGGAGCGCGAAGGCCCCCGTGCCGGCCGCGGTGAGCGGCCGCATCGAGTGGGCGCCGTTCCCGGCGAGGAGCGCGCGGGCCGGCTCGCCGCCGAAACGGCCGCGGGCGAGCCCGGAGACCGAGCGCAGGCCGAGCGCCGCGAACCTGGCGGCCGGCAGCGGATGGCGCGGGAGCCGAAGCGGCGGACCGAGCAGGATGCCGGCCAGCTCCTCCCAGTCGCGCGCGAACGGCCCGAGGAGCCGCTCGTAGGCGGGGCCGTCGGCGCCGAGCCCGGCCGCCGTCTCGGAGACCGAGCGATGGACCGCCACGGCCCGGCCGCCCTCGAGCGGGTGCGCGAGCGGCAGGTCGGGATGCACCACCGCGAGGCCGTGCCCGGCGAGCGGCAGCGACCGCAGGAACGGCGAGCCGAGCAGCAGCGGGTGCACCGCCGAGCAGACGTCGTGCAGGTGGCCGGGAAGCGTGAGCTCCTCGGTGCGGGTGCCGCCCCCGATGGCGGCCGCCCCCTCGACGACCCGCACCGAGCGTCCGGCCTGGGCGAGCGCGATCGCCGCGGCGAGGCCGTTCGGGCCCGCGCCGACGACGATCGCGTCGACTATCTCAGGCACGCCGGAACGGCCTGGCCACGAGCCTCATCGGCGCCATGGCCGTGTACATACCCGACCGGATCCCAGCGTTATGCCACACGTTGCCCGCCTTCCCCCACTGGCGCCGGCGGTCGACGCACACGGTCTCGACGGCCACGTCGCCCTCGACGCCGAACGCCGCGGCCAGCGACCGGAGCGTGTGCGCCCAGTGGCGGTCCTCCTGGCGGTGGCCGCCGAAGGTCATCCCCATCTCGTAGAGCGGGTCGGACGCCCGCATGAGGACGTGCGCCTGGGCGGCCGTCACGCCGCCGTCGTCGAATGCGCTGAACGTGATCCAGCCGGCGAACATGTGCCCCTCCGGCGTCATCAGCGTGAACGACTCCTCGTCGGCGTAGAGCACGAGCACGCCGGTCGAGAGCTTGAGCCCTCCGGGCATGGTCAGGTCGAGCACGGCCACCTCGCCGGGGGCGATCCCGGCCAGCGGAGCGAAGAAGCGGTTGCCCTTCGGCCAGAAGGCGGGGAAGTCGCGCTTCCACACCTCGATGACCTGGGCCGGCGTCACGCCGGCTCCCTCGAGCCGGATGCGGTACGTCTTCTGCCACATCCGGCCGAACCCCTGCACCGGCGACGTCGGCCGCCGCCCGGTGACGTTGATCCCCGCCGACCCGGGCTCGACGCCCGCGATCTCCAGGTGTGCGACGGGCTTCGCCCAGGCGGTGCCGTCGCGCTGTTCGCGCTTCTCGGACATGGTGTCGGTCCTTTCGGGTCAGGCGGCCGCGGCGATCGCCTCGGACTCGCTCTCGTGGATGGTGATCGCCTCGTCCAGCCGCGTCAGCTGGAAGATCTGGCGGTAGTGCTCGGTCAGGCCGTACGCCAGGAGCCGCTGCTTCTGCCGGTTGGCGCGGACGAGCAGGGTGACGAGCAGGCCGATCCCGCTCGAGTTCATGTACTCGAGCTCGGAGAAGTTGAGGACGATCCAGCGCGTGCGCTCGCCGCTGGCGCGGCCGTACGCGTCCATGAGCACCCCTTCGCTGGCGGCCGTCACCTCCCCGGCGATGTCGATCACGCTGGCGCGCCCGGTCGGCGTCCGCACCGTCATCGGAACGGCGGTCTCTGTCATGTCGTGCTCCCCTCCGGGGCGGGTGCCCCTGCCTCGATGGTCATGAAGTCGGACAGGCGGGTGATCTCGAAGATCTCCCGGTAGTGATCGGTGAGGCCGCGCGCCGTGACGGGCACGCCGGCGCCTCGGGCCCGGCCCAGGAGCCCGACGATCAGTGCGATGCCGGTCGAGTTGATGTACGGCACCGCCGCGAAATCGAGGGTGAGCGACGCTGCCCCGGCGGCCGCCGCCTCGCTGTAGGCCCGGTCCAGGGCCGCCGCGGCGTCGCGGTCGACGTCCCCCGCGAGCAGGAGCGTTGCCGCACCGCCGCTCACGTCCATCCTCACCTCAAGCGCGGTCGTCATCTCGCCCTCCTTCCAGGCGCATCACGAGCCGGGTGGTGTGGTGCTCGTCGTCGCCCGACACGTCCATCTCGTCCACCATGTTGCGGATCAAGAAGAGCCCCCAGCCGCGCGGCGTCTGCTCACCGGCGAGCTTGGCGTCGATGTCGGGCTCGGGGGCCTCGGGCATCGGGCGCGCCGAGCCCCCGTCGGTGACCTCGACCACGAGCGCGTCGCCCTCGCGGACGAGGCGGATGTCGACGGGCACCTCGGGCCGGAACCCGTTGCCGTGCTCCATCGCGTTCATGACCGCCTCGGCGACGGCCGTCTTCATCCGCTCGAGCCTGGCCGCGGGCAGCCCCGCCGCCACGAAGGCGGGCTCGAGCTGCCGGATCGCCTCGCGCTCGTTCCCGGGCTCGCTGGCCACCGAGAACTCGGCCAGCAGCGCCTCCGATCCGGATTCGCGCCTGATCGCGACGAGCGTGATGTCGTCCTCCTGCTCGGCGCCGGGGGCGGCGAACGCGGCGAGCGCGGCGAGCAGCGTGCGCAGCAGGGCGGAGCCGTGCCGGGCGCCCGCCTGCGACATGACGGCCGAGAGGCGGCCGCCGCCGAACATCTCGCGGTCTGCGTCGTGCGCCTCGGTGACGCCGTCGGAGTAGAGCAGCAGGTGCGCACCGGGATCGAGCACGGCCTCGGTCTCCTCGTAGGTCATGCCCGGCATGAGCCCGAGCGGCATCCCGCGCGCCATCAGCTCCGTGACGGCGCCCTCGGAGGACACCATCGGCAGGTTGTGGCCGGCGTTCGCGAAGACCAGCCGGCCGGTGTCGAGCTCGAGCACGCCGTAGAGACAGGTCACGAACATGTTCTCCGGGATGTCCGGGACGAGATGCTCGTTCACGCGCTGGAGCACCGCGCCCGGCTCGAGCAGCCGCTGGGCCGAGGCGCGAAGGACGCTCCTCGTGGCCGCCATCACGAGCGCGGCCGGGACGCCCTTGTCGGTCACGTCGCCGACGACGATCCCGAGCCGGCCGTCCGGCAGGTCGATGAAGTCGTAGAAGTCGCCGCCCACCTCACGGGCGGGCCGGTAGTCGGCGGCGACGCTCCAGCCGGCAGCCTCGGGCAGCGTGCGCGGCAGGAAGTTCTGCTGGATCAGGCGGGCGACGGCGAGCTCCTGCTCGAGCCGCTCCCGGCTTCGGATCTCGACCTCCTGCTCGCGCACGAGCTGGCCGACGCGAACCGCCGGGGCGGCCTGCGCGGCCAGGCTCTCGAGGAGGCGGCGGTCGTCGCCGGAGTACTCCTGGTCGGACAGCCGCGGGCCGAGGTTCAGGAGGCCGATCAGCTCGCCCTGCGTCACGAGCGGGACGACCAGCTTCACGCCCGCCGCCCGCATCGACTCGAGCGCCGGCGACTCGAGCTCGAGCGCCTCGATGTCGACGGCGCCGGCGGCGCTCTGGAAGTACGGGATGATCGGGTCGTTCGGCGCGATGTCGACCGGTGCCGGCGACGGCGCCGGCGACGCGGCCCGGGCGGGCTCGCCGACCGAGGCCGCGACGGCCGGTGCGGTCCGTCCGCGCGAGACGATGCGGCGAAGGCTGTGGGCAACCGAGCTCATGACACCTCCGTTGTACCGAGCGGGCGTTCCGGGTTCGTTACGGGACCGGGCGGGCGCAGCCACAGGGTCGCGTGCGCCGGGTGCAGCGTCTCGTTGACCGCCGCGAGGACCTCGCCTCTCGTGCTCTCGAGATCGATCTGTCGGCGCAGGCGCGATGCGAGCGCCTCGAGCGTCCGGCCGGCGTCGTATCGCGACCGGTAGAAGCGGCGGTCGACCGCCAGCTGGATCCGCTTGCGCAGCGGCTGGAACACCACGGCGACGACCAGCGTGGATGCCGTGACGGCCAGCGTGCTCGACTGGCCGCTGACCGAGCGCAGGGCGGCCTGGGCGACGTACACCCCGCCGAAGTAGAGCCCGGCCAGCGCGGCGACCAGCACCGCGTAGCTCACCGTGCGGCGGATGACGACGTCGATGTCGTAGAGCCGGTGCCTGAGGATTGCAACGCCCGTAGCGGCGGGGAACGCCGCGAAGCTGACACCGATCACTGCGATCCGGACCTGGAGGCTTCCGTCAGGCCAGATGAGCCACGTCGACATGTCGACGGCGATCACCACCGCGACGAGCGCGCCGAAGCCGAGGACGAGCTCGAGCTGGCGGCGCGCCACTCCCTCCGCTCGTCGGAGCCGGACAATCAGCGACGCGGCCGCGAGCGTGAGGCCGACGGGCGCCAGCACCCATCCGGCGTCGTTCATCGCAATCGTGGCGGCGCGCACATCCGGGACGCCAAGCGGGTTCGAAGCCGTACGAAACGGAGCATCGAGCGCACCCGGCCGTACGACATCGCTGACCAGAAGGAGCGCCATCGAGAGGGCGAGCAAGGCGGCCACGGGTCGCCAGCGCCGAGATGGTAGGTGTCCATCCGGGAACACGAGCAACGCGAAGCCGAACATGGGCGCCAGCGCCTCGCTCGGAAACACAGCGGCGAGTGCGGCGCCGGGAGTCGCCCCAGACGTCGCGTTCAGGCCGTAGTCGGCGTACGCCCACGCCAGCACTGACATGCCGCAGAGCACGCCGATCGCGCAGAAGATCCAGCCGATCCGGTTCTCCGGCACCCGCCCCGCCACCATCGCGCCCACGCTCCCGAACGTCAGCGAGAGCACGAGGAACGACGCGCCGCCGATGCCGGCGAAAACGTCGGCCTCCACCGGTCGTCCCGGGCCGAGCACGAGGAGAACCGTGCTCGCGAAGGCGATAGCGATGCTGAGCGGCAGGGCCCACGGCGTAACGCGGCTCGTCGTCACGGCTGCTCCACCGTCGGTTGCTCTGCGATTGTTGCGGTCCGGAGCCACAGGCTGCTGTGCGCCGGGTGCACCGTCGACGTCACAACCTGGAGCAGCTCGTCCCGGAGCGCCTCGAGGTCGATCTCGTCTCGCAGGCGACCGGTGAACGCCTCCGCCGCTGCTCGTGCGTCATACGCGGAGCGATAGAAGCGCCGATCCACACCCGCCTGGAGCCGGTGTCGCAGCGGCTGGAACACGCCGGCCACTGCGAGCGTCGAGACCGTGACGGCAACCGTTCCCGACGAGCCGGTGACGGTGCGAAGGAGCGCGCCGACCAGCGCCACCCCGCCCAGGTAGACGCTCACCAGCACCGCCACGAGGCACGCGTAAACGAGCGTCTTGCGGATGATCACGTCGACGTCGTAGAGCCGGTAGCGGAGCATGGCCAGGCCGACGGAGAGCGGAAGGAGCGCGTAGTCCAGCGCGTACAGGGCCTCGTACGGAACCAGAACGGAGATGGCAAAGAAGCCGACGAAGGCGGCCCATGCGGCGAACAGGCACTCCCGGAGCTGCACCCGCTGGGTCGCGTCCGCCCGTCGGTACCGCACGACGGCCGAGGCCAGGCCGGCCGCGATCAGGACGGCCGCGAGAACCGCGGTCGCGACGACCACCGGCGCAGGAGGCGAGTGGGAGAGGCCCGCGAACGACGCGATCCACACAATCACGACGAGGTCGGCGCAAACCACCAGCCGCCATCGCGGTGCCGGCGGCCGTCCGTCCGGAAAGAGCAGCGGAACCAGGAGTGCGTAGGCGGCGAGCCCGGCCACCCATGTCCAGCTGGCGAGCCAGCCGGCGGCGCCCGCGCCAGGTGCGCCAGGATGGTGGTCGTCCGCCCACGCCGCGTACGTGCCCGCCGCGACCGCGACGGCGACCAGACCGGGGACGGCGCAGAAGATCCACCCGATCGGATTTCGCGGCTCGCGACGCGCGATCAGTGCTCCGAGCGTGGCCATCCCCTGCATGACGGCACCGAACAGCAGAGCCTCGAGGACGTTGCCGACGTCGAGGCCGTTCCCCACGCTGACGAAAATCCCGGGGGCAAGCAAGAGGACGAGCGTGGCCAGCCAGGCGGCGGCCGCAGGTCGCGGGACGGACGGCGGCTTCATCGCTGCGCCTCCGGCGGCTTGAGCCAGATCGTCGCGTGGGCCGGCTGGAGCGTCTGCCGCACGATGTCCAGCACCTCGCCCGACACCGCGTCGATCTCGAACTGGTCGCGCAGGCGGCCGCTGAACGCCTCGAGGGTGCGGGCGGCGTCGTAGCGGGCGCGATAGAACCGGTGGTCGACCGCCCGCTGGATCCGCGCCCGCAGCGGCTGGAAGGCCGCCGCGACCGCCAGGGTCGAGATGGTCACTCCGATCGCACCCGATCCGCCCGTGATGTCTCGCAGAAGGCCGCCGACCAGGGTCACGCCGCCCAGATAGAGCGCCGCCAGCACCGCGACGAGTACCGCGTACACCAGCGTCCGCCGGATGATCACGTCGATCTCGTAGAGGCGATAGCGGAGCACCGCGAAGACGATGGCGACGGGGATGAGGCCGAAGCTCAGGAGAGACGCCGTCTGGGCTGCGGAGAGCCACGCGGGCGTGTCCTGCGACGAGGGGTCCACGAGCGCCCCGACCGGCACCACGACCGCGTAGACGGCCGCAACCCCGGCGGCCGCAGCCGCGAGCCACTTCACCTGCTGTCGTTCCGGCCCGCGGGCGCGCCGGTAGCGGACGACGAGGCTCGCCGCCGAGGCGACCATCATCACCACGACGACGAAGATCGCCACCCAGCTGACGTCGAGCACTGGACCGAGGGCGTCGACACCGAGTGGGTTCTGCACCCCGGGGTACCCGGCATCCCCGAGGGGTCCCGGGTTGAGGATGAGGCCCATGACTCCCACGACCATCGCCACCGCGCTGGTCCACCCGACGTACCGCCACCGCCGACCGAGCAGCCGCCCGTCCGGGAAGAGCAGCAAGAGGAACGTCCCCGTGATGCCGACCGCCGGCAACCAACACCCGTTTGCCAGGACGGCCAGCACCGGTCCGCCCGCGAAGTCGTGGTGAAGCTTGACGGTGTAGTCGGCATAGGTGGCCGTCGCGCTGAAGCCCCACGACGCGCCGATCACAAGCAGGAGCCACCCGATCGGGTTGTCTGGCCGGCGGGCCGCGAGAAGCCAGCCCGCCGCCGGGTAGGTGAAGACCGCCACGAGATAGGCGAGTCCTCCCCAGAGGCCACCGGCGGACCAGCTGCTGCTCTGGTCGGCGTCCTTCGCGAGAACGCCGAAGGTCATGGCAAACAGGAACAGCGCGACGCACAGCACGAAGACGGCCGTGGCCAGGCCACGCCGGGCTTTCACCGCTCCACCTCGGGCGACCGGATCCACAGCGAGGCGTGCGCCGGCTGCAGGGTCTCGCGCACGACGCCCAGCACCTCTCCCGACACCGCCTCGATGTCCACCTGCTCCCGCAGCCGGCCGCTGAACGCCTCCAGCGTCCGCGCCGCGTCATAGCGGCCGCGATAGAAGCGATGGTCGACCCCGCGCTGGATCCTGGTGCGAAGCGGCTGGAACGCCGCAGCCACGAGCAGCGTCGACACCGTCACCGCCAGCGTCCCCGACTGGCCGCTCAACGACCGCACCGCCGCCTGGATCCCGAAGACGCCCGCGAAGTAGAGCAGCGCGAGCGCCGACACGAGCGCTGCGTAGACCAGCGTCCGGCGGATGATCACGTCGATCTCGTAGAGGCGGTACCGCAGGACGGCGATCCCGATCGCGATCGGGATGAGGCCCAGGCTCAAGACGAACGTGTCATCGAGCAGGACGCGCCACACGGGCTCCGGCCCGGAGCCCGTGACCGTGACGGAGATGCAGAGATCGACGAGGTAGATCCAGGCCGACACGGCCGCCGCGGCCGCGAGCCATTTGACCTGCTCGCGCTCGGCGCGGCCGGCTCGGCGGAACCGGACGACGAGGCTCGACGCCGATGCGACCATCATGACCGCGAGCACCAGAACCGCGTAGTCCAGGACGGCCACGACCGGTCCCAGTCCGTCGATGCCCATGGGGTTCCGCGTGGGCGCATACGTGCCGTCGTCCAGCGCGTCCGGATTGAGCATGCCGGCCGCGATGCAGCCCGCTGTCGCGGCCGCACCGACGAACGCGACCCACCGCCAGCGCCGGCCGGGCAGGCGACCGTCCGGGAAGAGCAGGAGCAGGAACGTGCCGGTGAGCCCGACCGGCGGCGCCCACACGACGACGGTGAGCGCGGCGGCGATGTCTGCCGCCGGAAGCGAGCCGGGATGGAGGCGGAGCCCGTAGTCGGCGTATCCCGTCGCGCCGGCAAGGAGCCCCCAACCGACCCCGATCGCGAGCAGGAGCCATCCGATGGGGTTCGCCGGCTGGCGCGTGGCGATGACCACGCCCGCAACCGGGAACATCAGCAGCACGACCGCGATTCCCACCGTCACCAACAGGTCGGCGCCGCTGCTTCCGAGGCTTTCCGACCCCTCGAGATCACGGGTGGCCCACGCGGTGACCACCGCGACCACCCAGAGCGCGGAGGTGGCCGCGAACACGACCCACGCCCATGCCGCCGTGTGGCCGGGCGGCCTCTCACCATGGATCGCGCCGTTCATCACCGGTTCAGCATCTTCGATCGTGACGGGCGTGGCAAGAGGTCGCTCGGCGGTGCACGTTCAGGCGGCGATCCGGCGGCGGCTGCGGAGCCCCACCGCCGCGCCGGCGCACGCCAGGGCGGCGGCGAAGCCGGCCGCGGCGCCGATGCTGGCGTCGGCCCACTGGAAGCCGCTGTCAGTCGAGGCGGTCCCTGCCCGGGCGGCGATCTCGGCGTTCACCATGCTCGCGTGCAGCAGCCCGGTGCCGATCGTGTCGATCCTGACCGCCGCCCCGGCCGGGCCGGTCCTGTCTGCGCGATTGTCGGGCGTGACGGTCGGGGCTGCGACCGCGAGCCCCGAGGGCCCGGTGCGGTCGGCGCGGTTGTCCGGGGTCACGCCGTCCGCGAGTGCGGCGGGCGCGAGCGCGAGGGCCGACGCGAGCACTGCGACGGCCGATGTGATGCGGGTGGAGCGGGACATCATTGACCTCCTGGTGCTGCGGTCGTGAACCGATTGCCAGGATCATCCACGTCGACCGTCCCGAAAACGTTACGGAGCCATCGACACCTGCCTGTCCGTGACGCTCTGCGATACTCGCGCCGATGTCCCTTCGCATCGACGTGCTCGGGACGCCCCGCATCGAGATCGACGGCGAGCCGCTGCGGGTGGACACGCGCAAGGCCGTCGCGCTGCTCGCGCATCTGGCGGTGACGGGCGGCCCGCAGGCGCGCGATCTGCTCGTCGACCTGCTCTGGCCCGACACCGATCCGGACCGCGGCCGGGCGGCGCTCCGGCGTACGCTCTCGTCGCTGCGCTCCGCGCTCGGAGGTCGGTGGGTCACCGTCAGCCGGGCGGCGGTGATGCTGGACGTCGAGCCGGACGCGGTGGACGTCGCCCGCTTCCGGGCACTCGCCGCCGCCGCCGGCGACGGGCAGGCGGCCGTGGAACCGCTCGCGGCGGCGGTCGCGCTGCACCGCGACGACCTCCTGGCCGGGTTCGGGGTGCGCGACAGCGTCCGCTTCGACGACTGGCAGCGGGACACAGCGGCCGAGCTGCGGGCCGAGCTCGAGCGCGCGCTCGACCGGCTCGTGGCGGCGCTCGAGGCGAGCGGCCGGCCGGACGACGCCATCCCCCACGCCCGCCGGCGGCTGGCGCTCGACGCGCTGCACGAGCCCGCCCACCGGACGCTGATCCGCCTCTACGCGGCGAGCGGGCGCCGCTCGGAGGCCCTGAGCCAGTACCGCGACTGCGTGCGCGTGCTCGACCGCGAGCTCGGCGTGCGGCCCCTGGCGGAGACCACGGAGATCTACAACGCCGTGAACGAGGGCAGGCCTGTGGAGACGCCGGTCGCCGAGGCCGCTTCGGCCGCCGCGCCGGCGGCGGCCCCGGTCAGCCCGCTCGTCGGCCGCGCCGGCGAATGGGAGGCGGTCGTGGCCGAGCACGGCGCGTGCGGCCCGGACGGGCGCCTCGTCATCATCGAGGGCGAGGCCGGCGTCGGGAAGACCCGGCTCGGCGAGGACCTGGCGGCGGCGGCCCGCGCCGGAGGGAACGTCGCCGCCGTGGCCCGGTCGCACGAGGGCGAGGCTGGGATCGCCTTCGGGCTCGTCGCGGCCGCGATCCGGGCCGCGCTCGACGCGGCGGGCGAGGAGCCGCTGGCGACCGTCCCCGCGCACTGGCGCGCCGAGGCCGCCCGGCTCGTGCCCGAGATCGGCGGCGAGGCTCCCGCCGCCCCGGACAGCGCCGCCGCCCAGCAGCGGCTGTACGAGGGACTGGCCCACGTGATCGCGGCGCTCACCGGCTCGCGCCCGCCCGGACTGCTCTTCCTCGACGACCTCCAGTTCGCCGACCCGGCGTCGCTCGCGATGGTCGGCTACCTCGTCCGCCGCCTGGCGGGGCGGCCGATCCTCGTCGCCGCGGCGTGGCGCTCCGAGGAGATCGGGGCCGACCACGCCGTGCTGCGGCGCTCGGCGGATCGCGTCATCCGGCTCGGCCGCCTGACCCGCGCCGACGTCGCCGAGCTGGCCACGGCCGCCGGAATCGGGGCCCGCGCATCGGAGCTCTTCGACGAGACGGAGGGGCTGCCGCTCTTCGTCGTCGAGTACCTGGCGGCGCTCACGGATCCAGCGCAGGACGGCGGGCTCCCGGTGGGCGTGCGCGAGCTGCTCACCGCCCGCCTGGACGGCATCGGAGAGGCGTCGCTCCAGCTCCTCACCGCGGCAGCGGTGATCGGGCGGACGTTCGACGTCGACACCGTACGGGCCGCCGCCGGCAGGGGCGAGGACGAGACGGCCGCGGGCCTCGAGGAGCTGACCCGGCGCGGTCTCCTCGTGGAGCGCGACGCCGGATACGAGTTCTCGCACGACAAGCTGCTCGCGGTCGCCTATGAGCGTGCAGGGCTTGCCCGCCGCCGGCTGCTGCACCGGCGCGTCGCCGAGACGCTCACCGTCGGTCATGCCGACCCGGCGCTCGTCGCCCGCCACCTGCTGGCGGCCGGGCACGAGGCGGAGGCGGCCGAGGCCTTCCGCCGGGCGGGCGACCGCGCGCGCAGCGTGTACGCCCACCGCGTCGCGCTCGACGCCTACCGGTCCGCCATCGGCCTGGGGCACGACCAGCCGGCGCTCCTGCACGAGGCGATCGGCGACCTGCACACGCTCCGGGGCGAATACGCGGCGGCACTCTCGGCCTACGAGGCCGCGGCCGCCCTCGGCGAGCCCGGCTCGGTCGCCGGGATCGAGCACAAGCTCGGCAGGGTGCACGACCGGCGCGGCGATCCCGAGCTCGCGGACCGCCATCTGCTCGAGGCGCTCCGGCTCGGCGGCGAGTCGGCGCGAGTCCAGGCCGACCGCAGCCTGGCCGCCCATCGCCGGGGCGACAGCGACGCCGCGGCCGGGCTCGCGCGCCGGTCGCTTGAGCTCGGCGAGGCCGCGGACGACCCGGAGGCCGTGGCCCAGGCGTGCAACATCCTCGGCATGCTCACCGGGTCGCGCGAGCACCTGGAACGGAGCGTCGAGCTGGCCGAGGCGCTCCCCGACCGCAGCGTGCTCGTGGCGGCCCTGAACAACCTGGCGCTGGCCTGCGGCCGGTCGGGCGAGACGGAGACGGCCGTCGCCCACACCTCGCGCGCGCTCGACCTCTGCTCCGAGCAGGGCGATCGCCACCGCGAGGCCGCGCTCCACAACAACCTCGCCGACCTGCTGCACCGGGCCGGCCGCGAGCCGGAGGCGATGGAGCACCTGAAGCGCGCGGTGACGCTGTTCGCCGAGGTCGGCGACGGGGAGGCCGGCATGCAGCCCGAGGTCTGGAAGCTCGTCGAGTGGTGAGGCGGGCGTGAACGGGTCGCGCGTCCGGCTTCCGCCCGAGGTGGTGCCGCCGTTCGACGTCTACGTGAACGGCCTGCTTCAGACCGAGGGCAGCGACTACGCGGTCGAGGGCAGCTCGCTGGTCTTCGCGGCGGAGCTCGCCCCGCCGGCCCGCGACACGGCCCGGAGCCTCGTGCGCGGGTTCTTCTTCGGGCGGTACAAGCCCGAGCACGTCGTCGACGTCGCCTACCAGGCCGGCGGGCGCGGCCACGTGATGAGCGGGCTCCCGATCTCGCCGCCGGGCGAGGGGTAGATCAGACGATGTGCTTGCCCTGCCAGAGCCACGTCTCGAGGATCGCGAAGACCGTGATCAGGCAGACGGCGACGATGTGCCCGCCGCGCGAGCGCGGCGTCATGAAGTAGCCGATCACGGCGACGAGGAGCGCGATGATGCCCATGTAGATCGGGCGCGTCCACGTGCCGGCGACGGCGATCACGACCGCCCCGGCGTTGATCACGGCGACGGCGTCCTCGCGGAAGGACTCCTGCTCGGGCGTGTACTCTCGCATGGCGGCACAGTTTACTGATGGCGGAGACGAGAGGCACCACGGAATTGCGAGGCGCCGGCGTCGACCACACGCTGATGGGCTACGCCTACCGCCACGGCGGCGGGGCCGAGCAGGCCGCCGACGACCTCGGTGTCGAGCGGGCCCGGATGTTCAAGAGCCTGGTCGCGCGGGCGGGTGAGGAGCTGGTGTTCGCACTCGTGCCGGCGACGTCAGAGCTCTCGCTCAAGAAGCTCGCCGCCGCGGCCGGCGTGAAGCACGCCGAGATGGCCGGCCCGCGCGACGCCGAGCGGGCGACCGGCTACCAGGTGGGAGGTATGAGCCCGCTGGGCTCGCGCAAGCGGCTGCCGGTCTACCTGGACGAGAGCGGCGGCGAGTTCGAGCGCATCTGCCTGAACGCGGGCGGCCGCGGCCAGATCGTCGAGGTGGGGACCTCGGAGCTGGTCGAGCTCGTCGGCGCGCGGCTCGTGGATCTGGCGGCCCACGTCAGAGGGTGAACGGCACGGACGCCGAGGTGGACTCGCCGGCCGTCGTCGCCGTGACGAGCGCCGTGTAGACGCCAGGCGGGGCGGGGAGGCCGTTGTCCTCGAGCTCGCCCCATCGCTTGAGGACGAGCCCGGCCGGGTGATCGGCGTTGTCGAGCCTCTTCACGATCGTCCCCGCGGCGCTCCGGATCACGATCCTCACCGCCGCGGCCTTGTTCAGGTCGAAGGCGATCGTGACGGTCGGGGAGATCGGCGACACCTGCGCTGTCATGTTCGCGACGGTGAGCACGTCCGGCGTCACCGGCGCCGTCACCGGCGTGGTCACCACCGACCGCCCCGCCGAGCTCCGCGCCCGCACCACCACCCGCAGCGTCGAGCCGAGGTCGCTCGGCATGACCACGTAGGTCGAGGCGACGGACCCGGGGACGGCCTTGCACTGGAGGCCGATCGTGGAGCAGCGCTGCCACTGGAACGTGAGGCTGGGCGCGGGGACGCCGGCCCACATGCCCGTCGAGGCCGAGAGCACGCGACTGACCTGGGCGAAGCCGGTCACCGCCGGTTGGATGTCGGCCGCCGGCGCGATGCCCATCGTCGGTGCCCGCGTCGCGAGCGCTGCCGCCAGGTCGGCGCCGGCCGTGTTGAACGACTTCGTGCGCGTGAGGATCGTGAACGGGTCTGTCCCCTGCCCCAGGTTCCAGCGCGCCCAGGAGAGCCCGTACCGCGTCATGACCGCGAGCAGGTGGTGCTGGAAGTCGAGCATCCCGGTGTCGGCCGTCTGCGCGCCCCACTCGCCCACGACGAGCGGGATGCCGAGCGCGCGGGTGCGGGTCACGGCGGACTGGAGGTTCTGGAGGAGGGCGCTCTCGGTGCCGTGGTAGTCGAGGAAGTTCTGGTTGTGGGTGGCGTCCCACGAGGGCGCCCACCCCTCCTGGTCGGGCGTGAAGCCGGAGCCGTAGAGGCCGTTGTAGTAGTCGTGCAGGTCGACGACGAGGTTCGCCATGGGCGCGAGCTTCGAGAAGTCTCCGTTCACGAGGCCGTTGTCGCCGCCGCCGCGGAGCATGAGGAAGACGGCGCGCTCCGGATCCTTGAGCCGGATCGCGTTCACGATCGGCGCCTCCCAGGAGATGACCGCCTGGGTCGCCGCGTGAGTCTCGCCGAGATCACCGACCATCGGCTCGTTCAGGACCTCGTAGCCGACGACGTTCGGGTGCGAGCTGTAGCGGGCGACCATCATCCGCACGAACGCGAGGTAGCCCTGGCGGCCGAGAGCGTCGGTCCACCAGTCGCCCATCGCCTGCTTCATGCCCGCGCCGGTCTGGGGGTAGAGGCCCGGCCGGAGGTCGGTGTAGAACCAGCCGGGGATGCCCGTCTCGCCGGAGCCGAAGTACGGCGACCACTTGTACTGGTGGAAGTCGATGAGGACGTTCACGCCATGATCCTGGTACCAGGACACCTGCGCGTCGAGGCGCTGGAGGTACTCCTCGTTCCATGTGTGCCGCCCGCCGACCGGGGCCGTGTCCTCGACGGTGCTCCAGGGCGCCAGGAGGCGGACGAAGTTCGAGCCCAGGCTGAGCGCGAGCCCGTTCGACCGGGCGCCGGCGCCGCCCTGCTGGTTCACGCCGCGCAGGACGATGGGCAGCCCGTTCCGGTCGGTGAACCCGACCCCCTGGACGTGCACCCACGGCGAGACGACGGCCGCGGAGGCCGTGGACGGGACGATGAATGATGTGAGCGCGAGCGCGCTCGTGAGGATGAGCGTCCGAACGGAGAGCATCCGACCCCCGGTGGCATTGCGATTCCGGCCGGGATATCGGGCGCGCAGGCGCGGACGGCACTACTCCTTCTGCGGTAATCGCCCTCCCGCTATCCGTACCGCTCGCCTGCCACAGCAGACAACTTCTCGATCGAATGCGTGGCCTGGAGCGTGCGGACGGTGCCGGACTTCGAGCGCATGACGAGCGAGGATGTGAGCGCGCCGCCGGCGCGGTAGCGGACGCCCCGGAGCAGGTCGCCGTCGGTGACGCCGGTCGCGGCGAAGAAGACGTTCTCGCC